>NZ_JBHUZJ010000014.1:0-145077 GCF_042667685.1 Streptomyces sp. NPDC057302 | reverse complement strand
ACGCGGCGACCACCGACAAGGCCACCGTGGTGAACCTGACGAACCACACGTACTACAACCTCGCGGGCGAGGGCAGCGGCGACATCCTCGGCCATGAACTGGCCCTGGACGCCGCACGGTTCACACCCACCGACGCCGGTCTCATACCGACGGGCGAGCTGGCCGGGGTGGCGGGCACGCCCTTCGACTTCCGGCGGGCCAAGACGGTCGGCCGGGACATCCGGGTCTCCCACGAGCAGCTGGTGACCGCCAAGGGCTTCGACCACAACTGGGTCCTGGACAAGGGCATCACCCGGCACCCCGAACCCTTCGCGACGCTGCGCGACCCGGAGTCGGGGCGCTCCATGAAGATCGCCACGACCGAGCCGGGCGTGCAGTTCTACTCCGGGAACTTCCTGGACGGCACGCTCACCGGGCCTTCGGGGCGCACCTACCGGCAGGGCGACGGTCTGTGCCTGGAGACCCAGCACTTCCCGGACTCCCCCAACCGGCCGACGTTCCCCTCGACGGTGCTGCGGCCCGGCGAGACCTACCGGTCGAGCACGGTGCACGGCTTCTCGGCGCACTGACCCCGGGCAACCGGCCGTACCCGGAAAGGGCGCGTGGTGCCCTCCGCGGTGACCCGGACCTCGTCGCCGCCTCGCACCACGCGGTAGACCGCCGCGGGCCTGCCGTCCAGGTCGGGCACGGTGATCTCGGTGCCGTCCGCCGTGTCCGGGGTGACCAGGAGCGTCAGGTCCTGGAGCCAGTCGCCGTCGGGGCGCTGGTCGTCCGCGCCCAGCGGGAGCAGCGCGCCGGGGCGCACGTACAGGGGGAGGCTGTCGAAACCGTGGGTTTCGCGCCGCCATCCGGGGCCCTGGACCCTCTCGCCGGTCAGGAGGTGGGTCCAGGTGCCTTCGGGGACGTAGAACTCGACGTCGCCCTCGGCGGTGAAGACGGGGGCGACCAGGAGGTCGGGGCCGAGCATGTACTGCCGGTCCAAGGTGCGGCAGGCGGGGTCGTCCGGGTACTCCAGGAGCATGGGACGCATGACGGGGACGCCCGTGCGGTGGGCCTCGACGGCGGCCGCGTACAGATACGGCATGAGGCGGTGCTTGAGCAGCGTGAACTTCCGTGCCACGTCGACCGCTTCGTCGCCGAACGCCCACGGCACCCGGTAGGACACATTGCCGTGCAGGCGGCTGTGCGAGGAGAGCAGGCCGAAGGCGAGCCAGCGTTTGAAGACCGCCGGGTCCGGCGTGCCCTCGAAGCCGCCGATGTCATGGCTCCAGAAGCCGAACCCGGAGAGCGAGAGGGAGAGGCCGCCGCGCAGGGACTCGGCCATCGCGCCGAGCGAGGCGAAGCAGTCACCGCCCCAGTGCACCGGGAACTGCTGGCCGCCCGCGGTGGCCGAGCGGGCGAAGAGGACGGCCTCCCCCGGGCCGCGCTCCTTCTCCAGGAGTTCGAAGACCGCGCTGTTGTAGAGCTGCGCGTAGTAGTTGTGCATGCGCTCCGGGTCCGAGCCGTCGTGCCAGACGACGTCGGTGGGGACGCGTTCGCCGAAGTCGGTCTTGAAGCAGTCGACGCCCATGTCGAGCAGGGCGCGCAACTGGTCCGCGTACCACTCGCGGGCGGCCGGGTTCGTGAAGTCCACGAGCGCCATGCCGGGCTGCCAGAGGTCCCACTGCCAGATGTCGCCGTTCGGCCGTTTCACCAGGTACCCCTCGGCGGCGGCCTCGGCGAAGAGGCCGGACTTCTGCGCGATGTACGGGTTGATCCACACGCTGACCTTCAGTCCGCGCTCGCGGAGCCTGCGCAGCATGCCCTCCGGGTCGGGGAAGACCTCCGGGTCCCAGCGGAAGTCGGTCCACTGGTACTCGCGCATCCAGAAGCAGTCGAAGTGGAAGACGCCGAGCGGGATGTCGCGCTCGGCCATGCCGTCGACGAAGGCGGTGACGGTCTCCTCGTCGTAGGGCGTGCAGAAGGAGGTCGTGAGCCACAGGCCGAACGACCAGGCCGGGGGCAGGGCGGGCCGGCCGGTCAGTGCGGTGTAGCGGCGCAGGACGTCCTTGGGGGTGGGGCCCGCGATGATGTAGTACTCGATCGACTGGTCCTCGACGCTGAACTGGACCTGGCCGACGGACTCGGAGCCGATCTCGTAGGAGACCTTGCCGGGATGGTTGACGAAGACGCCGTAGCCGCGCGAGGAGAGGTGGAAGGGGATGTTCTTGTAGGCCTGCTCGCTGCTGGTGCCGCCGTCGGCCTGCCAGATGTCGACGTTCTGGCCGTTCTTGACGTACGGGGTGAAGCGCTCGCCGAGACCGTAGATGTACTCCCCTACGCCCAGGGCGAGTTGGCCGATCATGTGATGGCTTCCGTCGGGGGCGGTGGCGAAGCCGGTTCCTCTGCGCTCGACGGCCGTGAGGCGTCGCCCGTCGGCGTCGAGGAATGCGAGGCCCCAGGGCTTGTCGGTGTCCAGGCGCACGGTGAGCGGACCGCTGGTGAGTTCGGTGACGGTGGTGCCTTCGCGTTTGAGGATTCCCGCGCCCTCGCTCCCGTACAGGGCGAAGTCCGGACCGTGTGCGGCCTTGCCCGCGTGGTGCGTCGCGCGGACGCCGATCACCCCCTCCGCGGGCGAGAAGCATTCGACGGTGACGAGCGGGGTGTTGAGGGTGTCGCCGCGCTCACGGACCGGGTGGACGGCGGCGTACGCCGTGAACCGGCCTTCGCCTTCCCGTACGTCGCGCACATCGGTCGCGTACGAGGCCCGCACCCCCTCACGCATCAGCCAGAAGCCGTCGGTGAACTTCATGCGGTCTCCTTCTGCTGTGCGGTGGCGGTGAAGGCGAGCCGCGCGAGCCGCAGAGGGCCGCGCAGCCGCACGCGCAGATCACGGACTCCGCAGACGCTGAACCCGGAGGTGCCCAGGGCGTAGTCGTACGAACCGCCGGTCGCCTGGACGGTCACGGTGGTGGCGGTGCTGCCCGCGATGAGGTCGACGGCTCCCGCTCCGGCGGCCTCGACCGAAACGCCACCGACCCCGTCGCCGAAGTCGCAGTCACGGAAGAGCAGTTCACCCGTCCCGCCATCCACCACCGTACGCACGGCGTCGCCGCTCGTCCTGGTGCGGTCGACGATCTCCGTGCCGCGCTGTTCGTCGTAGGCGGTCGCCACGAGGCCGTACTCGCGCACCGGCCTGGGGGCGAGCGGGGCGCCCCCGATGTCCACGGTCGCCGCGATCCTGATGTCGGCGCTGGAGGCCCCGGCGAGCATCTGGTGCGCGCCCGGTGCCACGGTCCAGCGGTCATGGCGTACGTCCCAGAACGCCAGGTCCGCCAGGGGGATGTCGAATTCCAGGCGGCGGGAGGCTCCGGCCGCGAGGTGGACGCGGCGGTGCGCGGCGAGCTGCCGGTGGGGCGGGGCGATGGCCGGGGTGGGGTCCCTGGGCGCCCGGGTGTAGAGCTGGGCCACTTCGTCCGCGGCGACGGGCCCGGTGTTGGTGAGGGTGAACGCGACCCGGAGCCGTGCCCCTTCGCGCGCGGTCACGAGGTCCTCGTACGCGAAGGAGGAGTAGCCCAGGCCGTGGCCGAAGGGGTAGAGCGGGGTGCCGTCGAAGTAGAGGTAGGTCTGCCGGGAGCCGATGATGTCGTAGTCGAGCAGGTCCGGAAGGTCGCTGTCCGTGGCGTACCAGGTCTGCGGGAGGCGTCCGGCCGGGGAGACGTCGCCCGCGATGATCCGCGCGAGCGCGGTGCCCGCGGCCTGGCCGCCGTGCGCGGTCCACAGCAGTGCGGGCAGCTGGGCGTGGGCGTCGGCGACCGCGTACGGATAGGCGGAGGTCAGGGCCAGCGCGGTACGGGGGTTGGCGGCTCGGGCGGCGCGCCACAGGCGCTCCTGGTGGGGCGGCAGGGCGAGCGTCGTGCGGTCCTGGGTCTCGCGGCCGTTGATGTGCGGGTCGTTCCCGGCGACGACGATCACGGCGTCGGCCGCCGCCGCGGCACGGGCCACGGCGTCCTCGCCGCGCTCCAGGAATTCGACGGTGAAGACCTGCGGCTCCTCGGCAACCTTCACGCCGTCGGCGGCGACAGAGACGTACCCACCCGTCCCCATGTGCTCGATGAGGTAGCCGTCCCCGTGGCCGACCAGCGCGAACGTCTCCTGTACGACCCAGCCGCCGGGCCGGTCCGCGGACGCGCGCACGAAGCCGTCGTCGGCGACCGAGAGGTAGTGGCCGTCGGGGGCGCGCAGGGTCCATGCCCCGCACCCCCAGTCGACGAGGGCGAACTCGGTCGGCTCGGGGCCACAGGTCAGCGGCGCCAGATCGGTGCGGCCGGTGAGCAGCGCCGGGTCCAACGCCACCTCCGCGTCGTGCACTTGGCCATCATCCTCGGGCTCCGGCACCCGCAGCCAACCCGCCTCACACTTCAGGCGTACGCGATCCACGCCTTCGGTGAAGGTGACGCGGTCGGCGCCGAACCGCTCGCGCAGTCCGTCGAGGGGGGTGCTGCGGCGGATCAGGGTGCCGCTGTACCAGTCGGTCTTGCACTCGTCGGCGAGCAGTCCGACGACCGCGATCCGGGTGGATTCGGCCAGCGGGAGCAGGCCGTCGTTCTTCAGCAGGACCACGGCCTGCTCGGCGGCTTCCTGGGCGAGCGCGCGATGTCCCGGGGTGTCGAAGGCGTGCGTGGCCGGGTCGGCGTAAGGCCCCTGGCCGGGGTCGAACTCGCCGAGCCGGAAGCGGACGGACAGGTGGCGGCGGGCCGCCGTGTCGATGTCGGACTCGGTCAACAGGCCCTGGTTCAGGGCGTTCTGGATGCGTTCGGTGATGACCGAGGCGTCCGTGCCGTGATCGGTGAAGCTGTCCACGCCCGCGACGAGCGCCGCCGCGGTGGCCTCCTCGTGGGTGTCGAAGTACTTCTCGGAGTCGACGAGGTTGCTGGGCGCTCCCGCGTCGGAGCAGACGAGCAGGTCCTGGTCGGTCCAGGTCCGCAGGTGCTCGCGCAGGTACGGCGAGAGGTGGTTGGGGCGGCCGTTGACCAGGTTGTACGCGGGCATCACCCCGGCCACGGCGCCCGCTTCGACGGCGGCGCGGAAGGCCCGCAGGTCGTACTCGTGCAGGACGCGCGGGCGCACGGACGCGGACGAGGTGTCCCTGTCCGTCTCGTTGTTGTGGGCCAGCCAGTGCTTGAGCACGGGGGCGGTGCGCCAGCGGTCCGGATGGTCGCCGCGCAGGCCTCGGGTGTATGCGACGGCGATGGCGGAGGTGAGCCGGGGGTCCTCCGAGTAGCCCTCCTCGTTCCTGCCCCACAGCGGGTGGCGCAGGAGATTCACCGTGGGGGCCCAGAGGTTGAGGCCGACGCGGTCGTCGCGCGCCCGCATGGCGCGCGCCTCGGTGGCGACGGCCTCGCCGACGCCGCGGACGAGGTCGTCGTTCCAGGTGGCGCCGAGGCCGACCGCCTGCGGGAAGACGGTGGCGCGGCCCATCCAGGCGACGCCGTGCAGGGCTTCCTGACCGGTGCGGAACGCGGCGATGCCGAGTCGTTCGACGGCCGGCGTGAACTGGTGCAGGAGCGCGACGCGTTCGCCGGTGGTCAGCCGGGACAGGAGGTCGTCCACGCGCTGGTCCAGGGGCAGTTCGGGGTCATGGAAGGGCAGCTGTTTCGGGGCGTGGAGCGGCGGCGGGCTTGCGGTCACGTGCGGATCCCCTTGGCGAGCGGTGGGCACGGAGGAGGCGACTCGGTCAACATCTTCGAAGCGCTTCGATGCTCCGTGCCGATCAGGGGTCATGTCAAGGAGAGTGGCGTGAGGTACCCGCAATCCCGCGCCGCTCGGCGCGTTCCTGGAACTCCGCGGCTCTCGGCAGGAATTCAGGAACGAGTCTTGTTACGGCCCAAGCCTTCACTTAACCTCACAGCAACATCGAAGCGCTTCGAATGCCGACCGGCGGTGACCGCCGTGTGTCCGGGCACGCGCCACGAAGGGTTGACGCAATGACGCCGAACTCCCTCTCCAGCAGCTCCCGTTCGAGCCGGAGAACGTTTCTCGCACACTCCGGTCTCGCCGCACTCGTCGTGGCCGGCGGGGCCCCACTGCTCACGGCCTGCGGGGGCAGCGGGTCGAAGAACGAGGGCACCACGACGGGCAAGAAGCTCAAGGGCCTGCTCCCGGCGTACGCCGCTTCGGAGCTGGCGAGCCCGGACATCCCCGCCAAGAACGGCTCGGCGGCGGGCTACACCAAGGCGCTCCCGGCAGCCGAGCTGAAGGTGTCGGTGCCTCAGAAGCTCGGCAAGGGCGGCGAGTTCACCGTCATGGCGCCGATCTGGGGGAACGTGCCCAAGCAGGGCAATCCCTACTGGTCGGCGATGGACAAGGCGGCGGGCGTCCGCGTCAAGTGGCAGAACCAGCAGGGCGACACGTACGGCCAGAAGCTGGGCGCCGTCCTCGCCTCCAGCGGTGTCCCGGACGCCGTGGTCGTGCCCGGCTGGGAGCTGACCGGCAAGATACCGAGCGCCATCGCCAACAAGTTCGCCGACCTCGGCCCCTATCTGAGCGGCGACAAGATCAAGGAGTATCCGAACCTCGCCGCGATCCCCACCGGCGCCTGGCAGCGCTCCGTCTTCGGCGGGAAGCTGCGCGGCCTGCCGATGCCCGCCGCGACCACACCGAACATCGCGCCGTTCTACCGCACCGACCTCTTCGAGAAGGAGGGGCTCGAAGCGCCCACGAGCGCCCAGGAGTTCTTCGACCTGTGCAAACAGCTCAACGCGCCCAAGAGCAAGGTGTGGGCGTGCGGCGACATGAGCTGGGCGGCGTACAACATCTTCGGGGCGCTGCCGGAGAAGCCGTACTACTGGAAGCTCGTCGACGGAAAGCTCGTCAACCGCTACGAGACCGACGAGTATCTGGAAGCCCTGGAGTGGTCGCGCAAGCTCTACTCGGCGGGCTTCGTCCACCCCGACGCGAAGGCCGAGACCGGCAGCATCGGCGACCTGTGCGCGGCGGGCAAGGTCTGGATGTACTGCCAGGACCTGTCCGACTGGTACGGCAAGGCGGCCGTGCAGCGCGTGGACGACAAGAAGTTCCGCATGGAGGCGTTCGACTACTTCGCCGCCGACGGCGGCGCGCCCACCCTGTACGCGCGCCCGCCGGCCGACATCTGGACCTTCATCAGCGAGAAGGCCGACGAGAAGACGGTCCGCGACATCCTCGCCCTCGCCAACTACACGGCAGCTCCCTACGGTTCGAAGGAGCAGCGCCTTCGCATGTACGGCGTCGAGGGCGTCCACCACACGTTCAAGGACGGCGTCCTCACCAAGAACGGCAAGGGCAACAACGAGGTCTTCTCGACGTACGAGTATCTGGCCTCGCCCGCGCCCTTCGTCGCCTACCCCGATCTGCCGGACGTCACCGAGGGCATGGTGGAGTGGCAGCAGCGTCAGGGCGCGCACACGAAGAGGCCGCTCTTCCACGGCATGATGATCATCGAGCCGACCCGGTACACCGAGCTGAACGCCGAGTTCGAGGACCTGGAGAAGGACGTCGTGCGCGGCCGCAAGAAGGTCGGCGACGTGCAGCAGGCGGCTTCGGACTGGAAGTCGGGCGGCGGCGACAAGCTGCGCGACTGGTACAAGAAGCTGCTTGACGAGACCGGCGACGCGGCGTCCTGACATGGCCCAGAGCACGACTCGTCCGCGCGAGAGCGCCACCGGGCGGGCACCCGCCGCACCCGCCGAATCCACCCCCCGCACGAAGCAGGGCACGGCCCGCGTACCGCTGCGCCACCGGCTGCGCCGCGACCGCGCGCTGCTCCTGATGGTGCTGCCCGCGCTGCTGCTCCTGCTCGTCTTCAACTACGTACCCCTGATCGGCAACGTCGTCGCCTTCCAGGACTACGACCCGTACATCGCCGACAACGCGTTCCGGGCGATGGCGCAGAGCCCCTGGATCGGCGTCGAGCACTTCCGGCACATGGCCGGGGACCGGCTGTTCTGGCAGGCGGTCAGGAACACCCTGTCGATCTTCGCGATCCAGCTGACGCTGTTCTTTCCGCTGCCGATCGCGCTCGCGCTGTTCGTCAACAGTTTCGTGCGGCCACGCGTGCGGGCGGTGGCCCAGGCGATCCTCTACCTGCCGCACTTCTTCTCCTGGGTCCTGGTCATCACGGTCTTCCAGCAGATGTTCGGCGGCGCGGGCCTGGTCGCGCAGGTGCTGCGGGACCACGGGCACGACGGCTTCGACCTGATGACCGACCCGGGTCTGTTCAAGTTCCTCGTCACCTTCGAGATGGTCTGGAAGGACGCGGGCTGGGGCGTCATCGTCTTCCTCGCCGCGCTGGCCGCGGTCAGCCCGGACCTGTACGAGGCTTCGGCGATGGACGGCGCGAACCGCTGGCGGCGCATGTGGCACATCCAACTGCCCGCGCTGCGCCCGGTGGTGGCCCTGCTCCTGGTGCTCCAGGTCGGCAACGCGCTCACGGTGGGCTTCGAGCAGATCCTGCTCCAGCGCACCGCCGTGGGACCCACCGCATCGGAGGTCCTCGACACCTATGTGTGGAACACCGGCCTGGACAACGGCAACTTCGGCTACGGCGCCGCGATCGGCATCGTCAAGGGCGTCTTCGGCCTCCTGATGGTGCTCGGGGCCAACAAGGCCGCCCACCTCATGGGCGAGCAGGGGGTGTACAAGCGATGAGCGTGCTGAACTTCGGCATCCGGCCGGGCAGCCGCACGGGCCTGCGCCCGGTGTGGGAGGAGCCGCCGACCCGGGCCGGCCTCGCCACCAAGGGCGTGACGCTGGCCCTGGTCTGCCTGGCGGTCCTCTTCCCGGTGTGGGTGGTGGTCGTCACCAGCCTCTCCTCGGTCAGGACGATCACCGCGACGGGCGGCCTGGTGGTGATCCCCCGGGGCGTCACCTTCGTCCACTACCAGGAGCTGCTCGGCGGCGGTCAGGTGTCGCGGGCCGCGCTGGTCAGCGTGGGCGTCACGGTCGTCGGCACGCTGTTCAGCATGGTGGTGTCCGTCCTGTGCGCGTACGGCCTCGCGCGCCCGGGGTCGGTCCTGCACCGCCCGATCCTGCTGCTGATCGTCGCCACGATGTTCTTCGGCGCCGGGCTCATCCCCACCTATCTGGTGGTGCAGGGCATCGGCCTCACGGACACCTATCTGTCGCTGATCCTGCCGAGCGCACTGAACGTCTTCAACATCCTCGTCCTGCGGGCGTTCTTCATGGGCACGGCGCAGGAGCTGATAGAGAGCGCCCGCATCGACGGCGCCGGTGACCTGCGCATCCTGCTCCGGATCGTGATGCCCCTGTCCCGCGCGGTGATCGCCGTCATCACGCTCTTCTACGCGGTCGGCTACTGGAGCGCGTGGTTCAACGCGTCGATCTACCTCAGCGACCCGGACATGATGCCGCTGCAGAACGTCATGCAGCAGCTGGTGATCAAGCAGCAGCGGCCGACGGGCCTGGCCCAGGCGATCAACACGGGCCATCTGTCGCCGCTCGCCATCCAGATGGCCGTGATGGTCCTGGCACTCCTGCCGGTCGCCGTCCTCTCGCCGTTCGTGCAGCGGCATTTCAAGCAGGGCATGCTCACCGGCGCAGTGAAGGGCTGATCCACCGATGCCTTCCCTCGACGACACCACCCGCGGCCGGATCCTGTTCGGCGGCGACTACAACCCCGAGCAGTGGCCCGAGGAGGTCTGGCCCGACGACGTACGCCTGATGCGCGCGGCATCGGTCAACTCCGTCACCGTCGGCGTCTTCTCCTGGGCGAAGCTCGAACCGCGGCCGGGAGCACGGGAGTTCGCTTGGCTCGACCGGCTGATGGATCTGCTGCACGAGCACGGCATCGGAGTCGTCCTCGCCACGCCGACCTCCGCTCCCCCGCCCTGGCTGGGCCGCCTGCACCCCGAGACGCTGCCACGGGACGAGAACGGACAGGTGGAGTGGTGGGGCTCGCGCCAGCACTTCGCGCACTCCAGCGCCGTGTACCGCAAGTACGCCGCCGCCATCACCGAGGACCTGGCCGCCCGGTACGCGCACCACCCCGCGCTCACGATGTGGCACATCAACAACGAGTACTGCACCTACGACTGGGGCGACGAGGCGGCGGTCGCGTTCCGCCGCTGGCTCCGGGCCAAGTACTCCTCGCTCCACGCGCTCAACTCGGCCTGGGGCAGCGCCTTCTGGGGCCAGATCCACGACAGCTGGGCGGAGATCCTGCCGCCCCGCCGCGCCCACTACATGAAGAACCCCGCCCAGGTCCTCGACTTCAAGCGCTTCACGTCCGACTCCTGGCTGGAGTGCTTCCGCGCCGAGCGGGACATCGTCACCGCACACACCCCGCACCTGCCGGTCACCACCAACTTCATGCCGCTGTGGTCGGGGCAGGACGCGTGGGAGTGGGCGGCGCACGAGGACGTCGTCTCCGTCGACCTCTACCCCGACCCCAGGGATCCGCTCGGAGCCCAACAGGGCGCGATGGTGCAGGACATGACGCGCTCCCAGGCGGGCGGCGGCCCGTGGATGCTGATGGAGCAGGCGGCAGGACCGGTCAACTGGCGGGGCGTGAACCACCCCAAGCCGCGCGGCCTCAACCGCCTCTGGTCGTGGCAGGCGGTGGCGCGTGGTGCGGACGCCGTCTGCTACTTCCAGTGGCGCCAGTCCCGGCAGGGCGCGGAGAAGTTCCACTCGGGGATGCTCAGCCACGCGGGTGAGCGGGGCCGCACCTTCCAGGAGGTGAAGGAGCTCGGCGCCGAGTTCGCCGCGGTCGGCCCCGAGGTGGCGGGCACACGGCTCACGGCCGAGGTGGCCGTCCTGCACGACTGGCCCTCCTGGTGGGCGAGCCAGCAGGAGGGAAGGCCCTCCTGTCTGGTCGACCACGCCGAGGTGCTTCGCGCCTGGCACCGCGCCCTGTGGGAGGCGAACACACCCGTCGACTTCGCCCACCCCGAGCACGACCTGACCCCGTACCGCCTGGTCGTCGTCCCGCACCTCTACCTCCTCACCGACACCGCGATCGACAACCTCCTGGCGTACGTGCGCGACGGCGGCACCCTCGTCTGCGGCTTCCTCACCGCAGTGGCCGACGCCGACGACCGGGTGCGGCCCGGCGGCATGGACGCCCGCCTGCGCGCCCTGTTCGGCATCCGCACGGTGCACGAGTGGTGGCCGCTGGAGGCCGGGGAGAGCGTGGACTGCGGGGAGTTCACCGGCACGCTCTGGTCGGAGGAGCTGCAGGCCGACGACGACGCGAAGACGGTCGCCGCCTACCGGGGCGGTGAGCTGGACGGCCTCCCGGCGGTGCTCCGCCACGACCGCGCCTGGTATCTGTCCACGCTTCCCGAGCCCGAGGCCCTGCGCGAGCTGCTCGCGCGCGTGGCCGCCGAAGCAGGCGTACGGCCTTCGCTCGCAGGCCTCCCCCGCGGAGTGGAGGCCGTGCGCCGCGGCGATCTCCTGTTCCTCCTGCACCACGGCCTGCCTCGCGGCAGGGAGCGGGTGACCGTGCCCCTGCCCGGCAGGCACCTCGATCTGCTGACCGGCACCACGGCCGAGGGCGCCATCGTCCTGGGCCGCCACGGCGTGGCCGTCCTGCGCCGCGCCGCCGACGACGACCGCGGGCCCGCCCCGGACCCGCGGCACTCCTCCCCCCACCCTGGAGACGACACATGACACGACACCCCCGCCGCACCCTGACCCGCCTGCTGCTCGCCCCCGCCCTGGTCGCGGGCGCGGCACTGGGGCTCGCCGCCGCGCCCGCCCAGGCCGCGGTCTGGAGCTCATGCGACCAGTGGGGCAACACCGGCCTGGGCGGCTACACCCTCTACAACAACATCTGGGGCTCGGGCGCGGGCAGCCAGTGCATATCGGCGGACTCGGGCACGAAGTGGAGCGTGCACGCCGATCACCCCAGCACGAGCGGCATCAAGTCCTACCCCAACTCCACGAAGGCGATCGGCAAGCCGGTCGACTCACTGTCCTCGCTGAAGAGCTCGTACAACGTCAAGGTCCCCTCGTCGGGCG
Organism: Streptomyces sp. NPDC057302; assembly: GCF_042667685.1. Classification (NCBI taxonomy): domain Bacteria; kingdom Bacillati; phylum Actinomycetota; class Actinomycetes; order Kitasatosporales; family Streptomycetaceae; genus Streptomyces; species Streptomyces sp. NPDC057302. The sequence continues at coordinate 133,077 of NZ_JBHUZJ010000014.1, read as the reverse complement.
ACTACAACTCCTCGTACGACATCTGGGACACCGACCACGACTACGAGATCATGCTCTGGGTCAACTACAACGGGAACGTCGGCCCGCTCGGCACCGCCCAGGGCACGGTCAGCCTGGGCGGCCACACCTGGGCGGTGTTCAAGGGCACGAACGGCGCCAACGAGGTCTTCTCGTTCCTGCGCACCTCCGACTCCTCGTCCGGGACCGTCGACATCCTGCCGATCCTCAAGTGGATCAAGAACACCAAGGGCTGGATGGGCAACGAGACCATCGGTGACGTGCAGTTCGGCTACGAGATCAGCGGCTCGGCCGGAGGGCTCGACTTCACCACCAACTCCCTGACCGTGTCGGGCGGTTAGCCGGGCAGCTTGTCGCCGACCAGGGCGAGGTTCTGGATGGCGGCGAGGCCGAAGAGCGCGGTCTCGTTGGTGTTGATCCGCAGGTTCTCGTAGCCGGGCTCCAGGACCGCGGGCCCCTCCAGGTCGGTCTTCGTCCAGCTCATGGCCTTCGTATAGCCGTCGCTCTCGTGGAACTTCTGCCAGGCGCGCGCCGCGAGCTTCTCGTCCTTCGACCGCCAGGACGCGTACGCGTCCTGGCGGGAGTGCCCCTGGAAGAGCAGCAGGCTGCCGAAGTCCTTGCCGTAGCGCTGCTTCTGCTCGGCCTTGGTGGCGTTGAAGTAGCGGCAGTAGTCCAGCCACGCCTGCGTGAACTTCGGCTGGTCGACGAGGCCGATGAGCTCGGCGCACATCTCGACCAGGCCGAACATCGCGGAGAGGTGGGAGACGTTCACGGCGGGCTCGGCGGCCACCGCGAACTTCCCGGTGTCCAGGTCGTAGAGTCCGCTGCCCTGGACGAAGCCGTTGGGCTGGGCGGCGATGGTCTCCATGGTGGAGCGCAGGCGGGCCTCGGCCTTGGCCGCCTTGGGGCCGCCGCGTTCCCACTCGGTGAGCCAGGCGGCGGCCAGACCGCTCCAGTCGGTGCCGAAGCCGATGGACAGGGCGTTGCGGTCGGGTTCGTACGGCTCGGTGCGGATCTTGCGCAGAGGGTCGAGGACGAGGAACGTCTCGTCGGAGTCGACCAGGGCGTGCATCAGGTCGCCCACGCGTTCGTCGGCGGTGAGGAAGTAGTAGGGGCGGCGGTATACGGCCGTCGAGATCCGCTGCTGCTTCGCACTGTCCGCGAAGTGCTGCACGCCGTGCCGGGTGCCCAGGCCCGCCCACTTGCCGAGGTGGTAGGAGTCGACCTCGCCGGTGTGGCGGGTCATGGCCTCGGCGAAGCGGAAGATGTCGGAGCGGCCCGAGCGCAGGTAGGCGTACCAGAGCCACAGGTCGGGCGAGAGTTCGGAATTGTCCCAGGCGTAGCCCCCGACGTCGTAGCGCCACTGGTGACGGTCCTCGTCGTAGGTGTGCATGATGTCGCCGTAGTCCCAGAAGCCGTACCAGCGGCGCTGTTCGGCCTGGTCCTTGTAGTAGGTGAAGAGGAAGTCGAGGTGGTCCTCGATCGTGGCCTTCGCCGGGGTCGAGCGGTCGACGGGTGAGAAGAGACCGCCGAAGACGCCCGTCTGCGTCACGTGCTCGGGGGCGGCTGCCAGCTGGGGCGGGGTGCGGACGGCCGCGGCCTGGTCGACGAGCGTGGCCGCCGTCGGGGTCGCCGCGTTGGCCCAGAACATCAGCTCGCTGGTGCGGGCGATGCCGTACGGGGTACCGAAGCCCGGTTCGTAGTCCTCGTAGGTGATGTTGAGGCCCTCGATCTGCTCGGGGTAGGTGTCCTGCCCCATGCCGTCGTGGTACGTGCGCAGGTCCATCGGCTGTGCCTCGGGCGACCAGAGCCAGAGCGTGACCTCGGCCGTGTCACCGGCGGCGCCCCGGATGTCGAGCTGGGCGGGGTGCTTCTCCCAGAAGTCGCGGAGCCCGAAGGAGAGTCCGCCGCTCGCCCCGCCGACATACCCGAACCCGGTCGCACGGCCGCCGCCTCCGGCCGTGATCCAGGTGTGCCCCGGCTTGGTGCGCTTGCGCAGGGTGAAGCCGTCGGCGGACAGCTGGGCGAGGGTGTAGTCGCCCCAGGTCGGGACGTATGGGAGGCGGGTGGTGACCCGCTGGTCCCAGGTCGCCGGGTCCGGCAGCTTCTCGCCCTTGACCTGGGCGGTGCGGATCGCGGCTCCCGGGTCGCGGCGCAGGCCCGTGATGCCCTTGACCGCCTCGGTCAGGAATCCCTTGCCCTCGCCCGCGATGCGGATGTGCCGGTCGTACGCCGCGTCGCGCATCGGCACGCCGAAGCGGACGCCCAGGCCGCGGATGAAGTCCTTCTCCGCGTCGCCGTCGTACGTGATGGTGTGCACCATGCGGAAGGAGTCGGCGCCCGCGTAGAAGTAGAGGCGCACGCTGAACGGCAGCCAACTGCGGCTGCCCTTGCGGTGCTTGCCGTCGATGCGGACCACGGCGCGCACCGGACCGTCCTGCTCGGTCTTCGCGCCGCTGATCTCGCCGTCGAACCGTTCCCACCTGGCGTTGCCGTGGTCGCCGTCGTCGAGGCCGCCCTGGCGAAGGACCACGAGCCGTCCGTCGGTGGCGATCTTCACGCCGCCGCGCGTAACGGACTCGACGAGCTTCTCGCCGTCCTTGGAGATGACGGCCTTGATGACTCCGGTGTCGACGATCACGGCTCTGCGGGTCTCGGAGACGGTGACCTTCATGCCCTTGCCGGGGCCGACTGGGCTGCCCGCACCCAGATGGAACTTCTCGGTGCCGGCGGCCTCCGGTCCCACCGCGTGCGCCGTCCACTTCACGGAACCGTCGGGCCAGTGTGCGGTGGTCCAGGTCTGTACGGGGATGTCCTTGCCGTCGGCGGTGGCGAGGGCGAATTTCTGCCCGGCGGGGTGGGCGCCCTTGGGCCACGGGACGCCGAAGGTGGAGCCCGGCGCGGCGCCGAGCCCGCCCCTCTCCAGCCAGCCGACGGCCACCGGGCCGTCGGCCGCCGGGCCGTCGGCCGCCGCCGCGCGGGGAGCCGCCTCAGTAGCCGCCTGGGCCTCGGTTCGGCCGAGGGCCCAGCTGAACTGGGCGGCGGCGCCTGCCACGGCGGCGGCCTTGAGCAGGGACCTGCGGGGAAGCGGAGACATGGCGATCCTTTCTCTCTGCATGAGCATGACAGATGACGAGGTGCGGGGCGGGATCAGGAACGCGCGCGTCAGTGCGCCGCGGCGCCGCGCCGTTCGACGGCAAGCGTGGCCGCCGCGACCATCCCCAGTGCGGGGGCGGCGAGTGGAAGGGCGAACCAGGCGGACGCCGCGACCACCGCGAATCCGCAGACGATCACCAGCGAGCCGGCCGGATCGCCCAGCGTGCGGCGCACCGCCCCGGTCAGGAGCGCGCGCCACGACGCCCCGGGGCCCCAGTTCGCGGCGGCCCGAAGACCGGCGACGACCAGGACGAACAGGGCGACGACACCGACCGCGCCGACGAACGTGCCGCCGGGGAGCCCCGCCCGTACGAACGCGATGTCGGCCAGGAGCAGGGCCAGCGCCGCCCAGCCGCCGAGGCCCACCAGCCACCCGCGTCGCACCGCCGCGCGCAGATCGGCGGTGAACTCCCGCCACCCGGAGGGTTCGTGGGCCAGATGCCGGTTCAGGTGACGGGTCCCCGCGGCGAAGGCGGCGGGCAGCGTGACCAGGGGCAGGGCGGCGAGCGCGATCCACACACCGGTCAGCAGGCATTCGGCGAACGCGCCGAAGCGGTCCATGAAGACGGACTTCCGGAGCACGCGGTCACTCACCCGGCCTCAGCCCTTCAGGCCCGACGTGGCCATACCGTCGATCAGGTACCGCTGGAAGGCCAGGAAGAACGCCAGGACGGGCAGCAGCGCCACGAGGGACATGGCGATCATGCCGCCGTAGTTGGCCAGGCCCTCCTGGTCGACGAACATCTTGAGGCCGAGCGAGACGGTGTATTTCGAGGGGTCGTTGAGATAGATGAGCGGCCCCATGAAGTCGTTCCAGGAGTTGATGAAGGTGAAGATCGCGCTGGTGATCAGGGCGGGCCGGCACAGCGGAAGGACGATCGACCAGTAGATCCGCAGATGCCCGCACCCGTCGAGCCGCGCCGCCTCGTCCAGCTCCTTGGGCAGGTTCCGCATGAACTGCACCATCAGGAAGACGAAGAAGGCGTCGACCGCCAGATACTTGCCGAGCAGCAGCGGCGTATAGGTGTTGATGAGGCCCATCTTCTGGAACAGGACGTACTGCGGGATCAGGAGTACGTGGTACGGAAGCAGCAGGGTGCCGATCATCAGGGCGAACAGCAGGTTGCGGCCGGCGAACTTGATCCGCGCGAAGGCATAGCCCGCGAGGGAGCAGGAGAAGAGCACCCCCGCCACCGAACCGAGCGCAAGAAAGAGGGAGTTGGAGAAGAAGGTGGAGATGGAGATGTCGGCGATGCCGTCGGCGAGGCCGGCGTAGTTCGCGACGACGGGGTCGGCCGGGAACAGGTCGAGGCTTCCGACGATCTCGTCGTTCGGCTTGAACGAACCGCCGATCGCCCAGATCACCGGGTAGAGGACGACGGCGAGGACCGCCAGGGACCCGAGGTGCCAGGCCATCGAACCGGCGCCGCGACGGCGGCGGGCGTGGAGCCCACGTGATGCGCTGCTCAACGGGATCCCTCCTCGTAGTGCACCCAGCGCTTCTGGGACCAGAACAGGACCGCCGTCACGAGGGCCACCGCGAGCAGCAGCATCCAGGCCATGGCCGACGCGAGGCCCATCCGGCTGTTCTCGAAGCCCTGGACGTAGAGGTAGCAGGTGTAGACGAGTGAACCGTCCGCAGGACCACAGGCGTTGCCTCCCGCACCGCCGCCGACGATGTACGCCGATGCGAAGATCTGGAAGGAGTGGATGGTCTCCAGGAGGACGTTGAAGAAGAGGACGGGCGAGATCATCGGCAGGGTGATGTTCCAGAACCGCCGCCAGGTGCCCGCGCCGTCCACCTCCGCCGCCTCGTAGAGCTCGCGCGGCACCTGCTTCAGGCCGGCCAGGAAGATGACCATCGGTGCGCCGAACTGCCAGACGGTGAGCGCCACCAGGCTGTAGATGATCCACTGCGGGTCGCCGGTCCAGCCGCCCACGTCCATGCCGAAGAGCGCCCGCTGCGTACGGTCGACGATGGCGTCGTCGGAGAAGATCGCCTTCCAGACGACGGCGATCGAGACGCTGGCGCCGATCAGGGACGGCGCGTAGAACGCGGCCCGGTAGAAGGCCTGGCCGCGCCGCTTCTGGTTGAGCAGCAGCGCCACGCCGAGGGCCGCCGCCAGCTTGAGCGGGGTGCCGACGACGACGTACCAGAGCGTCACCTCCACGGATGTGCGCCAGCGCGGGTCGCCGAACATCTCGGTGAAGTTGTCCACGCCGACCCACTTGGGGGCGTCGAACAGGTTGTAGTCGGTGAAGGCGAAGTAGAGCGAGGCGACCATGGGTCCTGCCGTCAGGAGCAGGAAGCCCCCCAGCCACGGCGACAGGAAGAGGAACCCGGCGACGCTCTCGCCCCGCCGTCGCCGCCGCGCGGCCGCGGGGAGGCGGTCACCGCGCGGCGGCTCCGGCTTCTCGGGGGTGGTCGGGGCCACGCGAGTACCGGAAGTCTGCGGGGACGCCATCGTGCCGCCCATCAGGAACCGAGCGCGGTCTTGCACTCGGTGAAGAACTGCTTCACCGCTTCGTCCACGGACCGCTCCCCCAGGGCGAGTTCCTCGGCGATGCGCAGGAACGCCGCCTCGCAGATGTCGGCGCCCGCCGGGTGCGGTGTGATGGCTTCAAGGACACCGGCGTCGACCAGTTGCTCCTCGTACGCGGCGATCTCCTTGTTGACCGCGGCGATCACCTTGTCCTTCTCCTCGGCGGGCTTGTACGCCTCGTACTGCGCGGTCGTGGTGGGTACGCCACGGTCGTAGCCCATGATCCTGGCGACCTCCGGATCGTGCACCATGAAGTCGATGAACTGCGCGACTTCCTTGGGGTGTTGGGTGCGCTTGGAGCCGCTGAGCATCAGCGAGCCGAGGTACTGGCCGGTCTTCTTGCCGTCGGTGGTCGGGAGCGGCGCGAGGCCGTACCGGCTCTCGCCCTCGGCGCTGTAGCGGACGGTGAAGTTGTCCCAGGTGAACTCGCACGCCGCGATCTCGGCGGCCACGGCCGACTTGGGCTTGATCTGGGCGACCTTCTTCGGGTCGGAGTAGATCCCCGACTTCACCCCGTCGTACCCCTTGGTCCACCACTCCTTGAGGTCGGCCTCGTCGAAGCCGAGACCGTCCTCGGTGAAGAAGGCCTTGCCCTGCTGGCGCAGGTAGGGGTCGTAGAGGTACATGACTCCGTAGAGCCCGCTGTCGCCCGACCTTCCCTGCTTGTGGATCTTCTCCATCGCGGCGTGGTAGTCGTCCCAGGTCCAGCCCATCTTCGGGGTGACCCCGGCCTTCTCGAAGACCGGCTTGTCGATCACCAGGGCCATGGAGTTGCTGCCGACCGGGACGCCGAGCAGCTTGCCGTCGACCTCGCCGAACTTCTCCAGGCCCGCGCGGAATCCGTCGAGGCGCAGATTGCCCGCCTTGGCCTGGGCGTTCAGGTCGAGCAGTATGTTGCGCTGGTCGTACTTGCGCAGGAAGCCGATGGCGTTCTGGAAGACGTCGGGCGGATTGCCGCCGGACGCCTGGGTGTTGAACTTCTTCCAGAAGTCGAGGTAGGGCTGGAAGTCCGTCTTCACCTTGATCTTGGGGTGCTTCTCCTCGAAGAGCTCGATGGTCCGGTTGATCCGCTTGGCCCGGTCGTCGGAGCCCCACCACGCGTACCGGAGGGTGACGGTCCCGTCGCCCGACCCGCTCCCGCCGCCGCATCCCGCCGCGGTCAGTCCGAGGGCCGCCAACGAGCCACCGGCCAGTTTCAACAGGCCGCGCCTGTCAACTTCCCCATTCGTCGGCACAGTTCGTCCTCTGCTAGTCCTGGGTTGAATCGTTTTAGGCAAGCGCTTGCCGGGACAAGGTAGGGAGCCGGAGTGTGCGCGTCAACGGTTCGGACGGAAACAGTCGAAGCGCTTCGAGGCGGTGGACCCAACTCCGAAATATCGAACGGGTTTTCCTGCCCGAAACATTGACGCCGGGCGGCCGGAGCTTTAGCTTCATCGCGTCGTACTTCGTACGTCATATATGAGACGCGATACGCGACGGCCGCACGACGACCGCACGCCTGACGACTGCACGACGGCCCGCACGACGGCTGCACGACGACTGAGAGCATCGATGAACTTTGCGCCCCACCCCATCCCCTCGCGCACGCAGTACGTGCTGGAGGCGGTCAAGCACCGCATCCTCACCGGGCAGTTGGCGCCCGGTCAGCCCCTCGTCGAGACCGAGCTCGCCGCCCAGTTCGCGGTGTCCAAGACGCCCGTACGGGAGGCGTTGAAGACGCTCGCGGGGACCGGGCTCGTCGTCATGAGCCAGTACAAGGGCGCCACCGTGCGCACGGTGGACGCGGCCATGGCGCAGGAGGTCTACGACGTCCGCCTGCTGCTCGAACCGGAGGCCTTGCGGCGCACCGTCCGGTCCGGCGCGCTCCTGGAGGAGGCGCGCGACGCCCTGGAGCGGGCGGACACCGCGGCGGACGCCGCCGAACGCTCGCTGGCCAACCGGGAGTTCCACCGCGCGCTCTACGTCCCGTGCGGCAACCCGCTGCTCTCGCGGATGCTCGACGACGTGCGCGACCAGGCGGCCCTGGTCTCGGCGGTCGCCTGGGCGACCCTGCCCTCCTGGGAGCGGGAGGCCGCCGAGCACCGGGAGATCCTACGGCTCGCGCTCGCGGGGGAGGCCGACGCGGCGGCCAGCGGACTCCACGACCACATCGCCTCGTTCGTGCGGCGGGCGTTCCCGGAGGGGGAGCTTTCATGACCGGCCAGAACCACGACCCCCGCTTCGTCGGCCCTCGCTTCGACGGGCTTCGTTCCGCCCTCGCCGATGTCGTCGCGATCCCGGTGACCCCGTTCGCCGACGACGGCTCGGTGGACCGGGACACCTACCGCGCCCTGGTGCGACGCCTCGTCGACGGTGGCGTGCGCACCCTCACTCCGAACGGCAACACCGGCGAGTTCTACGCCCTGGACCCCGACGAGCGGCGCCTGGTCACCGAGTTGACCATGGAGGAAGCGGGCGGGAGCGACGCGGCCACCGTGCTCGTCGGCGTCGGCCACGACCTGCCGACCGCGGTCGCCGCCGCCCGGCACGCGCGGGACGCCGGGGCACACATGGTGATGGTGCATCAGCCGGTGCATCCGTACGTGTCCCAGGACGGCTGGGTCGATTACCACCGCGCCATCGCCGACGCCGTGCCCGAGCTCGGTGTCGTGCCGTACATCCGCAATCCTCGTCTCACCGGTCAACGCCTCGCCGAGCTGGGCGAGTTGTGCCCCAATGTGATCGGCGCGAAGTACGCGACGCCGGACGCCGCCGCCTTCGCCGCGTTCGCGCGGGACGCGGGGCTCGAACGGTTCGTGTGGGTCGCGGGGCTCGCCGAGCTGTACGCGCCCGCGTACTGGGCCGTCGGCGCGACCGGCTTCACGTCGGGCCTGGTCAATGTCGCGCCCGAGGTGTCCCTCCGTATGCTCGAAGCCCTGCGTGCGGGCGACTACCCGGCGGCCATGGACGTCTGGGAGCGGATCCGGCGCTTCGAGGAGCTGCGGGCCGCCGACCAGTCGGCCGACAACGTCACCGTCGTCAAAGAGGCCCTCGCCGCGCTCGGCCTGTGCCGCCGCGAGGTGCGCCCGCCGAGCCGCGTCCTGCCCGTCGAGCGGCGCGAGGAGATAGCGGCCCTGGTGAAGGCGTGGGCGATATGAGGCCGGACGAACTGCGCAGCCACCAGTGGTACGGCACGGACGGCCTGCGGTCCTTCAGCCACCGGGCGCGCACCCGCCAGCTCGGCTACCTGCCCGAGGAGCATCTGGGCAAGCCCGTCATCGCGGTCCTCAACACCTGGTCCGACATCAACCCCTGCCACGTCCATCTGCGCGAGCGCGCCCAGGCGGTCAAGCGCGGGGTGTGGCAGGCGGGCGGCTTCCCGCTCGAATTCCCCGTCTCCACCCTCTCGGAGACGTTCCAGAAGCCGACCCCGATGCTCTACCGGAATCTCCTGGCCATGGAGACCGAGGAGCTGCTGCGGTCCTACCCCGTGGACGGCGCCGTGCTGCTCGGCGGCTGCGACAAGACGACGCCGGCCCTGCTCATGGGCGCCGCGAGCGTCGATCTGCCGGCCGTCTTCGTCCCCGCCGGACCCATGCTCCCGGGGCACTGGCGCAACGAGGTGCTCGGTTCCGGCACCGACATGTGGAAGTACTGGGACGACAAGCGCGCCGGCCTCATCGGCGACTGCGAACTGGCCGAGCTGGAGAGCGGTCTGGCCCGCTCCCCCGGTCACTGCATGACCATGGGGACCGCCTCCACGCTGACCGCGGCGGCCGAGGCCCTCGGCGTGACGATGCCGGGCGCCTCCTCCATCCCCGCGGTGGACTCCGGACACGACCGGATGGCGGCGGCGTCCGGGATGCGGATCGTCGACCTCGTGCGCCAGGACCTGAAGTTGTCCGGGCTCCTGACCGCGGACGCCTACGAGGACGCGGTCGCCACCGTCCTCGCGCTCGGCGGCTCCACCAACGCCGTCATCCACCTGATCGCGATGGCCGGCCGCAGCGGCGTACGGCTCACCCTCGACGACTTCGACCGGATCGCGCGGACGGTGCCGGTGCTCGCCAACCTGCGCCCCGGCGGGCAGTACCTCATGGAGGACTTCCACTTCGCGGGCGGACTCCCGGCGTTCCTGGCCCAGTTGACCGACGTCCTGCACCTGGACCGGCCCACCGTCGCGCACGACACCCTGCGCGAGCAGCTCGCGGGCGCCACCGTGCACAATCCCGAGGTCATCCGCCCGCGCGAGAAGCCCCTGGCCGACGAGGGCGGAGTGGCGGTGCTTCGCGGCAACCTCTGCCCGGACGGCGCCGTCATCAAGCACATCGCCGCCGAGCCGCACCTGCTGCGGCACACCGGACCCGCGGTCGTCTTCGACGACTACCGCCAGATGCAGCGCACCATCAACGACCCCGCGCTCGGCATCACCGCCGACCACGTCCTCGTGCTGCGCGGCTCCGGCCCCAAGGGCGGTCCCGGCATGCCCGAGTACGGCATGCTCCCGATCCCCGACCACCTGCTCAAGCAGGGGGTGCGCGACATGGTGCGGATCTCCGACGCGCGGATGAGCGGCACGTCGTACGGCACGTGTGTGCTGCACATCGCTCCCGAGTCGTTCGTGGGCGGGCCGCTCGCCCTCGTCCGTACGGGAGACCTGATCACCCTGGACGTGGCGGCGCGCTCCCTCCATCTCGACGTGTCCGACGCGGAGTTGGAACAGCGGATGGCCGCCTGGACACCGCCTCCTCCGCGCTACGGACGCGGCTACGGCGCCCTCTACAGCGAACAGATCACCCAGGCCGACACCGGCTGCGACTTCGCGTTCCTGGCCCGCGAGGGCGAGGTCCCCGACCCGTACGCGGGCTGAGCCGCCCTCCGGCCGCCCTCCCTTGACCCGGTTTTCATTTGTACGAGATTTCGAACGACGTCTGCGAAGCGCTTCATCTCGCCGACCGTGTGCCGCCCATGAGAACGGAGAAGCAGACATGGCCTCAGCTGTGGCGAAATCGCCACCGCAGCCACCGCCCCGGCGCCGCACGCCGGGTGCGCCCCGGCGCCGAACGGGAGCGACCCCGCGCCGCCTCCCGTATCTGCTGATCGCGCCGGCCGGACTCCTGATGCTGGGCTTCATCGCCTACCCGGTCATCAGCGTCTTCTACTACAGCCTGCGCCACTACAACCCCACCAAGCCCTGGCGCGACGGCTTCGCGGGCTTCGACAACTTCGTCACCGCGTTCACCGAGGACCCGCAGTTCTGGCAGACGCTCGGCTTCAGTCTCCAGTGGGTGGCCGTCGAGGTCGTCCTCCAACTGCTCCTCGGTCTCGGCCTCGCGCTGATCGTCAACCAGACCTTCATCGGCCGTGCGATGGCCCGCGCCCTGGTCTTCTCGCCGTGGGCCGTGTCCGGCGTGCTCACCTCGACGATCTGGCTGCTGATCTTCAACTCCCAGACGGGCATCACCCGTTACCTCGCGGACATGGGGATCGGCTCGTACGGAACGTCCTGGCTCTCGGACACCAGCACCGTCTTCCCGGCCGTCGTCGTCGCCGAACTCTGGCGCGGCGTCCCCTTCTTCGCGATCCTCATCCTCGCCGACCTCCAGTCCGTCTCGAAGGACCTGTACGAGGCCGCGGAAGTGGACGGCGCCAGCCGCTTCCGGCAGTTCTTCCACATCACGCTGCCGCACCTGAAGGACGCGATCATCCTCTCCACGCTGCTTCGCGCGGTCTGGGAGTTCAACAACGTCGACCTGCTCTACACCCTGACCGGCGGCGGACCCGCGGGCGAGACGACGACCCTGCCGCTGCGCATCGCGTCCATCGCCGTCGACTCGCACGACTTCGGCTACGCCTCCGCGCTGACCTCCATCGCGTTCGTGATCCTCCTCTTCTGCTCGATGGTCTATCTGCGGCTGAGCAAGTTCGGAGGCCAGGACAAGTGAGCACCACACAGCACCTGAACAGGGAAGCCGGCACGGCGGCCACCGCCGCACCCGCCGAGGAACGATCCGGCGGCCCGCGCGCGCCCAGGCGGCGCCCCTGGGACGAAGCCCCCCGGTGGCAGATCTACCTCCCGCTCGGCCTCTACCTCCTCTTCACGCTCATCCCGTTCTACTGGATGCTGCTCTTCGCGATCCGCCCGGCGGGCTCGACCTCGCTGCTCCCCTGGCCGATCACGTTCGAGCACTTCGACAAGGTGTGGACCGAGCGGAGCTTCGCGCTCTTCTTCCAGAACAGCCTCATCGTCGGCGTCCTGTCGATGCTGATGACCACGCTGGTCGCCCTCGCGGGCGGCTACGCCCTCGCCCGCTTCGACTTCAAGATCAAGCGCGGCTTCATGCTGGCGCTGCTCTGCTCGCAGTTCATCCCCGGCGCGCTGATGCTGGTGCCGCTCTTCCAGATCTTCGCCAACCTCCAGATGATCAATTCCCTCGGCAGCGTCATCATCGCCGAGGCCGTCTTCCAGCTGCCGCTCTCGATGATCCTGATCAGCGGGTTCATCAAGAACGTGCCGTACTCCCTGGAGGAGGCGGCCTGGGTCGACGGATGCGGACGCTTCCGTGCCTTCTGCGCCGTCGTGCTTCCCCTGCTGCGGCCCGGTCTGATCGCGGTCGGCTCCTTCGCCTTCGTGCACAGCTGGAACCACTTCCTCTTCGCCCTGATGTTCCTCTCCAACCAGGACAAGCAGACGATCCCGGTGGGCCTGGCCACCCTGATGGGCGCCGACAGCGTCGACCTCGGCGCGCTCGCGGCGGGCGGCGTCATCGCCGCCCTGCCCGTGGTGATCGTCTTCGCCTTCATCCAGAAGTGGCTGGTCACGGGGTTCAGCGCCGGGGCGGTGAAGGGATGAGCCGCCGGGCTTTTCAGCTGACCACCGCCCTGACCCTGCTCACCGCTCTCACCGTGTCCTCCGCACAGGCCCGCACCGAATCCGTGCGGGCCCGCACGGAGCCGGCGCAGGCCCGCACAAAACCGGCACGCGACATCAGCCGCGACACCCTGGCCGCCGACGACGGCTGGGCGGCGACCAGAGGTGGTACGTCGGGGGGCGCCAGAGCCGACGACTCCCACGTCTTCACCGTGACCGACCGGGCCGGGCTCGTCCGTGCCCTGGACGGCGGCAGCGCGACCCCGAAGATCATCAAGATCGCCGGGGCCGTCGACGCCAACACCGATGACGAAGGCCGCTCCCTGGACTGCGCCGACTACGCCACCGACGGTTACCGCGCCGACCGCTATCTCGCCGCCTACGACCCGCGCACCTGGGGCGGCGCCAAGCCCTCCGGCCCGCAGGAGGAGGCCCGCAAGGCGTCGGCCGCCCGCCAGGCCGAGCGCGTCGAACTGCCCGTCGGCCCGAACACCACGATCGTCGGGCTCGGCAAGAGCGCGGTACTCAAGGGCGGCAGCCTGCACGTCGAGAATGCGGACAACGTGATCATCCGCAACCTCGAACTGCGCGACGCCTACGACTGCTTCCCTGCCTGGCAGCCCAACACCGGCGGTCTCGGCGACTGGAAGACGGCGTACGACAACATCTGGCTGCGCGGCGCCACCCATGTGTGGATCGACCACGTCACGGCCTCCGACAAGGGCCACCCGGACGCGAAGGAGCCGACCCGCTTCGGGCGCAACTATCTGCGCCACGACGGCCTGCTCGACATCACCAACGCCTCCGATCTGGTCACTGTCTCCTGGAGCCGCTTCGCCGACCACGACAAGGCGATGCTCATCGGCAACGGCGACACGGCCACCGGCGACCGCGGCAAGCTCCGCGTCACCCTGCACCACAACGAGTTCGAGTCCGTCGTGCAGCGAGCGCCCCGCGTCCGCTTCGGACAGGTCCACCTCTACAACAACCGCTACGTCGTGCCCGGGGACGTCCACGACTACCGCTACTCGATCGGCGTCTCCACCGAGTCCGCGGTCTACGCCGAGAACAACGCCTTCACCACTCCGGGCCACGTCGAGGCCGCCGACCTGGTCAAGAGCTGGAACGGCAGCGCGCTGCACGCCAAGGGCTCCCTGTTCAACGGCTACCCCGTCGACCTGCTCGCGATCAACAACGCCTACAACTCCGGCAGCGAGCGCGATCTGACGGGTGACGTCGGATGGGTGCCCGCATCACACGGCCGCGTCGACGGCGCGGCGCGCGCCGACCACGACGTCCAGCGCGGTGCGGGCGCCGGGAGGATCCGATGAACCCCGGCCCGGGGGCCGTGGCGCCCCGCACCCCGCTGCCGCTCGTCCTCGCGGGTGCGCGCGGACACGGCAGATGGCATCTGGAGAACATCCGGCGCCTCCAACAGGCGGGCCGCGTACGGCTTGTGGGGATCTGTGAGCTCGATCCGCTGACCGGCGCCGAGCTCGAAGGCCTGGGTGAGCCCGCGCAGTCGGCGGACTTCGCTTCTCTACTCGACGCCACCGGAGCGGCCGTCGCCGTCGTCTGCACACCCATCCCCACCCACGTGGACCTGGCCGTCGCCGCCGCCGCGCGGGGCGTTCAGCTGCTCCTGGAGAAGCCGCCCGCCCCTTCGTACGCCGACTTCCTGCGGATCACCGAAGCGGTGGACGCCGCGGGAGTGGCCTGCCAGGTCGGGTTCCAGTCGCTCGGCTCGCACGCCGTGCCCGCCGTCCGCGCGCTGGTGGCCGACGGGGTGATCGGTGAGCCGCTGGGCGTCGGCGGGGCGGGGGCCTGGGCGCGTGACGAGGCGTACTACCGGCGCGCGCCCTGGGCGGGGCGCCGTCGCCTGGACGGCGTGGACGTCGTGGACGGGGTCCTGACCAATCCCCTGGCCCACGCCGTCGCCACCGCCCTCGCGGTCGACGGGTCCACGCGGGCCGAGGACGTCACGCGGGTGGACACGGAGCTGTTCCGGGCCAACGCCATCGAGTCCGACGACACCTCGTTCGTGGGGATCACCACCGCGCGCGGCGGCCGTATCGGCGTCGCCGCGACCCTCTGCGCCGAGCGTCCCGACGAGCCGTACGTCATCGTCCACGGCACCCAGGGGCGCGTCACGTTCTGGTACAAGCAGGACCGGGTGCTCGTGCAGCGCGCCGGACGCGGGCCCGAGGAGGTCCTTCACGGGCGGACGGACCTCCTCGAGAACCTCGTCGACCATCTTGAGGGCCGCGCCGAACTGCTGGTCCCGCCGGCGTCGACCGGCGCCTTCATGAAGGTCGTCGAGTCGATACGCCGGGCGCCCGATCCACGGCCGCTGCCCGTCGAGGCCTGGCGTGCCGTGCCCGGCGAACACGAAGGCGTGCGGCGCCGGGTCGTGCACGGCATCGACGGGCTCGTCGCGGCGAGCGCCGACACGCTGTGCGGCTACGCGGAACTCGGCACCTTCTGGGCGCTGCCGGACCCGGCGGCGGACCACCCGCCGGCTTCCCGGCCCGCTTCCCCTCGCACCGCCGACTCCCGCACCCCCACCGCCGAGACCCCACCGAGGTGAGAACGCCATGAACAGAACCGCGACCGACACCACGCTCATGCTGCGCTGCTCGGGCCGCCCCGTCGGCCGCTACGTCATCCACCCCTCGGCCGACCGCCGGCTCGCGCCCCGCCCCTACCTCCACCCCGTCCGCACCTTCGGCGGCCTCCCCGTCACCGAGCACGGCCCCGCCGACCACCCGCACCACCTCGGGGTGAGCGTCGCCGTGCCCGACGCGGCGGGCCGCAACTTCTGGGGCGGGCGCACCTACGTACGCGACCAGGGTCCGACCGAGCTCGACAACCACGGCGAACAGCGCCACCTGGAGTTCAAGCTGCGTGACCCGGACGGCTTCGTCGAGGAGATCGGCTGGCTCGACGGTGAGTGCGAGCTCCTTCGCGAGCGGCGCACCGTCGCCGTCACGCCCCTGACCACCTCCGCCTGGGCCCTCGACTTCACGTTCTCCCTCACCAACCCGGCCGCGGCGGAGGTCTCCCTCGGCAGCCCCGCCACCAACGGCCGCCCCGGCGCCGCCTACGGGGGCTTCTTCTGGCGTGCGCCCAAGGAGCCGCAGTCCCCCGAGGTGTTCACCGCCGACGCCGACGGCGAGGCCGCGGTCCATGGCGCCCCGGCCGATTGGCTGGCCCTGGCGGGCCAGGGCTGGACCCTCGTCTTCGCCGGAGCCACGCCCGAGACGCGGCGCGACCCGTGGTTCGTGCGGAGCTGCGACTATCCGGGCGTCGGCTCCTCGCTGGCACACGCGCGGCGTCTGCCGATCGGGCCTGGCGAGACCGTCGTACGCCGTGTCATCACCGTCGTCGCCGACGGCCGCCCGAGCAGGGATGAGGCCGCGGCGCTCGTCCGCAAGGCGGTGACCGCGTGAACGCGCCCCGAACGGCCACCCCTGGCAGGCTGGGTGACCTCGGTGACGGGACCTACCGCAATCCCGTACTCGCCGCCGACTGGTCGGACCCCGATGTCGTCCGGGTCGGCGACGACTTCTACCTCACCGCGTCCAGCTTCGGTCGCGCCCCCGGGTTGCCGCTCCTGCACTCGCGCGACCTGGTGAACTGGACGCTGATCGGGCACGCTTTGGAGCGCCTCGAACCGGCCGAGTCGTTCGCCGCGCCACGGCACGACTGCGGGGTGTGGGCGCCGTCGATCCGGCATCACGAGGGACGGTTCTGGATCTTCTGGGGCGACCCCGACCACGGCATCTTTCAGGTCAACTCCCTGGATGTACGCGGGCCGTGGAGCGCCCCGCACCTCGTCAAGGCGGGCAAGGGCCTCATCGACGCCTGCCCGCTGTGGGACGAGGAGCGCGGCGACGCGTATCTCGTGCACGGCTGGGCCAAGTCGCGATCCGGCGTCAAGAACCGGCTCACCGGACACCGCATGAGTCCCGACGGGCGTGAACTCCTCGACGAGGGGCGGGTGTTGATCGACGGCGACCGCATACCCGGCTGGTTCACCCTGGAGGGGCCCAAGCTCTACCGCCACGACGGCTGGTTCTGGATCTTCGCGCCCGCCGGTGGAGTGGAGAACGGCTGGCAGGGAGCCTTCCGTTCACGCACGTTCCACGGTCCTTACGAGGAGCGGATCGTCCTGGAGCAGGGCGACACCGCCGTCAACGGCCCCCACCAGGGCGGCTGGGTGCGCACCCCCGCCGGCGAGGACTGGTTCCTGCACTTCCAGCAGCGCGGCGCGTACGGCCGTGTCGTCCACCTCCAGCCGCTGCGCTGGGGCACGGACGGCTGGCCGGTGGTCGGGGACGGCGGCGCCCCCGTCGGCGTACACAAGAAGCCCGGCCTGCCCCCGCAACCCGCGTCCGCGCCCACCACCGACGACGACTTCCCCGGCGGGCGGCACGGCCGCCAGTGGCAGTGGTCCGCCAACCCCCGTGACGGGTGGGCTACTTCGCACGCGGCGGACGGCCTGCGCCTCGCCTGCGTCCGGTCCGCGGACGCCCATGACCTGCGCCGCCTTCCGCACGTCCTGACCCAGCGGCTTCCACTCACGCCGTGCACCGTCGAGGTCGGCCTGCGGCTCGACGCGACCTCGGCCGAGGCCAGGGCCGGGCTCACCGTACTCGGCGACGCCTTCAACTGGATCGGCCTCGAACGCGACGCCGACGGGACGGTCCGCCTCGTCCACCGGTTCGCCGAGTCCGTCGCCGAGTGGGAGCGCGACGCCGAGCAGCCGCGCCCCGCCCCCGACGGCGCCGCACGGCTGCGGATCGACATCACGGACGGCGCGCGCTGCCGTTTCTCGGCCGACACCGGCGCAGGCTTCCGGCCCTCGGGCCAGGTCTTCGCCGCGACGCCGTGGCGGTGGGTGGGCGCGCTGCTCGGCCTGTTCGCCACGGCACCGGCAGGACGGAACAGCGCCGGAACGGCCCTGTTCACGCACTTCCGGATCACCACTCACTGACTCTGCCCGTACGCAAGCCTGTTGGGAGCCGCAATGGAGCAGCACCTGCGCAGCAGCAGCACCGGACGGCTGAGGGCCCGCGCCCAAGCGGCGGTGGCCGCGCTGGCCCTCGTCCTCGGCCTGACGACCGTGCACGACCCGGCGCGAGCCGCGGCCACCCCGGCCCACGACCGCCTCTCCGGCACCGCGCACGGCTTCGCCTCGCTGGCCGGGGGCACCACCGGGGGCGCGGGCGGCAAGGTCGTCACCGTCACCGATCAGGCTTCGCTCGCCGAGTACGCGGGCGCCGATGAGCCCTACGTCATCCGCGTGAAGGGCACGGTGGCCGTCGAGCCGTTCGGCTCGGACATCGTGGTGACGTCGGACAAGACGATCGTCGGCGTCGGCAGGTCAGGCGAGATCGTCCACGGCGAACTGCACCTGAACCCCGGCACGAGCAACGTGATCATCCGCAATCTCACCATCCGCGACTCGTACGTCGAGGGCGACTGGGACGGCAAGACGCAGGACTTCGACGCGATCCAGCTGGACTCCGTCGACCACGTCTGGATCGACCACAACCGCCTCACGCGCATGGGCGACGGTCTGATCGACCTGCGCAAGGACAGCGAGTACGTGACCGTCTCGTACAACCGCTTCGAGAACCACAACAAGGCGTTCGGCATCGGCTGGACCGACCAGGTCAAGACGCAGGTGACCATCGACCACAACTGGTTCAGCGGCACCAAGCAGCGCAATCCGTCAGCGGACAACTGCGCCTACGCGCACCTCTACAACAACTACGTGTCCGCGCAGGTCACCGACGGCGATCCGGTGTGGACCTACGGAAACTGGGCGCGCGGCAAGACGAAGATGGTCATCGAGAACAGCTTCTACGAGGACGTCCAGCACCCCTACCAGGCCGACGCCACGGCCGAGTTGGTGCAGCGCGGCTCGATCGTGAAGAACACGACGGGACGCCACGACGCGTGGGGCGCGGCCTTCGACCCGCGCGGCTTCTACGCCTACGACCTCGATCCGGCGGCGGCCGTGCCCCGCCTGGTGAAGAAGTTCTCCGGCCCGCAGAGGGCGATCACCCACTGACCCCACAGCACCTCGCACGACACACGCACGACGCATCACACGTACACCCCTGCACCCGTACACCCGTACAGCTGAAGAAGAGAGCCGACCATGAGCATCACCATCCGAAGAAACAGCAGCAGAAGCCGTCGCGCCGTGGCCGCCGCCGCCCTCACCGCCGCGTTCGCGCTGACCGTCACCGCCTGTGGCGACGACGGCAGCGGGGCCGGCGGGGACAAGGGCAAGGAGGGTTCCGGGAAGGGCGAGATCACCTTCTGGGACAACAACGGCGGTGTCCGCACCGACGTCTGGAAGGAGATCATCAAGGACTTCGAGGCGAAGAACCCGGGCATCCACGTCAAGTACGTGCCGATCCCCGCCGAGAGCGTCCAGTCCAAGTACGACACCGCCATCCAGGGCGGCGGTCTGCCGGACGTCGGCGGCGTCGGCGCCGCGATGCTCGCCGGGATCTCCGCGCAGAACGCCCTGGAACCGCTGGACGACCGGCTGGACGGCAGCTCCCTGGAGGGCAAGCTGAACCCGGGCATGGTCGACAGTGTCCGGGCGGCGGGCGGCGGCAACCGGCTCTACACGGTGCCGACGTCGGCGAGCAACGGCGTGCTGTACTACCGCACCGACCTGTTCAAGGCCGCGGGCCTCGATGCCCCCACCACCTGGGGCAAGTTCTACGCGGCGGCCAAGAAGCTCACCGCCGCCGGCGACAACAAGTTCGGGTACACCATTCGCGGCGGCGAGGGTTCCATCGCGCAGGCCCTCGACGCGGCCTACGGCCAGTCCGGCATCGGGTCCTTCTGGGACGGCGACAAGACGACCGTCAACGACCCCAAGAACGTGGCGGCGTTGAAGAAGTACGTCGCGCTGTACAAGAGCAACACCCCCGCGGCCGACGTCAACAACGACTTCAAGAAGATGAACGCCCAGTGGGACACGGGTCAGATCGGCATGCTCAGCCACAACCTCGGTTCCTACACGGACCACGTGAAGGCGCTCGGCGAGGGCAAGTTCCGCGGCCTGCCCAACCCGACGACCGACGCGGGTGTCCGCGTCCAGGTCTCCAACCCGGTCGACGGGCTCGGCCTGTTCAAGTCGAGCAAGAAGAAGGCGGCGGCCTGGAAGTTCATCGAGTTCGCGGCCTCGCACGAGTCCAACAGCAAGTGGAACAAGTCGGCGGGCGCCATCCCCGCCAACACCGCGGCGTCCAAGGACGCCTGGGTGAACGAGGCCGAGCCGACGAAGCTGGCGGCGGCCGCCCTCAACGACGGCTCCCTGAAGATCGTGCAGCTGCCGTACTACCTGCCCGACTGGAACACCATCAGCAAGGCCGACAACGAGCCGAACTACCAGAAGGTCCTGCTCGGCAAGATGTCCGCCAAGGACTTCCTCGACACGCTCGCCGAGCAGCTCAACAAGGCTCAGGCCGAGTGGAAGGAACAGAACAAGTGACGGCGCGCCCCTCGCACGGCGTCGGCCGGCGCCGTGCGGTCGCGGCCCTCGCGAGCCTCCCGCTCGCGGCGGCCGCGGCCCCTGCGGCGTTCGGCCACGCACGAAGACCGGCTCCCGCGGCGCAGCGCGCGAGCACGCTCTACATCGCCGGGGACTCCACCGCCGCGCAGAAGTACACCGACGTGGCGCCCGAGACCGGCTGGGGCATGGCCCTGCCCTTCTTCCTCCACGACCGCCGCTTGCGGGTCGCCAACCACGCGATGAACGGCCGGAGTTCGAAGAGCTTCGCCGACGAGGGCCGCCTCGCCGTGATCCTGGAAGCGATCAGGCCCGGCGACCGCCTCCTCGTCCAGTTCGCGCACAACGACGAGAAGAGCGCCGACCCGGCGCGCTACACCGAGCCCTGGTCCACGTACCAGGAGTATCTGAAGCAGTACGTCGACGGGGCGCGGTCCCGTGGCGCGCGGCCGGTGCTTGCCACCGCCGTCGAGCGCAGGAAGTTCGCCGCGGACGGCACCGCGTTGCCCACCCACGGTGACTATCCGGCGGCGATGCGGGCGCTGGCGAAGGCCGAGGGCGTGCCCCTGCTCGACGTCCAGGCCCTGTCGCTCGCCCTGTGGCAGCGGCTCGGCGTCGAGGAGACCAAGGCGTACTTCAACTGGACCGCCACCGAGCAGGACAACACGCACTTCAATCCGCCGGGCGCGATCGCCATGGCCCGTCTGGTGGCGGCCGAGCTGCTGCACCACGGGGTGCTCGCGCCGCGGGACGTGCGACGGCTGGACGACGCGATACCCGACTCCTGGATCAGCTGGCCGGAGGGACCGTGAGGACCGTGAGGACCATGAGGATGAACATGCCTGGACGCAGATCCGCTGGACGCAGGTCGCTCGCCGTACTGGCGGGCTGCACCGCCCTGGTCGTGGCCGTCACGAGCGCCCCGGCCTCGGCCGCCGCCACCCGTGACGTGCTGCCGCCCCGCGACGGCTGGGCGTCCGCCGGCGGTGGCACCACCGGCGGCGCCAAGGCCGACGCCGCCCACACCTACACGGTCACCACCTGGGAAGAGCTGCGGACCGCGCTCGCGGCGGACCCGGGTGCTCCTCGGATCATCAAGGTCAAGGGCACCCTGAACGCAACGGCGGCGGGCTGCCCCGCGTTCGAGGCCGACGGCTACGACTTCGAGCGGTACCTGGCCGACTACGACCCCGCGGTCTGGGGACACGACACACCGGTCAGCGGCGCCCAGGAGGACCTGCGGGCGGCGTCGGCGACGCGGCAGGGCGCGGCCATCAAGGCGTACGTACCGGCCGACACGACCATCGTGGGCGTCGGCAGGCAGGCCGGGATCGTCGGCGGCAGCCTGCAGATCCAGGGCGTGGACAACGTCGTCGTACGCGATCTCACCCTGGAGAGCCCGCTGGACTGCTTCCCGCAGTGGGATCCGACAGACGGTGCCACGGGCGCCTGGAACTCCGAGTACGACAGCATGGTGGTCCACGGCTCGACGCACGTATGGGTCGACCACAACACGTTCACGGACGGCGAGCACCCCGACAGTTCGCTGCCGTCCTACTACGGAGAGCTGTACCAGCAGCACGACGGCGAGCTGGACGTCGTACGCGGCGCCGATCTGGTCACCGTCTCCTGGAACGTCTTCGCCGACCACGACAAGACCCTGATGATCGGCAACAGCGACAGCGCGGGCGACACGGACCGCGGCAAGCTGCGGGTCACCCTGCACCACAACGTCTTCCGGGACATCGTCGAGCGGGCGCCGCGCGTCCGCTTCGGTCAGGTCGACGCCTACAACAACCACTACATCGTCCCCGCGGGCGGCTATCAGTACTCCTTCGGCATCGGCCAGGAGTCGCGGCTCGTCGCCCAGCGGAACGCGTTCACGCTTCCCGCCGGGGTCAGCGCCGCGAAGATCCTGAAGAAGTGGAAGGAAGCACCGGTCACCGCCGACGCCAACTACGTCAACGGCAAGCGCGTCGATCTCATCGCCGTGCACAACGCGGAGCTGCCCGGGGAGGTCCTCACGCCGGACGCGGGCTGGACTCCGAGCCTCCGGACGCGGGTGGACGACCCGCGCAGGCTGCCGGGACTGCTCCAGCGGCAGGCGGGCGCCGGCAAGCGCCACTGATCTCCCCGCAATCCCCCTCCCCTCCCCCTGACAGAGCCGCACAGCGAAGGATCAGCCATGCCCTCGCACCACTCTCGTACAGCCCTCAGCCGACGTACGTTGCTCGCGACGGGCGCAGGCGTCGGCGCCGCCCTGGCCTTGGGCACGACCGCCCACGCCACCGAGCCCCGCCCCGACCGCCGGACCCTGTACGTCGACCCGGCGGGCGGCGGCGACCACACCACCGTCCAGGCGGCCGTGAACGCGGCTTCCGGTACCGGCTGGACCCTGATCCTCGCCCCGGGCACGTACCGCGAGACGGTGACCGTGCCCGAGGCGAGCGCCGGGCTCACGCTCGTCGGCGCGAGCGGCGATCCGCGCGACACGGTGATCGTGTACGACAACGCGGCGGGCACCCCGAAGCCCGACGGGTCCGGCACCTACGGCACCAGCGGCTCGGCCACCACGACCGTGCGGGGCGCCGGTTTCACCGCCCACGCCATCACCTTCGCCAACGACTGGCTGCGCTCCGACCACCCCGACTACACCGGAACCCAGGCCGTCGCCCTCAAGGTCACGGGCGACCGCTCGGCGTTCTTCCGCTGCCGCTTCCTGGGCCACCAGGACACCCTGTACGCCGACACCGCGGACCTGGGTGCCTTCGCCCGCCAGTACTTCCGTGACTGCTACGTGGAGGGTGACGTCGACTTCGTCTTCGGCCGGGCCACCGCGGTCTTCGAGCACTGCCGCTTCCACACGCTGACCCGCAGCGACCTGGCGGCGGCGCCGTACGGCTTCGTCTTCGCGCCCTCCACCGCCGTCGCCAATCGGCGCGGCTACCTGGTCACCCGCAGCCGGGTGACGAGCGGCGCCCCGGACGCGTACTACAAGCTGGCCCGCCCCTGGGTCCCCAGCTCGGACACGACGGCCCGCCCCATGCTGACGGTGCGCGACACCCACCTCGGGCCCGGCATCGACGCGGTGAGCCCGTACGCGAACATGCGCGACGCCTATCCCTGGCAGGACCAGCGGTTCACCGAGTACCGCAACGAGGGTCCCGGCGCGGTCGTGACCGTCCCGCAGAACCGTCCCCAACTCACGCTTTCCCAGGCCCGGTTCGCGACGCGCGCCGACTATCTGACCGACTGGACTCCGCCGAAGGCGGTCCGCCCCTGAGCCGCAGCCACAGCACGGCACCCACGAACTGGAACGCGGCGATACCCAGCACCAGTCCGTCCGCGCCCAGCTTCCCGGCGAGCACCCCGGTCAGGGCGGCGCCGCCCGCGGACGCACCGATCTTCAGGCTGCCGCCGGTGGTGTTGACCTGGCCGAGGCGGTCCGGCGGCGATTCGCGCTGACGGAGCATCAGCGTCGCGGCGAAGAGCGGTCCCTCGGCCAGGCCGGCCCCCGCACAGACGACCCACGCCCAGGGCAGTGACGGCACCACGGCCAGAGCCGCGAGCGCCGCCCCGAAACCCAACAGGCCTGCGACAACTGCCCGTTCGGACCGTTCGGGCGTCAGCCACCGGGACGACGCCAGTGCCCCCAGGAGGGATCCAAGGGCGAAGAAGGCGAGGAGCTGCCCGCCCGCCGCGGGTCCGGCCCCGATGTCCTGGCCGAGCAGGACCGCCGCCACGGCGAAGCCGCCGTATCCGAACCAGGCGAACATCGTCGACACGGTCAGGGCGCGCAGCACCCGGTTGGTTCCGAGGACCGAGAGCCCGCCCGTGACGACCTGCGCGACCCCCGTCTTCGTCCGCTCCGGCGGGGTCTTCGGAGGCGGGATCCGCAGCAGGGGAAGGACGAGCAGACCGAGCAGGGCGGCGGCCACCGTCACGATCCCGGTGTGCCCGCCGCCCGCGAACGCGGCGACCATCGCGGCGAGGCCAGGTCCGGCGATGGCGGCGACGTTGTAGCTCGACGCCTCCAGACCGTACGCACGCGAGAGCCGCTCAGGAGGAACGAACCTCGGCAGCAGGCTGGTGAGCGCCGCCACGACCGGTTCGACGCAGCCGACCACGGCGGCCACCATCAGCACGAGCACCAGCGGCGAGCGCCCCGCCGACATCATGAGCAGGGCGATCGCCACGGCGTACCCGCCGGCCAGCGCGACCACGAGGCGGCGCGGCCGGTCCGTGCGGTCCAGTGCGTGTCCGATGACCGGCCCGCTCACCACGTACGGGAGCGTCATGGCGGTCTGCACGAATCCGGCGCTCGCCGCGTCCCCGGTGCGCGCCTGCACCGTGAGCACCAGCGCGGTGGCGGCCCCTTCGGCGGAGACCCTCAGCAGCGTGGCGGCCGTCAGATGCGCGCGGAGCAACCGGGGCCTCCTGAGCGCTCGTTCGCGGACGTGTACCGACTCAACCACTTTCCCGCGCGCGTCGCCTACCGTTAACCGTTGGGCGTCTACCGGTAGCCGTCTACTGGTGGTCGTCTACTGGTGACCTTTACTGGTAACTGACGTCCGACGCACTGTACTTGCAGTACGTCCCGTCAGGGCCGCTGCCCGTCTCGGTGGGCTCGTCACCCGAGCTGTTGCCCGTGTAGCGGATGCACGGCTTGATCTTCTTGCTCGCGTCGCCGTGGATTCGGACCTTGCGGAGGGTCGCCGTGTCGCCGTAGTTCGTGTTGATGCCGACCAGGGACTTGCCGGGCGCGGTCACGTCCACGTCGTTGATGGAGATCGTGCGCTTGTACTGCTTGGAGCAGTTGCCGCAGGAGCGGACCAGCTTGCCGAAGTCCGAGACCTGGAATCCGGAGATGTTCAGCTTGCCCGCGCCGTTGAACTGGAGGACCTTGTCGTCGGCCTTCCTGGCACCGCCGCCGGTCACGGTGTACACCGAGCCGGTCGAGGTGCCCTTGAAGCTGGCCGCGTCCTCGCCGACGTCCTCCCACCACACGTTCTGGATGGTGCAGCTGCCCGAGCAGTGCACGCCGTCGGCGGCAGGCTTGCCGAGCACGACGTTCTTCAGGACCGCGCCGTCCTTCAGCTTGAAGATCGGGTCCTGGCCCTCCTCCTGGCCGTCGCCGCCGAGGTCTCCGCTGCCGTAGAAGCGCTGGAGTCCGCCGTCGTAGGTGCCGGACACCTCGATGGTCTTGGTGACGGGCTTGTCGCCGGTGGGGGTCGGCCAGGCGGCCGCCGTGGTCGCCGCTCCCGCCGGGGAGAGCAGCACGTTCGCGCCGAGGGTGGCGCCGGTCAGCAGGAGCGCGCCGCCCGCCGCGCCCACGGCCCGGCGGCGGGTGAGGCGGCGCTTGCGGCTCTTGCGCGATGCGGCTCGTTCGGCTCGTTCGGCTCGTTGCGTGGTCATGGGGACCGCTCTTTCGCTGGGGGGGATGACCTTGCGACTGCTGGTCTCCGCCCGGGTGCGGAAGGTTGCCGCCCTGTCGGAAGATTCTTCCGAGGCCTGGTCCCGCACCTCCTGGCCCCGAGGCCTAGGAGGTGCGGGCGAAGTCCCCTCGTACGGACGCCTTCTGGCCCGACGCGGTCGCCTGCGCCGCGTACGTGTCGTCGCCCGCGTCCCTGCCGCCCTCGGCGTGGTTGTACTGGCCCGCGAAGACGTGCTCCCCCGCGGGGACGCTCCGGCCCGCCTTGAGCGTCCAGCGGTAGACCAGCTCGCCGCCCCGCTCGCCCACGGAGACGGTGAAGTCGTCGGCGGGCAGGGAGCGCCAGTTGCCCGTGTCGGCGACGCCGCCGGTCTGCGCCACGCGCAGTTCGACGGTGAGCGCGGTGAGCGGCTTCCCGGTCTTGAAGGTGAGGGTGCTCTGCGCCCAGAAGTCGTTGCTCTGCGGGTCGACGGAGCCGTCGCTCCAGAGGTAGCCGTCCTGGATGCCCTCGGCGTGCTCGGCCGGTGAGCTCGGCCCGGCGTTCTGGCCGTCCGGCGCGGGCGCGGAGGGGCTCGGCGCCGAGGAGGAGTCGGGAGCGGGGGGCGGGGTGCCCACCGTGCTGGGCGGCGGTTCCTCGGCCTGGACGACGGAGGCGACGGCGTAACCGCCGAGCGCGAGGACTCCGGCCACGGCGGCCGTCGCGCCCGCGACGCGCAGCCAGGGGGCGGGCCGTGGCGGCCTGCCGCGGCGCGCGGCAACGAAGTCGACGGCGTCGCGCTCCCTGCCGCGCTCGACCCGGGCGAGCATCCGCTCCCGGTCGGGCCGGTGCTCGGCCGCGGCATCGCGCAGCTGCTTGCGTACGTCGTCCATCACTGCCTCCCTCCCACGAGTTGCGACGCGGCCCGGTCGCCCAGGAGCCGTTGCAGCTCCGCCATTCCCTTGGACGTCTGGCTCTTCACCGTACCGACCGATATGCCGAGAGTGAGAGCGGTGTCCTTCTCCGACAGATCGAAGGCGTGCCGCAGGACCACACAGGCCCGCTTGCGGAACGGCAGCGTACGCAGCGCTTCCTGGACGTCGACGACCGCCGGTATGTCGGGGTCGTCGACTCCCTCCGCGCGCGGCCCCCAGAACAGGGCCACGCGGCGGCGCTCACGGACGGCGCTGCGGATGCGGCTGCGCGCCATGTTGGCGACGACGCCTCGGGCGTACGCGGCCGGATGATCGGCTGCGCGCACCCGGTCCCAGCGGTGCCAGAGCGCGACCAGGGCATCCGCCGCCAGGTCGTCGGCGGCGTCCTTCTCGCCGGTCAACATGTGGGCGAGGCGGGCGAGTTCGGCGTAGTGCCGCTCGAAGAAGTCATGGAACTCCGCGGCGGCCGCGCCGTCGACAGCTGTTCCCACGGGTGACCTCTTTCTGTGCTTGCGCGGCTCTGCCCGCGCGCCGGTGGCCCCCGTGCCGCCAAGTGCGGTGCGCGAGCATAGCAACGTCTGTGCGAGACATCGAACAACGTCCGGGATTCCAGGCAGGTCTGGGCCAATCAGCAGGGAGCCGGCCCTCCAGCCCCTCCGAGTACTTCCCACGCGAAGAGTTCGTACAAGCGGCAACCTTCCCGCGCCCCGCGGCGACTGAGTCGAAGCACGCCAACTCACCTCGCATCCACGCCCACATCTACACCCCCGCAGGAGCACGCCATGCCCCAGCACCCCGACACCGATAGTCCCCGCCGCAGAGGCCGCAGAAGCCGTGGAGGCCGCAGAGGGCGGCGGACCCGCGCCCGCGTCCTGATCACCGCCGTCGTCGCGGGCGCCCTCGCAGCCGGTGGGCTGATCGCCCTGTCGTCCACCTCGTCCGCGGCGGCGACCACCCGCCAGGCCGAAGCGCTGGACCGGGGTGCGGTCAGCGTGCACACCGACGCCGGGAACCTGGTCAGCTGGCGCTGGCTCGGCACCGATGACGACGACGTGGCCTTCAACGTCTACCGAGGCGGTGCGAAGGTCAACTCCTCGCCGGTCACCGGCTCGACGAACTACTTCCACGCGGGCGCCCCGAACAGCGCCGACTACACCGTGCGCGCGGTGGTCGACGGCGCAGAGCAGGGCGACTCCGTGCACGCGGTGCAGTTCCGCGCCGGGTACAAGGACGTGCCGATCACCCCGCCCGCCGGGGGCACGACCCCGGACGGCGTGGCGTACACGTACGAGGCGAACGACGCGTCCGTCGGCGATCTGGACGGGGACGGCGCCCTGGACTTCGTACTGAAGTGGCAGCCCACCAACGCCAAGGACAACTCCCAGTCCGGCTACACCGGCAACACGGTCGTCGACGGCATCAGGCTGGACGGCACCCGGCTCTGGCGGATCGACCTGGGCAGGAACATCCGCTCGGGCGCGCACTACACGCAGTTCCAGGTGTACGACTACGACGGCGACGGCAGGGCCGAGGTCGCCCTGAAGACGGCGGACGGCACGAAGGACGGCGCGGGCACGGTGATCGGCAGCCCGTCCGCCGACCACCGCAACTCCGGCGGCTACGTCCTGGCAGGACCCGAGTACCTGACCATGTTCGACGGCCGCTCCGGAGCCGCGCTCGACACGGTCGACTACGTCCCGGCGCGCGGCAACGTCGCCTCCTGGGGCGACAGTTACGGCAACCGCGTGGACCGCTTCCTCGCGGGGACGGCCTACCTCGACGGCAGCAGACCCTCCCTGATCATGGCGCGCGGCTACTACACGCGGTCCGTCATCGCCGCATGGGACTGGCGGGGCGGCGCCTTCACCCGGCGCTGGACCTTCGACACCACCTCATCGACGAACACCGGCAAGGGCTACGACGGTCAGGGCAACCACAGCCTGTCGGTCGCGGACGTGGACGCCGACGGCAAGGACGAGATCGTCTACGGCGCGATGACGGTCGACGACAACGGCAACGGCCTGTGGACGACCAAGCTCGGACACGGCGACGCCGGTCACGTCGGCGATCTCGACCCCTCGCGCGCGGGCCTGGAGTACTTCAAGGTGTCCGAGGACAGCTCGAAGCCGGGCTCCTGGATGGCCGACGCCCGCAGGGGCCGGCGCCTGTGGACCACGGCGTCCGGCTCCGACAACGGCCGTGGGGTGTCCGCCGACATCTACGCGGGCTCGGCGGGCGCCGAGTCATGGTCCGCGGCGGACAACACCCTGCGCTCGCCGTCCGGAGCCTCGGTCGGCCGCGAGCCCTCCAGCATCAACTTCGTGAACTGGTGGGACGGCGACACCACCCGCGAACTCCTCGACGGCACCCGCATCGACAAGTACGGCACGAGCGGCGAGACCCGTCTCCTGACCGGCACCTCGGTAGCGTCCAACAACGGCACGAAGGCGACCCCGGCGCTCTCCGGCGACATACTCGGCGACTGGCGAGAGGAGGTCGTGTGGCGCACCACGGACAACAAGGCGCTACGGATCTACTCCACCCCGCACGAAACGACCACAAAGATCACCACCCTGCTCCACGACACCCAGTACCGCACGGCACTGACCTGGCAAAACACGGCATACAACCAGCCCCCACACCCAAGCTTCTTCATCGGCACGGGCATGGCGAGGGCGCCACGTCCGGCGGTGTCCACTCCCTGAGCTGGAAGGCTCACTTTCCAGTCACAGTTTCGCCACTTGAATCGCACAGAGCACAACTACCGGCGGTGACCGGCGCCTGGGAGTAGGGCCGAGCAGCACTGCGCCCACTCGCTACGCCGGCGCCGGCCCCGAGCTGGCTCGCACCGTCAACTGCGGTGCCAGCAGTGCCACTTCGTCCACGACCCGTCCTCGCAGCTTCGCGACGACCCGTTCCACCGCCTGGCGGCCCATCTCCTGAGCGGGGATGGCCACCGAGGTGAGGCGTACCGAGGCCTGGGTGGCTACCTGGTCGGGGCAGATGGCTACGACGGAGACGTCTTCCGGTATGGCGCGGCCCTGCTGGCGCAGGAGGCTCAGGAGGGGTTCCACGGCGGACTCGTTCTGTACGACGAAACCCGTGGTGCCGGGGCGTTCGTCGAAGATCCGGGCGAGCGTCGAGGCGAGTGTGTCGTACGTCCCCTCGCAGGGCCGGTGCAGCACCCGCACGCCGAGCTCCCGGGCCCGCACGCGCAGCCCGTCCAGGGTGCGCTCGGCGAACCCGGTGTGCCGCTCGTACACGGCGGGCGCCTCGCCGATGACGGCGATCTCCCGGTGGCCGAGTTCCGAGAGGTGTTCCACGCACTGGGCGCCGGTCGCCACGAAGTCGAGGTCGACGCAGGTCAGGCCCGTGGGGTCGGCGGGGAGGCCGATGAGGACCGCGGGCCGGTCGGTCTCGCGGATCAGCACGAGCCGCTCGTCGTGCAGCTCCACGTCCATCAGGATCATCGCGTCGGCGAGCGCGCTGCCCTCGATCCGGCGGACCGCCTCGGGGCCCTCCTCGCCGGTCAGGAGCAGCACGTCGTACCCGTGGGTGCGCGCGGTGGTGGCGACGGCGATGGCTATCTCCATCATCACCGGCACGTACATGTCGGTGCGCAGCGGCACCATCAGCGCGATGATGTTGGACCTGCTGCTGGCCAGGGCGCGGGCGCCGGCGTTCGGGTGGTAGCCGAGCTCCCGGATGGACTGTTCGACGCGGTCCTTGGTGGAGGCGGAGATGGACCGCTTGCCGCTGAGTACATAGCTCACCGTGCTGGCCGACACTCCGGCGTGGTGGGCTACCTCGGCAAGGGTGACCATGCGGCTCTCCCGGACAGATCGACAGGTCGTGAGGCGGTGGCGAAGCGCTTCGACGTGGGGCCACCTCGACCCTAGAGGGACACTCATGCACTGTCCATAGGTGTGTCGAAGCGCTTCGACTGCCCGTGTCAGTCAGGAGAGTTGTCGTCCCCGTAAACAATGCCACGGCCGTTCGTGGACACGTACACCCGCCCGTAGATCCGCGGATCGCCGGTGATGGCCGCGCCGGTCCAGCCCCACCGGTGGGCGTCGTCGTTGATACGCACCCAGCTCTCACCGGCGTCCGTGGAACGGAAGATGCCACGCACCCCGTCGATCTTCGCGCTGGTGTAGAGCGTCTGGTGTCCGGAGCCCGGCGCGGCCTTGCCGAAGCCGATCGTGTCGGCCTCCTCGACACCCTGGACGCGGGTGAAGTTCGCGCCGGAGTCCGTCGAGTGCCACAGGCCGTACGTCCCGCCGCTCTTGCCGCCCGCGAGCCAGATGTCTCCCTCGGAGCCGGGCATCGCCTTGAAGCGCACGGGCCCCTCCGCCGGAAGACCGGTGGACGCCTTCGCGGTGAAGGTCGCCCCGCCGTCCGTGCTGACGTAGAAGGTCCCGGACTTGTAGCCGTAGAACGTCTTCGGATCGGCTCGGTCGGACTCGACGTCCGCGCCTTGCGGGATGCCGGTGGACGCCGTCCACGACGCGCCCCGGTCATCGCTGGTGTGCACGCCCGTGCCGTCCGGGCTCCACACGAAGCGGCTGCCGTCGGCGGACGCCGCGACCGTTCCACCCCCGGAGACACCCGAAGGCTCCTTGCCCGCGCTCCAGTTGGCGCCGTTGTCGCGGGAGAAGGCGATGCGCGGCCCGCTGTCGAGCTGGCCGACCCGCACCACCGTGTCCGGGTCGGACTCGGCGTGGTCGATGCTGGTCGTGGTGGTGAAGTTGGGCCCGGTGTACATCAGGGGCGGCACCTTGGTGACGTCCGTGTGCCGGAAGCCGCCGATGTCGCCCAGCGCGCTGAGCAGCGGCGCTCCGGAGGCCGGCGCCGCGAGGTCGTTCACGGCGGTCTCCTCGAGCCCCTTCACCATCGGCGTGACGGTGAACTTGCCGCCGCTGTCCCACTGTCGGAGGTTCTGCGTGCCGTAGACGGTGGCCCCGGTGCCATACATCATCCGGTCGGAGTCGAAGGGGTCGATCTCCAGGGCCTCGGTCATCCAGCCCAGCTTCGGGGCCTGTTCGGGCGGGGCCGGACGCGCGCCCCAGGACAGCCACGGCACGGACGAGACGTCCATGGTGTAGCGGCTGTCGCGCTCGGGATAGGCGGTGTAGCTCCAGGCCCCGGTCCAGCTGCCGCCGCTGTCGGAGGAGCGGAAGATCTGGGTGTCGGGGAACCAGGAGCTGTAGCCGGTGACCATGACGGTGCCCGGATGCTGCCGGTCGACGCTCAGCCCGCTGTAGCCGTAGTAGGTGTCGGCGTCGGTGGCGGGGCTGATGTTCTTCCACTCACCGGTCCGCGTCGCGTACCGCCACACCTGGCCCTTGCCGCCGTCGTAGGGGCCGCCCTTGTCGCTGTAGGCGAGAAAGAGATAGCCGTTCTTGGCGTCGAGCACGCCCTTGTGGGCGAGGTGACCCGTGGGCTGACCCGCCAGACGCGACCAGGTGGCGCCCGCGTCCGTCGAGCGGTAGACGGCGTTCTCCTTGTCGGCGACGCCCACGTAGACGGTCTTGGTGCGCGAGCCGGACCCACCCGTGGACTCGTCGAAGGTGACCCAGGCGATGCCCTGGTTGTCGGAGGCGTAGCCCGTCGAGTCCCCGGGATCCTGCCGGTAGTTGCCGGGGTTGGGGAACGCGCCGACCTGCGACCAGGTGGCGCCGGAGTCGGTGGAGCGCCACAGGCCGTGGCCGCTGGGCGCCCCGAGGTAGAGCACGCGGTTGTCGTGCGGGTCCACGGCGAGCCGTTCACCCATGCCGCGGCCCGGCATGTTGCCGCCGAGCTTGAAGGGCAGGTCGGTCTTCTTCCAGGTCCGGCCCCGGTCGGCCGAGCGCATGACGGCGCCCTTACCGGGGTCCCAGTCGTTGGTGTAGGTCCCCACAGCCGCGTACACCTTGTCCGGTTCCACGGTGTCGGACGCGATGCTGACGACCCCCGTGTGGCCCCAGTCGTCCCAGCCCACCGAGTCCAGGAGTGGGGTCCAGGTCCGGGACTTCTCCTGCCAGCGGTAGGCGCCGCCGATGTCGGTGCGGGCGTACGCGAGGTTCTTCTCGGTCCGGTTGAAGACGATGCCGGGGACGAAGCCGCCGCCGTCGATGCGCACGTTCTTCCAGGTGTACGGGGCTGACGCCTTCTCCTTGGCGTCCTTCTTGGCGGCATCGTCGGCCCCGGAGGACGGGGCGGCGGCCACGAGCAGCAGCCCCGGGATCAGGCAGAGGGCGCCGAGCAGCCTCCCGCCGCGTGCCGAACGGCCGGTCACCGCGATCCCGGCCCCGGTTCGATGAGCTCCGCGTACGTCCCCATGGCGAGCGCGATGTCCGCCTGCGCCCAGAAGCGGTGGTACGTGAACTGGGGCGCCGCTCCCCCGTCGAGATAGGCCTCGACCTTCGGCCAGTCGGGGTCGTCGCGGTAGAAGGAGCGGATGGAGGTGAAGTCGGATCCGGAGGTGATGGTGTCGCCGTTCGGCATGGTGCCGGTCCAGCCGTTCGGGACGTACACCGCGTCGCCGAACCGGTCGTAGTCGGCCCGGGTCTCGGGCACGGCGATGCCGAGGGGGTCCTGGTGGTGCTTCCACATGCCGTCGAGGAGTGCCTTGGCCGTGGTGGCGGCTTCGGTGTGGTTCGTGGCGGCGGCGTAGTACGTGAGGGTCTTGGCGTAGGCGGCGGCCACGCCCACGTCGTTGGTGCGGTCGACGACCGTGACGTGAAGTCCCGTGTTGGCACCCGGACTTGACGGGGCCCAGGTGTCCGGCTGACCGGACCACTTCAGGGTCGAGGGGAACGTGTACGTGCCGTCGGCGGCGATCTTCGTCTCGGCCAGCGCCCACGTCACCCACTTGTCCATGACCGTCCTGGCCGCCGGGTCATCGGTCTCGTGGAGGTACTCGGCGACCCGCTCCATCGACCAGGCCTGGAAGCCGAACCACTGGTTGGACGGCGGGTCGTGGTAGACGGGCTTCTCGTCGTAGGCCATGCCGTAGAAGGTGGAGGTGCCGGCCGGTGGTTTCGCGTAGCGGCCCTGCCAGCTGTTGGTGGCGCCGCCCGCGATGGCGCCCTCCGCGGACTGCAGCCAGCGGTAGAACTCGATCTGCCGGGTCAGGCTCTTGGCCCAGTCCGCCTTGCCCGACGCCGACTTGGGGGCGAGCGGGGCGTAGGCGCTGAGGGCGAAGGCGGCCAGCGGGTTCTGGTAGCCGCCGTGACTGTGGCTCGATCCGATGCGCCAGGCCCAGCCCGCTGAGGTGTCGGTGGCGCCGCCCCAGGCGTAGTACCAGGACAACAGGTAGTGCGAGCTGTTCTTGCCGCTGCCCGGAGCGCAGCCGGCGGGGTCGATGCAGTCGCCGACGGCCTTGAAGTACTTGTCGAACAGGGCGTAGCGCAGGTAGTCGCCCATCTTGGCCGCCTTGGCGACCGTGGCAGCGACGTCGGCCTGCTGGCCCTGGGCCGAGGCCCAGACGTGGGCCCAGTAGGCGGCCTGGACGGCGCGGGCGTCGGCGTCCGGGGCGTTGGTGTACTTCCACTGCCTGGCGTAGGAGGCGTCGCCGGTGAACAGGTCGAGGTAGCCGTTGCGCCCGCCGTGGGTGAACTCGTCGCGGGTGGGGTGCGGGACGGTCTCCCAGACCGACTCCTGCGGGCCGCGCTGGAAGGTGTTGATGTAGACGGGACCGGCGGCGCCGCCGCCGTAGCCGTAGACGTCGTCGACGTCCTGGAGCCAGTGCATGCCGTAGATGTCGTCGGTTCCGTACGCGCTCTTCAGCTCGGCCGCGATCGGGTCGGCGCCGGCCTGGATCGCGGGGTCGAGCCGGGCGGGATACTGCGCGGGCTGGTCGTGTTCCGGGGCGTACGTGGCCGGTTTCGCCGCATTGTAGAAACTGTTCGTCGGCTGGTCGGCATGGGACGGGATCATGAATTTCTCCATGGTTTCCCAGGCCGCGTTGAAACGCGTCCAGTCGCCGCTGACCTTGCCGTACATGGCCTGTAGCCAGAGCAGATAGCTGTATGCCTCGGATGTCGTCTCGTGCCCGTGGTCGGGGGCTTCGACAATGAGGGTTTCGACCGAGTGGTACGGAATACCGTCCGGCGAGAAATAGCCGTTCGCGGAACGGGTGATCTTCGCGTAGAGGTCGAGGAAGCGCTGTTCGTACTCGGTGGCTGCGGGTGCGGCATATGCGCCCTGAGCTGCGGGGTTGAGGGCCACGATGGCGGGGGCCAGGGCAGCTCCGGCGCCGAGGGCGAGCAGGTTGCGGCGGCTGATTTCCGGTCTGGAGGAGCCGGAACGGGGGGAATGGGGGAATGCGGACATGCGGGGGTGTCTCCTGACGGCTCGATGGGGGGGCGAGCTCCGCTCGGGGAGCGAGGGGGAACCAGTGGGAGCGCTCCCAAAATTCAGCGGTGCGGGCCCGATGTCAAGAGCCCGCACACGAAAGGGAGTTGTCGAATTAATTCGACAGCGGCGATCCGGGAAATCTGAGAAACACGCCAACCTTTCTGTTCTCGGCGGCGACTTCCTGCTAGCTTCCACGGCACCAGTGGGAGCGATTCCGGTTCAATCCGAGGAGTCGCTCATGCCCCGTCCCCCGCGTCCCCTGCGTCTGCCGCGTCTGCCCCGTCCGCCGCGTGCCCCGCGTCTGCCGCGGACCTTGGCCGTCCTTGCGGGCGCCCTTCTCATCGCCACCGGACTCGCGATGCCCTCCGCCCTGCCGACGGCGGGCGCCGCATCCGCCGCGTCCGCCGCTCCACCGTCACCACCCGTACTGCACGCCGAGGGCAACCGGCTCGTCGACGCCGAGGGCGCCACGCACCGGCTGCTCGGAGTCAACCGCTCCGGCGGCGAGTTCGCGTGTGTCCAGGGCTACGGCATCTTCGACGGCCCCGTCGACGACGCCTCCGTCCGGGCCATCGCGGACTGGAAGGCCAACACCGTACGCATCCCGCTGAACGAGGAGTGCTGGCTGGGAACCGACAACATCGACCCGCGCTACGCGGGCGCCAACTACACATCCGCCGTCGAGGACCTCGTCCGGCGTGTCCAGGACCACGGCATGACCCCGATCGTCGAACTGCACTGGTCCCACGGCCAGTACACCGGCAACTCATCGGGCTGCCCGGACGTGCACGCGAGCTGCCAGAAGCCGATGCCTAACGCGCGGTACACCCCTGCGTTCTGGACCTCGGTCGCCGACACCTTCAAGGACGATCCGGCCGTCGTCCTCGACCTGTTCAACGAGCCCTACCCGGACCGGGCGACACCCACCACCGCGCAGGCCTGGGACTGCTGGCGGGACGGCGGCACCTGTCCCGGCATCGGCTACGAGGTCGCCGGCATGCAGGACCTGCTCGACGCGGTGCGCGGGACGGGCGCCAAGAACCTCGTGCTCGCTGCGGGCATCGCGTACTCGAACGATCTCAGCGGCTGGCTGGAGCACGCGCCCACGGATCCGGCGGGCAATCTCGCCGCGGCCTGGCACGTCTACAACTTCAACACCTGCTCCACCGTGAGCTGTTGGGACGCCCAGCTGGCCCCTGTCGCCGCCGAGGTGCCGCTCGTGGCGGGCGAGATCGGCGAGAACACCTGCTCCCACGGCTTCATCGGCTCCGTCATGAAGTGGCTCGACGCACACCAGGCCTCCTACCTCGGCTGGACCTGGAACACCTGGAACTGCGCGTCGGGGCCCGCCCTGATCAGTTCGTACGACGGCACGCCCACGGCGTTCGGCGCCGGGCTCCGTGACCACCTGACGGCGCTCGCCAGCTGAGCCGCCGGCCCGTCCAGCCCCCAGCTCCGTCCATCCCGCAGTCCATCCCACACCCGAAAGGACCCACCATGAGCCGCACACACACCAGGCACCGCAGATCCCGCACCCTCTTCCTTGCCGCACTCGCCACCGTCCTCGCCACGAGCGGCGGCACCGCTCTCGCCGTGGGCGACAGCTCGGGCGGCTCGGCGGCGACCCGGGCGGCTGCGGCCCGCGTCGACAATCCGTACGCGGGTGCCAAGCCTTATGTGAACCCGGAGTGGTCGGCGAAGGCCGCCGCCGAACCGGGCGGCAGCGCCATCGCGAAGCAGCCCACCGGCGTCTGGCTGGACCGGATCGCCGCGATCGAGGGCTCGGGCGACTCGATGGGACTGCGCGACCACCTCGACGCGGCGCTCCAACAAGGCGCGGGAGTGGTCCAGTTGGTCATCTACAACCTGCCCGGCCGGGACTGTGCCGCGCTCGCCTCCAACGGTGAGCTCGGCCCGACCGAGATCGGCAAGTACCAGAGCGACTACATCGACCCCATCGCCGCGATCCTGGCCGACTCCAAGTACGCGAACCTGCGCATCGTCACGACCGTCGAGATCGACTCGCTGCCCAACCTGGTCACCAACACCGGCGGTCGCCCCACGGCGACGCCCGAGTGTGACGTGATGAAGGCCAACGGCAACTACGTGAAGGGCGTCGGCTACGCCCTGCGCAAGCTCGGCGCGGTCCCGAACGTCTACAACTACGTGGACGCGGGTCACCACGGCTGGATCGGCTGGGACGACAACTTCGCCGCGTCCGCCCAGGTCATGTACCAGGCGGCGACCGCCGACGGCGGCAGCGTCGACAACGTGCACGGCTTCATCACCAACACGGCCAACTACAGCGCCCTGAAGGAGAACAACTTCAAGATCGGCGACAACGTGAACGGCCGGTCGGTCCGCGAGTCCACATGGGTCGACTGGAACCGCTCCGTCGACGAGCTCTCCTTCGCCCAGTCGTTCCGAAACCAGCTCGTCTCGACCGGCTTCAGCTCCGGCATAGGCATGCTCATCGACACCTCGCGCAACGGCTGGGGCGGGACGGCGCGGCCCGCGGGCCCCGGGGCCACGACGGACGTGAACACCTATGTGGAGGGCGGCCGTTACGACCGGCGCATCCACATAGGCAACTGGTGCAACCAGTCGGGTGCGGGCCTCGGCGAACGACCGCGGACCGCCCCGGAGGCCGGCATCGACGCCTATGTGTGGATCAAGCCGCCGGGCGAGTCCGACGGGTCGAGCAAGGAGATCCCGAACGACGAGGGCAAGGGCTTCGACCGCATGTGTGACCCGACGTACGGAGGCAACCCCCGCAACGGCTACAACCTCTCCGGCGCCCTCCCGGACGCGCCGGTCTCAGGGAAGTGGTTCTCGGCCCAGTTCCGGGAGCTCCTGAAGAACGCGTATCCGGCGCTGTAGTACACGCGCGGTCGGCAACCTCGCGGGGGCGGGCGGCAACCATCTGTCGCACCGCCCCCGTACAACTCCCCTGTAGACATGGGGAGTTACGCCTCCACACAAGGAGCCCGGAGTGAGCCGCACCCCCAGCCGCACCCTCAGCCGCATTCCCAGCCGCGCCCCCGGCCGCACCGTCTTTCGGCGCAGAGCCCTGGTCGCCCTGCCCGCAGCCGCCCTGTTCGCCCTCGTCCCGAGCAGCGCCACCGCCTACCCCAACCCCGGCCGGGTGACCGGTGACATCGTCGTGCACGACCCGACCCTGGCGCGCACCTCCGCCGGCAAGTACCTGCTCTACTCGACCGGCGACGGCCTGCAACTGCGCACCTCCACCGACCGGATCACTTTCGGCCGCAGCGGCTCCGCCTTCCCCACCCGGCCGAGCTGGTGGAACACCTACAACTCCACCGGGGACGTCTGGGCCCCCGACATCTCGTACCACGGCGGCAAGTACCTGATGTACTACTCCGTCTCGTCGTTCGGCTCGAACAAGTCGGCCATCGGCCTCGCGGCGTCCACTACCGGTGAGCCCGGTTCCTGGACCGACTACGGCGCCGTGTACGCCTCGACCACGTCCAGCGACTACAACGCCATCGACCCGAACCTCTTCGTCGACGACGACGGCACGTGGTGGCTGTCCTTCGGCTCCTGGTGGACCGGGATCAAGATGATCAGGCTCGACCCCTCGACGGGCAAGCAGTACGCGGGCGACACCGCCCGGCGTTCGCTCGCGTCGCGCCCCACCGGCACCAAGGCCGTCGAAGCGCCCTCCATCGTCAAACGCGGCGGCCACTACTACCTGTTCGCCTCGTACGACACATGCTGCGCGGGCACCAGCTCCACGTACAAGATCAAGGTCGGCCGCTCCGCCGGCGTCACCGGGCCGTACATCGACAAGAACGGCGTCGGCTTGATGAACAACGGCGGCACCCCGGTCCAGGAGAGCCACGGCCGCTACATAGGCCCCGGCGGCCAGTCGGTCATGAAGGACACCGACGGCGACCTGCTCGTCTACCACTACTACGACGGCCAGGACAGCGGCACCCCGAAGCTCGGCGTCAACCTCCTGGACTGGAGCTCCGGATGGCCCGTCGCCCGCTGACCCCGCGCACGGCCCGACGGACACGGCCAGGGCGGCAACGTCCGGCGTGTCGGCGGAGACAGGAAGGGGGGCGGGATCGACCCGCCCCCCGAGTGACCGGAGGACAACTCATGCACAGAGCGCGCAGGACGAGCGCGGGGCGCGTCGCAGGGGCGGCGGTGGCCGGGGCCGCGATCATCGGGGCGGCGGCCTGGAGCGGGAACGCCGCGGAGCCCGACGCCGCCACGGCCGAACGCGGGACCACGGCGGCAGCGGCGGCGCCGGTCGGCTTCGGGGCGGGTACGACGGGCGGCGGCAGCGCCACCGCCACCACCGTGAAGTCGCTGGCGGCCTTCAAGACCGCGGTCGGCGGTGACGGCGCCAAGGTGGTGAAGGTGGACGGTCTGATCTCGCTGTCCGGCCAGGTCGACATCGGCTCCAACACGACGGTGCTCGGCGTCGGTTCGGCGTCCGGGTTCACCGGTGGCGGCCTGCGCATCAAGGAGGCCACCAACGTCGTCGTACAGAACCTCAACATCAGCAAGCCGCTCGCGCCGTCCGACGGCATCACGGTCCAGGAGTCCACGAAGGTGTGGATCGACCACAACTCGTTCTCCGCGGACCGCCAGCACGACAAGGACTACTACGACGGCCTGCTCGACATCACGCACGCCTCCGACGACGTCACCGTGTCCTGGAACACCTTCAAGGACCACTTCAAGGGCTCGCTGGTCGGGCACAGCGACAACAACGGCGGCGAGGACACCGGCCATCTGAAGGTGACCTACCACCACAACCACTTCAGCAACGTGTACTCGCGCATCCCGAGCCTGCGCTTCGGCACCGGGCACTTCTACGACAACTACGTCCAGGGCGCCGACACCGGGGCGCACTCGCGGATGGGCGCGCGGATGCTGGTCGAGAACAACGTCTTCCGTGACACGAAGATCGCCGTCACGACCAGCCGCAGCAGCGACGAGGACGGCTTCGCGGTCGTGCGCGGCAACGACCTGGGCGGCGCGGCCACCGAGATCTCCCAGGTGGGCGACTTCACCAAGCCGCCCTACGCCTACACGGCCGAGCCCGCCTCTTCCGTCGTCGGCTCCGTGACGGCAGGGGCGGGCGCGGGCAAGCTCTAGCCGCCGGTCCCTACCCCAGCCGGATCACGTTCCATGACAGCGGCTCCAGGACGGCGCTCAAGGTGCCGTCCTGGAGTGCGGTCCCCGCGACGGCGTGCGGGGTGACGCGCTCGGGCTCCGCGAGGGTGTTGCGGGCGTCCGGATCGGCGTCGGCGAGGGCACTGTGCTCGATGACGGCACTCAACTCCACACCCTGGAGCGCGACTTCGACCGGCAGCGACTCACTCTGACTGCGGTTGACGGCGAAGACGGTGACGGTACCGTCATCGGCGCGGACGGCCGTGGCGTGCAGCAGGGGCACATCGCCGAACTTCGCCGTCTCGTGCACGGGTGAGTCCACGCGTACGTCGAGGACCTCGCCCCGGCCGTACCGCGAGGCCTGCGCGAAGGGGAAGAAGGACGTCTGGCGCCAGGCAGGACCGCCCGGCTCGGTCATGATCGGCGCGATGACGTTGACCAGCTGGGCCAGGCACGCGACGGCAACCCGGTCGGCATGCCGGAGCAGGGCGATCAGGAGCGAGCCGACGACGACCGCGTCGGTGACGGTGTAGTTGTCCTCCAGGAGGCGCGGCGCCTCGGGCCAGTCGCGCAGGCTCTCCTCGACCTCGGGGTGCGGCCGGGACTGGTACCACACGTTCCACTCGTCGAAGGAGAGGTTGATCCTCTTCTCGGACTTCAGACGGGCGCCCACGTGGTCGCAGGTGGCGACGACGCTCTCGATGAAGGACTCCATGTCGACGGCGGAGGCCAGGAACGAGTCCCGGTCGCCGTCGGTCTCTTCGTAGTAGGCGTGCAGGGAGATGTGGTCGACGAGGTCGTAGGTCTCGGCGAGGACCGTGGCCTCCCACTCGGCGAAGGTCGCCATGGACCGGCCGGAGCTGCCGCAGGCGACCAGCTCGACGTCCGGGTCGATCTGGCGCATGGCGCGGGCGGTCTCGGCGGCCAGGCGCCCGTACTCCTTCGCGGTCTTGTGGCCGGTCTGCCACGGCCCGTCCATCTCGTTGCCCAGGCACCACAGGCGGATGCCGAAGGGGCTCTTGTCGCCGTGGGCGCCGCGCAGGTCGGACAGGGCGGTTCCGGCGGGGTGGTTGGCGTACTCCTGTAGTTCCAGGGCCTCTTGGACACCGCGCGTGCCGAGGTTCACGGCCATCATCGGCTGGGCCTGCGGGCCGATCTTGCGCAGGAAGGCGATGTACTCGCTGAGCCCGAAGCGGTTGGTCTCCGTCGAGTGCCAGGCGAGGTCGAGACGGCGTGGCCGCTCGTCGAGTGGGCCGACGGAGTCCTCCCATTTGTACCCCGACACGAAGTTCCCGCCGGGGTAGCGCACGGCCGTCACGCCGAGTTCGCGGATCAGTCCGAGCACGTCGGTGCGCAGCCCCGCTTCGTCGGCCGAGGGGTGGCCCGGTTCGTGGATGCCGGTGTAGACGCAGCGCCCGAGGTGTTCGACGAAGGAGCCGAAGAGCCGGGGGTCGACGTCGCCGACGGCGAAGGCGGGGTCGAGCGTGAAGCGGGCGGTGCGAGTCATGATCCCCTCAACTTGGTTCGAGATACCGGACGTTGAACGAATTCCCGGACAGACCGTAGGACGAGCGCCGCCGCGGGTCAATGGGTTCGACGAGCCCGCGGCGGCGGTATGTCACACCCTTTCGTCGGGCATCCGCATCAGGCGCCGGATGTTGTGGTGGTAGATCCGCTCGCGTGCGGCGTCCGTGAGGTCGAGCGCGTCGATGACGCGGATCGTCTCGCGGACGTACAGAGGGCCTCCCTCGGGATCGAAGGGGCAGTCGGTGCCGAACAGGACGTGATCGGCGCCGAAGAAGTCCAGGCCGCAGCGGGTGCCGATGGCGGAACCCGACAGGGCGGTGTCGGCGTAGAAGCGGCGGAAGTAGTCCAGGGGCCGGCGCGGCAACCGCTGGCGGCGCAGCCGTTCGTAGTCGTCACCGGCCGTGCGGCTGCCGAGCTGGTCGCTCCAGCCCAGGCCGATCCTGCCTTCCAGGTAGGGGATCATCGCCCCCAGGTGATGGGTGATGATCTTGATGTCCGGGTGGCGCTCCAACAGTCCGGAGAAGACGAGCCGGGCCATGGCGACGCTGGTCTCGTAGGGCCAGCCGAGCGCCCACCAGATCTCGTACGCGGAGGTGTCCTCGGTGGCGTAGTCGGCGAAGGCCGCGCTGCGGGTCGGGTGCATCCAGACCGGCAGGTCCCGCGCCGCCATCTCGGCGAACACGGGCCCGAAGGCCGGGTCGTCCAGCGGCCTGCCGTTGACGTTGGTGAACACCTGAACGCCACGCGCACCCAACTCGTCGATGGTGAAGATGAGTTCGGCGACCGCGGCATCGGGATCGTTCATCGGCAGGGCGGCCACGAACGCCGGGAACCTGTCGGGGTGACGCACGCACAGCTCGTGCAGGGAGATGTTGGCGAGCCGGGCGAGGGCCGGGGAATCGGACGGTCCCGCGAGCCGTTCGATCGGCGGCGACGACAGGGTGAGCACCTGCTGGTAGCCGTCGCCGAACTCGTCCATCATCCGCAGCCGCGCGTCGAGATCGTGCAGCGCGGACAGTTCGAGCCACCGCTTGAGGGCGCCCGTGTCGACGGCGAGCTCGCGCATGCGCGCGAAGTACGGTGCGGGCAGGATGTGGCTGTACGCGTCCACCTTCCGGACGGTCATCGGTATCCCCTCGACGTCTGCGGAACCCAGCGGGTGACCCTGCGGTCGACGGCCTGGACCAGTGCGGTCGCTGCGAGCGCGACCGTGATCACGACCAGGAGCACGGCGAGGACACCGGCGCTGTCGAAGCGCCCGCCCGCCTCGGTGACGACGTGCCCCAGACCGACGACGGCGATGAACATCTCGCCGTTGATCATCCCGGTGACGGCGCGGCCGACGCCGAGCCGCACCCCGGCCATGATCATGGGGGCGGCGGCCGGCAGGACGACGCGCAGCAGCACCTGCCCCTCGCCCGCGCCGTAGGAGCGCGCCATCTCCACCAGGTGCGCGGGGGCGGACCGCACCGCCGATGCGGTGTTCACGATGATGACGAACATCGCGTACATGACCACCACCGCGACGATCGATGCGCGACCCGCGCCCAGCAGGGCGAAGAAGACCGGCGCGAAGACCAGCGACGGGGCCGTGAGCAGCGCGTACACATACACGCCGAGCGCGGCTTCGACCTTGCGCCAGTGGCCCATCGCCATGCCGATGCCCAGTCCCGCGACCAGCGAGATGGCGAACCCCAGGGCCAGGTTGACCAGGCTGTCGCGCAGACTGGCGTAGATCAGTCCGTCGGCCGCGAGGTCGCGCAGCCGGGCCAGGACCGTGCTCAGCGGCGGGAAGTACGAGGCGTCCGCCAGGCGCCCGGTCAGTTCCCAGGCCGCGGCGCCGACCGCGAGGCCGATCGGTGCGGCGGGCGCCCTCACCGCGCCGCCGCCTTCGCCGGGCGGTGCTCCGCGTGCATCTCGCGCAGCCGCTCCCACAGGTACGCCGTGATCTCGGTGTACCGGCCGGAGCGCTCCAGGGAGCCGACGTCACCGGAGCGCGGCCGGGGCAGGTCCACGGGCACGATGTCCGCGATCCGTCCGGGCCGGGCGCTCATCAGGGCGACGCGGTCCCCGAGGAGCACGGCCTCCGCCATGCTGTGGGTGATGAACACGACGGTGAGCCGGTGTTCCTCCCAGATCGACAGGAGTTCCTCCTGCAACAGGCGCCGGGTCTGTTCGTCCACCGCTCCGAACGGCTCGTCCATGAGCAGGACCCGGGGTTCCACCGCCAGCGCCCTGGCGATTCCCACGCGTTGCTGCATGCCCCCGGACAGCTCGCCGGGCAGCTTGCTCTCGAAGCCCGCGAGGCCCACCGTCCCGATCAGCGAGCGGGCGCGTTCCTCGCGTTCGGCCCGTCCCGCTCCGCGCATCCGCAGGCCGAAGGCCACGTTGTCCAGAACGGTCGCCCAGGGCAGCAGTGCGAAGTTCTGGAAGACCACGCTGCGGTCGGGGCCGGGGCCGCGCACGGGGGCGCCGTCGATGAGGATGTCGCCCGCGTCCCAGGGGGCAAGACCGGCGATCGCCTTGAGCAGGGTGGTCTTGCCGCAGCCGCTGGGGCCAAGGACGGTCAGGAACTCGTTCGCGCCCACCTCCAGGTCGACGCCCCGCAGCGCGTGGACGGTGGCGCCGTCCTGGCCGACGAAGCTCTTGCCGAGGCCTTGGATCGTGATCATCGAGCGCCTCCTGCCGTCTGTGTCCGTGCCCATCGGGTCACCTTGTTCTCGCCCCACCGCGCGAGGGAGATCAGGAACAGCGCCTCCGCCAGGATGATCACGACGGTTCCGTAGAGCTCCGGCGCCTTGAGCAGGCCGCGGTACTTCAGGATCAGTCCGCCAAGACCGTCGGAGACCATGAGCAGTTCGACGATGACCATGCCGGTGACCGCGCGGCCGATGCCGAGCCGTGCGCCGGTCATGATCGCGGGGAGGGCTCCTGGGAGCAGGATCCGGGTCCAGATCTGCCGTTCGCGTGCCCCGAAGGAGCGGGCCATCTCGATCAGCGAGGGATCCACCTGCCGTACGCCGGTCCGGCAGTTCACGATCACCATCACCACCGAGAAGACCGTGACCAGGAGGATCCGCGAGGTCAGGCCCACGCCCACCGACATCACGAGCAGCGGGATGATCGCCGCCATCGGCGTGACGAGGAGGATGTTGAGGTAGACGTCCGCGTACC
Source organism: Streptomyces sp. NPDC057302 (assembly GCF_042667685.1). NCBI lineage: Bacteria > Bacillati > Actinomycetota > Actinomycetes > Kitasatosporales > Streptomycetaceae > Streptomyces > Streptomyces sp. NPDC057302. The sequence continues at coordinate 88,432 of NZ_JBHUZJ010000014.1, read as the reverse complement.
GCTCGATGAGCCGGAACCGGCCGAGGACGATGCCCGCCGGGACGCCTACGAGGAGGGCGAGGGCGAAGCCGAGCACGAGCGCCTGGTTGCTGACGGCCAGCGCATGCCACAGCTCGGCGTCGGCGAGGAGTCCCGCCGTGGCCCGGACCGTCTGTGCGAAGCCCGGCAGGAGAAGGCCGCCCCGTTCACGGGCGTAGAGCTCCCAGCCCGCGGCGAAGACGGCGAACGTGAGAAGTTGATAGGGCCAGTTGGCGTCCAGGAGCCGCCTGCGTACCGCCACGGCCTTCACCGCCGTGACCGCGCCCGCCTGACGCGCCGTCATGACGCCTCCCTGATGAAGCTGAGATCGGCCGCGTCCCGCGTGGTCATCCCCCGTTCGATCACGCCGGCGCGGGCGAAGAAGTCGATGGTCCCCTGCACGTTGCGCCGCGTCAGGGCTGCCGCGTCGAAGAGCTTCGCGTCGCGGTAGCGCCGGGCGGTGGTGGCCACCTCCTCCTGGTCCTCCTCCGGCAGGTATTTCTTCACCAGTTCCACCAGATGCCGCGGATCGGCGTTGATCCTGCGGTGCTCCCGCACCAGGGCGGTGACGAACTCCTGGGCCACCGCACGGTGTTCGGTGAGGAACGCGCCGTTCGCGTACACGGTCTGCGGGTGCAGGTCCGGCAGGCTCTCGGCGAAGTCGACGACCTTGGTGAGCCCGGAGGCGCCGGACGACTCCAGGGCGACCGCGTCGGAGACCTCCAGCGGCGTCGCGTCGATCTCCCCCGAGGCGAGCGCCTGTGCCCGCACGTCCGAGCCGCCGATCGTCAGGTAGTCGGGGCGCTTGCCGGCGCCGCACTCGGCGGCCACCCAGTCCTTGGCGATGGCGGTCGCCACCGCGCCTTCGCTGAAGATCCCGAACGGGCGCCCGCTCAGGTCGTCACAGGACGAGACGGCGGAACTTCCGTACAACGCCCACTGGTTGCCGACCACATCGGCGATGATCTTGATGGGGGCGTCCTGTTCGATGGCGCTCAACGCCGGGCCGGTGGCCTCGGCAGAGATCGCGTAATCGCCCTTGGCGAGCCCCTCGACGGCCAGTTCAGGTTCTGCGAGCTCCACGACGTCGACCTCGTGGCCCTGGTCGCGGAGAGCGTCGACGGCCGCCAGGAGCGGCACGGTCGTGAGGTCCGGTTCGATGAGCGCCACGGTGAACGAGAGTGTCCCGTCCCCGCGGATCTGGGTGCCTTGGCCGCCGCAGGCGGTCGCGGTGACGAGGGACAGGAGCGCGACGGCAGCGAGCCGTTTCGCGCGAGTCCAGGCATGCATGTTCTCCCCCTCTGGTTCCTCCACTTGCTTGGGTCACTTGCCTCGGTCGCTTGCTTCGACCGACTGCTCGTTCTCGTACGTTCCCCAAGGTCATCGCCTAGGAAAACGTCTTCCTTTCTCGGATGGTAGCGAGCAGGTGCAGGCAACCGTCAAGGGGTCAACTCAGGCCATACAGCCGGTAGTTATGTGCTGTCATTGCGAACAGGTCGCGTCCTGTGCCATGTTGAGGCAAACGTTTCCCGCGCGGAGGTGGCCGTGAGCTCACTGGTGGATGTCGCCCGGGTGGCGGGCGTGGCCGTGGCCACCGCGTCACGGGTCCTGAGCGGGTCCGACCATCCCGTCTCGGCCAGGACACGCGCCAAGGTCATCGCGGCCGCCGAGAAGCTGGACTACTCGCCGAGCGCCCTCGCGCGGGCCATGGTCTCGCCCAACAGCCGTCTCGTGGGCGTTCTGGTGAGCGACATCGTCAACCCGTACTTCTCCGTGATCGCCCGCGGGGTGGACGACGTGGCGACCCGGGCCGGATATGTGACCATGCTGTCCAACGTCGACCGGAGCACCACGACGGAGATCAGCCGCCTCCAGGCCATGCGGGACTACCGCGCCGCGGGAGTGGTCTTCGCGGGCAGCGGTTACGTCGACGACCCCCAGCGGCCGGCCCTGCTCAAGGCCGTCCGCCAGGCGCGGGAGCAGGGCATCCGTGCCGTGTCACTCGCCGACCGCGACCTCGGCTGCCCGACGATCACCGTCGACAACCACGCCGCCGCCCATGACGTCGCGGACCACCTCCTCGCGCTCGGCCACCGCCGGATCGCGTTCGTGGAGGGGCCGCCCGGCATGACCGTCACCCGGCTGCGCAGGGAGGGATTCCTCGCCCGCATGCGCGACGCAGGCCTCGGCAGGAGCGCGTACTGCGTGCCGGGCGGCTTCGACCACGAGGCCGGTCACACCGCGGCCCTGCGGCTCATCGCACGCCGGCCGCTCCCCGATGCCGTCCTCGCGGCCAACGACGAGGTCGCGGTCGGTGCGCTCGGCGCCTTGCGTCAGGCAGGCATCGACGTACCGGGCGAGATCTCCGTCGCCGGCATCAACGACCTCAGGATCGCCCGGCACGTCGGACTGACCACGGTGAGCCTCCCGCTGTACGAGATGGGCTCCATGGCCGCCCGCCGCATCATCGAGTCCGCGCCGGACTCGGCCGCCGGCAGCGGGGCGACCACCACCCTCAGCCATCGGCTGGTACCCCGGGAGACGACCGCCCGGCGGCCGTCCGAGCGGTGAGGACCGGCGCGGCGATGACCGCAGTGCCGAGGTCCCGCTACTGCCCCGCCAGCCCCGTATGGGCCACGCCGCTGACGATCTGCCGTTGGAAGAAGACGAAGACGACGATCAGGGGCAGGCCCGCCATGAGGCCGCCCGCCATCAGCTGCGCCCACTGGATCCCGTAGGAGTTCATGACGGTCGCGATGCCGTTCGGCATGGTCATCAGGTCGGGGTTGTTGGTCACCATGTAGGGCCACAGGAAGTTGTTCCAGGACGCGATGAACGTGAAGATCCCGACGGCGGAGAGCGAGGGCCTGGAGAGTGGCAGGACGATGGTGAAGAAGACCCGCCAGCGTCCGGCGCCGTCGATGTAGGCGGCCTCCTCCAACTCGTGCGGGATCGACTGGAAGAACTTGTAGAGGATGTAGACCATCGCGGCGGGCGCGCACTGCGGCAGGATCATGCCCCAGTAGGTGTCGACCATCCCCATGGACTGGACGGTCGTGAAGAGCGGAACGCCCAGCACGGCCGGCGACACCATCAGGCCCGCCATCACGAGACCCAGCAGCGCGTTCTTGCCCCGGAACTCGGTGCGCGCGAAGCCGTACCCGGCCAGTGCGCTGACCACCACCACGATGAAGGTGACGCAGACCGAGACGATGACGGAGTTCACGAACCAGTTGGTGATGTTGCCGCTGTCGAAGAGCGCCTTCCACGCCTGGCCCGTCCACTCGTCCGGCACCCAGTGGGTGGGTACTTCGACGGCTTCGGTCTCCGACTTCAGGGACGTGAACAGGGCCCACAGGAGCGGCGTCATCCACAGGGCGGAGACGGCGACGCCTAGGGCGGTGAGCACGATCTGGCCCGGGGTCCACTTCCTCTTGCGTCCGGTCTTGCCCAGGGCGGTGGTGCTCATCGCACGCCCTCCTCACGCTTGCGAAGGAGCCACATCCGGCCGAGGGCGACGGCCGCGATGAGCACGAAGAAGATGATGGAGATCGCGGAGGCGTAGCCCACGCGGTAGGCGGTGAAGCCCTCTTCGAGGGTGTACTGGACGAAGGTCCGGGTGCTCTCCTCCGGTCCTGGACCGAAGTCCTGCATCACCACGGCCTGGTCGAAGACCTGGAGCGAGGCGAGGATCTGGAGCGTGATCACGAGGCCGGTGATGTTGCGCAGCATCGGCAGGGTGATGTGCACCATCCGCTGCCAGGCGCCCGCGCCGTCCAGCTCCGCGGCCTCGTACAGATGGCTCGGGATGTTCTGCAGGGCCGCGAGGAAGAGCAGGAAACTGAAGCCGACCGTCCACCACAGGGTGGTGATCACGACGGCGAGCATGGCGGTGGACTTCTGGGTCAGCCACGGCGTGTCGAGGCCGAAGACGTGGTTGATCATCCCGGTGCCGGGGTTGAACAGCCACTGCCACAGGTTCCCGGCGACCGTCGACGGCAGCAGGAAGGGGGCGAAGAAGCACAGCCGCCAGAGCCACTTGGCGCGCTCGATGTGGTGGGCGAGCATCGCGAGGAGGAACGCCAGGACGACGATGCAGGGCACCACGAGCAGCGTGAAGTAGGCGCTGTGGCCCAGGGAGTCCCACAGGAGCGGGCTGTCGAGGGCCTCGCGGTAGTTGTCGAGTCCGACGAAGCGTTCGCCCGTGCCGGAGATGTTGGCGTCGGTGAAGCTCAGCCACAGGCCGCGGCCGATCGGGAACAGCACGAACAGCGCGAACAGGATGAGGAAGGGGGCGACGAACCAGCCGCCGTGCTGTACGCGACGGGTCAGCCGGGCCCGCAGGGAATCGGTCTTCGCCGCAGGGGCGGTCCGTACGGCGGCCGGTGCGACGGCTGTGTCGACGGCGCTCACGAGGCGGTCCCTCCCCCGGTCGCGGACCGGCCTTCCATCGGGTTCTTCATGGCGACCAGCTCTTCGAGTACGCCCTTCATGCGGTGGGCCGTGGCGGCGGGCTCGGCGGAGCCGACGTTCGACGAGGCGATGACGGGTCCGATGCGCTGGGCGAGGAGTCCGGTGGATCCCGCGAACCAGGCGGGCGGCTCGACCGCCATGTGGTCCATCGCCGAGACGTACTCGGACTGCGGTTCGAGGGCCAGGTACTTCTTGTCGTCGAGGGTCGGCAGGTAGGCGGGGATGTGGCCGCCGCGCGCCCAGGCCGTGGCGTTCTTGACGACGTACGCGGCCAGCCGGTGCGCGCCCTCGTCGGTGGCGCCGCCGCGCCGCGACTGGTGCGGCAGGACGAAGCAGTGGGACTCGGTGTGGGTGGCGGGTGCGCCGAAGACGGGTGGCAGCGGGGTCGCGCCGTACTCGAGCTTCGCGCCGCTGAAGACGGGCACCGACCAGTTGCCCTCCCAGGTGAAGGCGGAGCCGTTCACGAAGGCCTCGGCGTCGGCGATGCCGATCGCGGTGGAGTAGCCGTCGGTCAGGTGCCGGCGCAGGAATTCCAGGACCTGGGTGGCCTTGTCGGTGTCGAGGGTGACGCCCTGGCCGTCGGCGCTGAGGCAGGTGCCGCCGAGCTGGGTGTAGAAGGTGAGGAAGAACCACCAGGAGAAGTTCGGCTCGTCGGCCTTGATGCCGATGGTGTGGACGTCCCCCTTGACGGCCTTCTTGGCGGCCTTGAGCACCTTGAACCAGTCCTCGGTCGACGTGACCTTCGCCAGGTCGCCGTCCGGGCCGAGCAGTCCCGCCTTCCCGCATACGTCGCGGCGGTAGAAGCAGAGCTGGGCGTGGATGTCGAGGGGAAGGCCGTAGAGCTTGCCGTCGACCACGGCGCGCTTCCACAGCACCGGGTCGAAGTCCGCCTCGCGCACACCGTGCCGCGCGAGCAGCCGCACGTCCCAGGGGTCGAGCAGCTGTCCGGGCGCGAAGCCGGGGATCCGGCCCAGGTGCATCACGGCGAGGTCGGGGGCGCGGTTCCCCGAGGCGGCCATGGCCAGCTTGGTGTAGTACGGGTTTCCCCACTGGAGGGTCGAGTCCTTGACGTCGACCTCGGGGTTCGCGGCACGGAAGGCGTCCAGCATGGCGATCATGTTGGCGCCGTCGCCGCCGGAGAACAGATTCCAGTAGCGGACCCGTACGTCCGCGTCCGACGCCAGCGCGGAGGCGCTGCGGTTCGCGGCGGCGAGTCCGAAGCTGCCCGCTACGGCGAGCGCTCCGATACCGCCGAGCACACCTCGTCGGCTCGGGAGGGGTGGTGGCATTGCGGCTCACTTCTGTTCGATATTTCGAATGCTGCTCGCAACTTCGAACGGGACCGTAGGGTCGAACGCCGGGCGCGTCAACGGTTCGGACAGAGCCGGCGCCGAAGTCTCAGGAATTTCCCGGTAGTTGTTCGACATCACGAACCCCGGGAACCACCTCGGCCACTTCCTGCGCAATGCGTTGACGTGCCACTTCTGGCTGCCTAAGTTTCCGTTCGACCTGCTGATCGTCGTTCGACATACCGCACACAGACTGGGGTACGCATGGCACGCAGACGCTGGAGGATCGGGCTCACCCTGGGAGCCCTGCTCGCCGGGACGCTCGCCGCGGGGCCCACCGCCACGGCCGAACCCACCGACTACACGATCGACGTCGACCCGACCCGCACCGGCGCGAAGATCGACGACTCGATGTACGGCGTCTTCTACGAGGACATCAACCGCGCGGCGGACGGCGGCCTCTACGCCGAGCTCGTCCAGAACCGCTCCTTCGAGTACTCCACCGCCGACAACGCCTCCTACAAGCCGCTCACTTCATGGGACACGTCCGGCACCGCGAAGGTGGTGGACGACGACGGACGCCTCAACGCACGTAACCGCAACTACCTGTCCCTGGGGAGCGGTTCGTCCGTCACCAACACGGGCTACAACACCGGAATCGCGGTCACCAAGGGCAAGCGCTACGACCTCTCGGTCTGGGCCCGGGGCGGCACGCGGAAGGCGCCGCTGACCCTCACCCTGCGCGACGCCTCCGGCGACCTCGCCCCCGCCCGCCGCGTCACCACGCGCGGCGGCTGGGCGAAGTACGAGGCCTCGTTCACGGCGGGGCGCACCTCCGCCACCGGCCGGCTCACGGTCGCCTCGGACACAGCCGCAGCCCCCGTCGCGCTCGACGAGATATCCCTCTTCCCCCGCGACACCTTCAAGGGCCGCGCGAACGGCCTGCGCAAGGACCTCGCCCAGAAGATCGCCGACCTGAACCCCGGCTTCCTGCGCTTCCCCGGCGGCTGCCTGGTCAACACCGGCTCCCACGAGGCGTACGAGGAGCGGTCCGGCTGGCAGCGCAAGCGCTCCTACCAGTGGAAGGACACCATCGGGCCCGTGGAGCAGCGGGCCACGAACGCCAACTTCTGGGGCTACAACCAGAGTTACGGCCTGGGCTACTACGAGTACTTCCAGTTCGCCGAGGACACCGGCGCCATGCCGCTGCCCGTGGTCCCCGCCCTGGTGACGGGCTGCGGCCAGAACAAGGCCACCGACGACCCGGCCCTGCTCAAGCGGCACATCCAGGACACCCTGGACCTGATCGAGTTCGCCAACGGCCCGGCGACGAGCGAGTGGGGCAAGAAGCGCGCGGCGATGGGCCACCCCAAGCCCTTCCGCCTCACCCATCTGGAAGTCGGCAACGAAGAGAACCTCCCCGAGGAGTTCTTCGCCCGCTTCAAGGAGTTCCGCGCGGCCATCGAGGCGAAGCACCCGGACATCACCGTCATCTCCAACTCCGGCCCCGACGACAGCGGTTCGATCTTCGACAAGGCCTGGCAACTAAGCCGCGACGCGGACGTGGCCATGGTCGACGAGCACTACTACAACAGCCCGCAGTGGTTCCTGGAGAACAACGACCGCTACGACTCCTACGACCGCCAAGGCCCGAAGGTCTTCCTCGGCGAGTACGCCTCGCAGGGCAACACGTTCTCCAACGCGCTCTCCGAAGCGGCCTTCATGACCGGCCTTGAACGCAACGCCGACGTCGTCAAGCTCGCCTCGTACGCCCCGCTGCTCGCCAACGAGGACTACGTGCAGTGGAAGCCGAACATGATCTGGTACGACAACGACCAGTCATGGGGCTCGGCCAATTACGAGACGCAGAAGCTCTTCATGCGCAACGTCGGCGACGAGGTCGTGCCCTCCACCGCCTCCGGCACCCCCGCCACGTCCGGGCCCATCACCGGCGCCGTCGGCCTGTCCACCTGGGCCACCAGCGCCGCGTACGACGACGTGAAGGTCACCGGCGAGGACGGCAGCACTCTCCTGGCCGACGATTTCTCCGGCGGGGACGGCCGGTGGAGCAAGGCGGCCGGAAAGGGCAGCTGGGCCGTCCAGGACGGCGCGTACGTCCAGTCCGACGAGGCCGCCGAGAACACCCTGGTCACGGCGGGTGACAAGAGCTGGCAGAACTACGACCTGAACGTGCAGGCCACCAAGAAATCCGGCAAGGAAGGCTTCATGGTCGCCTTCGGGGTCAAGGACTCCGGCAACCACTACTGGTGGAACCTGGGCGGCTGGAACAACAGTCAGTCGGCCGTCGAGAAGTCCGTCGACGGGGCGAAGCAGACCATGATCCAGGACACGACGACCATCGAGACGGGCCGCAGCTACGACCTGCGCGTGGAGGTCCGCGGCCGTCAGGTGACGCTCTTCCTGGACGGCAAGAAGTGGGGCTCCTTCACGGACGACAAGCCCGCCGAGCCGTTCCGCCAGGTCGTCACCCGCGACAAGGCCACCGGTGACCTCATCGTCAAGGTCGTCAACGCTCAGGGGGCTCAAGCGCGCACCGAGGTGGATCTCGGCTCGGCCACGAAGGTGGGGCGGACCGCGAAGGTGACCACGCTCGCCGCCGCCCCGGCCGCGGAGAACACGAAGGACGCGACCCCGGTGAAGCCCGTGACCTCGACGTTCAAGGGTGTGTCCGACACCTTCTCGTACACCTTCCCGGCGAACTCGATCACTTTCCTGAGGCTCAGAACGGGCTGACCGCACCGGAACACCGACTGCCATGGACTGAATGCCGAAGACATCATGCCTGGTCAGGTGGGGTGCGGGTAGGTCAGCGGGGGGTTCGGTTGGCGGGTGGGGACAGGGCAATGACAGGATGAGGACCATGACAATCAAGGCTTATTTCGACATCACCATCGACGGCAAGCCCGAAGGCCGCATCACGTTCAACCTCTTCGACGACGTCGTGCCGAAGACGGCGGAGAACTTCCGCGCGCTCGCCACCGGCGAGAAGGGCTTCGGTTACGCGGGCTCGAAGTTCCACCGCGTCATCCCGGACTTCATGCTCCAGGGCGGCGACTTCACCGCCGGTAACGGCACGGGCGGCAAGAGCATCTACGGCGACAAGTTCCCCGACGAGAACTTCCAGCTCAAGCACACCAAGCCCGGTCAGCTGTCTATGGCCAACGCGGGACCGAACTCCAACGGCTCGCAGTTCTTCATCACCACGATCGCCACCACGTGGCTCGACGGCAAGCACGTGGTCTTCGGTGAGGTCGCGGACGAGGAGAGCCTGGCCCTCGTCAAGAAGATCGAGAGCTTCGGCTCGCAGTCGGGCGCCACCAAGGCCGAGGTCGCCATCTCCGCCTCCGGCACCCTCTAGCACCTGGCACGGGCCCCCGCCGCACCCGGCGGGGGCTCACCCATGTCCGGTCCGCTTCGTCGCCTCAGGCGAGGCCGGTCACGTACCGCAGGCCGCCCAGCAGGTGGGCGCGGAAATCCGGGTCCGCGTAGGCCTCCTCGGCGTGGCCGAGCGCCGTGTAGAACATCGGGCCGCCCTCGCGCTCGTGGCACCACACCAAGGGGTGGTCGGCGCCCATGCCGCCTCCTTCGTACGAGGCTTCGTCGGCGGACGCCAGGACGCGCACCTCGCCGCGCGGCGAGGTCCGGAAGTCGTACCACTCGTCCGTGAACTCCCAGACGGCGGGGAGGTGTTCGGTGGCCGGGTGCGTGTGGTCCTCGACGCTCAGGCGGCCGGGCTGGTAGGCGGGATGGCGGGCGAAGCGCGCGCCGAGGAGCTCGCCGTAGTACGGCCAGTCGTACTCCGTGCAGGCCGCGGCGTGGATGCCCATGAAGCCGCCGCCCGCCGACCGGTGGGCGCGCAGGGACTCCCGTCCGGCAGGGGTGAGGACGTCGCCGCTGGTGGAGAGGAAGACGATCGCCGCGTAGCCGGACAGGTCCCGCTCGAAGGCGGCCGGGTCCTCGGTCGCGTCGGCGCACCAGCCGCTCCCGGCGGCGAGCCCGCTCAGGGCGGCGACTCCCGCGGGGATCGACGCATGGCGGTAGGCGGTCGTTCGGCTGTAGATCAGCAGGCGGGGGCTCATGGCCCCGATCGTAGGATCCGCGGCCACCACCTCGCCTCGACCACCCCGCGCACCCCACCGGTTGAGCAGGCCCGCCCCCGCGTACGTATGTACGGGAGACACCACCTTCACCATCCGGAGTGCTCCCATGGCAGACGCGGGCAACGTCACCGCCCTCTTTCGCGCGTCGACCGCGCACACCCCCTCGTACTCCGCGCTGAACAGGGCGGCGGCGGACAGCGGGCGGCCGCTCGTCGACTTCTGCATCCCGTGCAATCCGTACTTCCCGACACCCGAGATGTACGAGGAGCTCGGCGGGCGGCTGCGGGACATCCTCACCTACTACCCGAGCGGCGCCGACACCATCGCGGCCGAGCTCAGCGCCGTGCTCGGGCTCAATCCGCAGACCGTCGTGATGGGCAACGGCTCGACCGAACTCATCACCTGGATCGACCACTTGCTGGTGCGCGACGCGCTCGCCGTGCCGGTGCCGACGTTCGGGCGATGGACCGATCAGTCGATGGAGACCGGCAAGCGGGTGGACATGTTCCTGCTTCCGGAGGCCGACGGCTTCGCGCTCGACCCGGTGGCCTACGTCGACTTCGTACGCGCCAGAGGTTCCCGCACGGCCGTCATCTGCAACCCCAACAACCCGGACGGAGGCCTGCTCCCGCGCCGCTCCGTGCTCGCGCTGCTCGACGCGCTCCAGGACCTCGACCTGGTCGTCGTCGACGAGTCGTTCCTGGAGTTCGCCGACGCGGGACCGGAGCAGAGCGTCGCCGACGAGGCGGTGCTGCGCCCCAACGTCATCGTGCTGCGCAGTCTCGGCAAGAACTTCGGGCTGCACGGCGTGCGCTTCGGCTATCTCGTCGCCAATCCGGGCCTGGCCGGCCGGGTGCGCGCGGCGCTGCCGAAGTGGAACCTCAACTCCTTCGCGGAGACGGTGGTGTTCATGCTGAAACAGCACCGCCACGCCTATGACCTGAGCCTGCGTCAGGTGCGCCGTGACCGGCAGGAGATGATCTGGCACCTGGGGCGGCTCCCCGGGCTCACCAGCTATCCCTCGCAGGGCAACTTCGTGTACGTGCGGCTGCCGGACGGCGTCGACGGGGCGCTCCTGCGGGACCGGCTGCTCGCTGAGCACGGCATCCTGGTCCGTGAGTGCGGCAACAAGATCGGCAGCTCAAGCCGCTTCCTGCGCCTGGTCGTGCGTCCGCCGGTCGACGTGGAGCATCTGGTGAGCGGTCTCGAACAGGCGCTGTACGCGACCGGTGGCGCCGCCGGGCTCCTGCCGGTCCCCTACGGCTCGGGGAACCCGGCGGTGGACCGCCTGGTGATGCGGGCCTGAGTCATGTCACCGGTGCGCGAAGCCGCTCATCGCCCGGCCGGGTCGGCCCGCACGCGCGGGCGGGCGTAGTTCATCCCCGCCGAGCCGTGCACGGCGATCGCGTGGAGGCGGGGCGGATGGACGGCGCGAGCGAGTGGCGGATCTTCACGCGGATCGCGCTGTCGATGATGGTGCCCGGTCTCGTGACGGTGTCCCTCTTCCAGTCCGTGGCGGTGGGGAACAACTTCCTGCTGCCCGGAGCCGTAAAGTCGTGACCATGAACGCGGCTTCGACGACTCACCCACGCCGCCCTGCGGGTGCTGCTGGGCGGGGAGGACGGCCGCGGTCATCCTGGAAGGACGAGGCCACGGGGTGGGCTCCTCCCCCGCAGCCGTGAGGGAGGGACCCGAACATGACCGACATCCTGTCCACCGGGCGGAACGGCGCCGTGACCAACTGGGCCGGGAACATCACCTTCTCGGCCCGGGAGCTGCACCTGCCCGCGTCGCAGGCCGCCCTGCGGTCCCTCGTCGCGGAGAACCGCCAGGTGCGCGTGCTCGGCAGCGGCCACTCCTTCAACCGGATCGCCGACGTGGACGGCGACGGCGCGGACACCGCCCTGCTCTCCCTCGCCGCCCTTGAGCCGTCCATCGACGTGGACACCACGGCGCGGACCGTGCGTGTGGCAGGTGGTGTGCGGTATGCCGACCTCGCCACGCGGGTGGCTTCGTGCGGTCTCGCCCTGCCCAACATGGCCTCGCTGCCGCACATCTCGGTGGCCGGTTCGGTCGCCACCGGGACACATGGCTCGGGCAACGGCAACCAGTCGCTGGCGGAGATCGTGCGCACGGTGGAGCTGGTGACCGCCGACGGGGGGACGCGCGTACTGAACCGTGGCGACGACGGTTTCGACGGCGCCGTGGTCTCGCTCGGAGCGCTCGGCGTCGTCCTCGCCCTCACGCTCGACCTGGTGCCGGACTTCACGGTGAGCCAGCACGTGTTCGGCGAACTTCCCCTGGTCGGCCTTGACTTCGATGCGGTGACGTCGGCGGCGTACAGCGTGAGCCTGTTCACGGACTGGCGCGGGCCGCGCTTCAACCAGGTGTGGCTCAAGCAGCGCGGCGATACCGCCGTCGACTTCCCCTGGGCGGCGCCCGTGAGTGAGCCCCGGCATCCGGTGCCGGGCATGCCCGCCGTCAACTGCACCCAACAGCTTGGTGTCCCGGGGCCGTGGCACGAGCGACTCCCGCATTTCCGGGCCGAGTTCACGCCGAGCAGCGGGGCCGAGCTCCAGTCGGAGTACCTGCTGCCGCGCGAGCACGCCCTCTCCGCGCTGAACGCCCTGGATGCCGTCAGGGACGAGGTGGCGCCCGTTCTCCAGGTGTGCGAGGTGCGCACCGTCGCCGCCGACACCCAGTGGCTCAGCCCCGCGCACGCTCGGGACACCGTGGCGTTCCACTTCACGTGGGTGCCGGACGCGGCGGCCGTGCGCCCGGTGGTCAGGCTCGTCGAGGAGTGTCTGACGCCGTTCGCGCCCCGCCCGCACTGGGGCAAGGTGTTCGGCGCCGAGCCCGCCGCGCTCGGCGCCCGCTATCCGCACGCCGCCGACTTCGCCGCCCTGAGCCAACGCCTGGACCCTCAGGGCAAATTCCGCAACGCCTTCGTACGCTCCTTCGTGCGTCCGTTCCTCAGCTGACCCACGTGGCAACGCCATCGGCGACGGGCACCCCGAAGTCGGGTGTGCCGTCCGGCTTCCAGCCGAACGTCTGGACGCGGGTGTGGCGGTTGGGGTCGTGCAGGGGGTCGCCGGCGATGTCCTTGTACTGGCGGGCGTGGTAGACGAGGACGTCGGTGCGGCCGTCCTCGGCGACGGTGAAGCAGTTGTGGCCCGGACCGTACTGCTTGGTCGTGTCGTTGCTGGTGAAGGCGGGGGTCGGCGACTTGGACCAGGATGCGGGGTCCATGAGGTCGCTGCGGGTGTCGGCGGTGAGTAGTCCCATGCAGTAGTTGAAGTCGGTCGCGGACGCCGAGTACGAGAGGAAGACGCGGCCGTTGCGCTGGATGACGGAGGGGCCCTCGTTCACCTTGAAGCCGACGCACTCCCAGTCGTACTCGGGTGTGGTCAGGCGTATCTGAGGTCCCGTCAGAGTCCAGGGATTCGCCATCCGCGACAGGAAGACACCGGTGTTGTTGTCCATGCCGGGCTCGTACTGCGCCCAGGCCAGGTAGCGGCCGCCCCGGTGCGTGAAGGTGGTGGCATCGAGGGAGAAGGTGTCCCAGGCCGTGGTGAGCTGCCCCTTCTCCCGCCACCTCCCCTTGAACGGATCGGCGTTGGCGTTCTCCAGGACCCAGATGCGGATCTTCCATACGTCGTCGGCGGGCGCCGCGGCGAAGTAGATGTACCACTTGCCGTTGATGTGGTGGAGTTCCGGCGCCCAGATGTGCGAGGCCATGTCGCCGCTCGTGTGCCGCCGCCAGATGACGGACTCGTCCGCCCGCGCCAGGCCCCGCAGCGTGCGGGAGCGGCGCAGGATGATGCGGTCGTACTCGGGGGAGGTCGCCGTGAAGTAGTAGTGGCCGTCGGTGTGGCGGCCGATGTGCGGGTCGGCGCGCTGCTCGACGAGCGGGTTGCGGTAGGCGGCGGGTGCCCGGGACGTGGCGTGGGCGGGCGCCTGGGATGCCGCGTGGGCGGGCGCCTGCGCGAGGACCGGCGCGGCGGCGAGTGCCCCGGCGGCCATGCTTCCCCTCAACACGCTTCTACGACTGGGTACTTCGCCGTGACTCATGCGACCTCCTTGGTGGGCGAGTGACCCCTCACCCTTGTGTTCGTTATTTCGAACGCCATCTGATACTCCGAACGCCGAAACGGTAAGGGGGTGTTGGGGCAAGGTCAACGGTTGCGACGAGATGGGCCGACGGACTCCTACTGGACCCGACCGAGCGCCTCCCCGCACGCCGTGACGTACGCGCTCACCAGCGGGCGGCGGTCTTCGCCCGCACGCCAGGCCAGGGCGAACCGGCTGGGCGTGATGCCGCGGACCGGGCGCGTGACGACGCCGCCGAGCGTGATGAGGGGCGCGTTGCCCGCGGCCACCAGGCAGATGCCACGGCCGTCCACCAGCGCCTCGTACGTCTCGTCGGTACTGGCGATCTCCGCGCCGATGCGGGGCGTGCCGCCCTCGCGGGCGTCCAGGGCGAGCCAGTAGTCCCGCAGCGCGCCCGCGCTGCGGGGCAGCGCGAGGAAGGGTTCGTCGACGAGGTCCGCGAAGTCGACCTCGCTCCGGTCCGCGAGGCGATGCGTCTCGGGCAGGGCGACGAGACGCGGCTCCTCGGCGACCACCACCCACTGGTAGCGCTCCAGGTCGGGCAGCGGCAGCCAGATGAAGGCCACGTCCGCCGTGCCGTCCGCGAGGCCCGCGCTCGCGTCCTCCCAACTCACCTGCCGCAGCCGGATCGTGGCCGCCGGCCGGGCCTCGCTGAAGCGGGAGCGCACCGCCGGAAGGAGCCCGCCGCGGGCCGGTCGCGTACTCATGCCCACGGTGAGCGTGGCCCGCTCCTCGGTCTTCGCGCGCTCCACGGCGCCGACCGCCGACTGCCAGTCGTCGAGCACCTGTTGGGCGGGGGCCAGCAGCGCCGCACCCACGGAGGTGAGCCGCACGCCACGCTGGTCCCGCACGAACAGCTCCGCGCCCAGCTGCCGTTCCAGCGCCCGTATCTGCTTGCTCAGCGCGGGCTGCGAGACGAAGAGCCGCTCGGCGGCCCGCGTGAAGTGCAACTCCTGCGCCACCGCGACGAAGTAGCGCAGATCCCTGCTGTGTACGTCCCTGCCGTGAAGGTCCATAACCATCAGCTATCACGTCAAGTCTTGGACGGGCCAGCCACTTCTGCCACAGGATGATCCACAGAGCCGGGGACAGATCAACCGGCGCAGACAACAGGGGAGTTCGTGATGACGAAGGTATGGCTCGTGACCGGCGCGAACAGCGGCTTCGGCCGGGCGTTCACCGAGGCCGCCGTCGCCGAGGGCGGCGTGGTCGTGGCCACCGCACGCAACGCCTCGTCCCTGCACGACCTGGTCGCCGCGCACCCCGACCAGGTCGAGGCGCTCGCCCTGGACGTGACCGACACGGCCGGCATCGAGGCCGCCGTGAGCGACGTCGTCGACCGGCACGGCCGCATCGACGTCCTGGTGAACAACGCGGGCCGCAGCCACGTCGGCGCCCTGGAGGAGGACTCGGACGCCGACCTGCGCGCCCTGTTCGACGTGCACGTCTTCGGTCCCGCCGCGCTGACCCGGGCCGTGCTGCCGCACATGCGGGAGCGGCGCTCGGGAGCGATCGTGCAGATGAGCAGCATGGGCGGGCAGATGTCGTTCGCGGGGTTCTCGGCGTACAGCGGCACGAAGTTCGCCCTGGAGGGGATGTCGGAGGCGCTGGCCGCGGAGGTGGGGCCGCTCGGCATCAAGGTCCTGGTCGTGGAGCCCGGCGCCTTCCGCACCAACCTGTTCGGCAACACCAGCGCCAGCCCCGTCGAGATCCCGGACTACGCCCGGACGGCGGGCGCCACCCGCACGATGGTCGCGGGCGGCGACGGCGAGCAGCCCGGCGACCCGGCGAAGGCCGCCGCCGCGATCATCACCGCGCTGAACGCGCAGGAGACTCCGCTGCGCCTGCCGCTGGGGGACGACGCGGTGGACGCGGTCGTCGGCCACCTCGACGCGGTCCGTGCGGAGATCGCCACGTGGGAGAAGGTGACGCGGGCGACGGCCTTCGACGCCTGAGCCGGCGCCCGGGACCGTGTCAGCGGTCGCGCTTGACCGCCCGCAGGATCACGAACTTCGGGTTGCCCGCGACGACTTGGGAGTTGCCGAAGAGCTTTCGCAGCTTCACGTGGTAGTCGAGGTGGCGATTGCCGACGACCCAGAGTTCGCCGCCGGGGCGCAGCGCGGCGCGGGCTCCGCTGAACATCCGCCAGGCGGTCGCCCCGGAGGTCGCCTGGTGGGTGTGGAAGGGCGGGTTGTTCAGGACCAGGTCCACCGAACCCGCGGGGACGCCTGCCAGCGCGTCGCCCGCGATGAACTCCGCCCGCGTGGCCTCGGCGGCGTTCGCGCGGAAGGTGTCCCGCGCCGAGGCCATGGCGGGATACGACTCGTCGATGAAGGTGACCGTGGCCGAGGGGTCGGCGACGGCTGCGGCCGTGCCGAGCACGCCGTTGCCGCAGCCCAGGTCCACGACGTGCGCGGCTCCCCGGCCGGTCGGCAGGTGCTGCAGCAGGAAGCGGGTGCCGATGTCGAGGCGCTCGGCGCAGAACACACCCGCGTGGTTGACGGCGGTGAGACCCGCGCCCGCTCCGGAGTCGCTGTCGAGGACATAGCTGCGCGGCCAGGAACTGGGGCCCGCATCGCGCTCCGGATCCGGCGTGCTGAAGATGAGCCGCGCCTTCTGCCGGGCCAGCGACGTCCTCGTAGGGCCGATGATCCGCTCGAAGAGGTCGAGCGTCGAGGTGTGGATCTCGGTGACCATGCCGGTGCCGACGACGACCGTGCCCGCGTGCAGGGCGGGCGCGAGCCGGTGCAGCTGGTCCTCCAGGAGCGCGAGGCTCTTCGGCACCCGGATCAGGAGTACGTCGATGCGGCTCGGCGGGGTGTCGGCGGTCGTCGAGAGCCGCACGGCGTCCGGTGCGAAACCGGCGCGTGCCACGTTGGCGCGCGCCGCCTCCCGCGCGAGGAAGGAGTCGGTGATCAGGGTCGGCCCGTGCTCGGCGAGCGAGGTGGTCAGCGCGCCCCAGCGGTCGCCGACGACGGCGACGGTGCCGGAGAGGTCGACGGGCTCGGCCTTCTCCTGGGTCTCGCCCGCGGGTTCCCTCTCGCCCGCGAGGTGTCGCAGCAGGTAGGCGTCGGCCGCGGACCAGGCGCGCAGCGGGTCGCGAGGGTCTTCGGGAAATCGTGTGAGGTCGTACGCGCCCCATGACGTGCTCAGCCGGTTCATCGTGCCCTCAGGCTAACGGAGTGGCGCCACTGCCCCGATCAGCGGCTCCCGCGGTGCGGGCGCGGCCCGATCTCCATAGCGTCCCTTCGTGGAGCACCCGCGCATCCCATCCACGAGGAGCCGTCATGCCGGAGCTGTTCATCGGCGGAACATGGACCACTGCCGTGGACGGGCAGGTACGGGAAATCCGCTGCCCCGCGGACAACACCCTGGTCGCGACCGTCGACGAGGCCGGGCCCAAGGACGCCGCCGCGGCCATCGCCGCCGCGCGTGAGGCCTTCGACCGCGGCCCGTGGCCCGCCACCCCGGCGGCCGACCGCGGCCGGCTGCTGCTGCGCGTGGCCGACCTCCTGGAACGCGACAAGGACGCACTCGCCCGCGCCGAATCCCTGGACACCGGGAAACGGCTCGTGGAGAGCGAGTACGACATGGACGACATCGCGAACTGCTTCCGCTACTTCGGCAACCTGACGGCGGCGGGCGGCACCGACCGGGTCGTCGACGCGGGCAGCCCGGAGGTGGACAGCCGGGTGGTGCACGAGCCGGTCGGGGTGTGCGCGCTGATCACCCCCTGGAACTATCCGCTGCTCCAGACCGCCTGGAAGGTCGCCCCCGCGATCGGCGCCGGCAACACCTTCGTCCTCAAGCCCAGCGAGCTGACGCCGCACACCTCCATCATCCTGATGCGGCTGCTCACCGAGGCCGGGCTCCCCGCCGGGGCCGCCAACCTGATCCTCGGCGCGGGCCCCACCGCGGGCGCCCCGCTCAGCGAGGACCCGCGGGTCGACATGGTGTCGTTCACCGGCGGTCTCGTCACCGGACGGCGCATCATGGCCGCCGCGGCCCCCACGGTGAAGAAGGTCGCCCTGGAACTGGGCGGCAAGAACCCGAACATCGTCTTCGCCGACGCCGACTTCGAGGCAGCCGTCGACTACGCCCTGATGGCGATCTTCCTGCACTCGGGGCAGGTCTGTTCGGCCGGGGCGCGGCTCCTGGTCGAGGACTCGCTGCACGACGCGTTCGTCGACGAGGTGGTCGACCGCGCGCGGCAGATCCGGCTCGGCGGGCCCTTCGACGACAACGCCCGCACGGGTCCGCTGATCTCCGCCGCCCACCGCGACAAGGTCGAGGCGTACGTGGCGGCCGGCATCGCCGAGGGCGCGGTTCTGCGCTGCGGCGGCGCGCGACCCGACGACCCGGCGCTGAAGGACGGCTACTACTACCCGCCGACCGTGCTCGACGAGTGCACGCCCGGCATGTCCGTGGTCACCGACGAGTCGTTCGGCCCGGTGCTCACCGTCGAGCGGTTCCGGACCGAGGACGAGGCGGTCGCGCTCGCCAACGACACCGTCTACGGACTCGCGGGCGCCGTCTGGACCCAGGACACCGGCAAGGGCCAGCGTGTGGCGGACCGGATGCGCGCCGGAACGGTCTGGATCAACGACTTCCACCCCTACGTGCCGCAGGCGGAGTGGGGCGGCATGAAGCAGTCCGGCTTCGGCCGCGAACTGGGCCCGGCGGGTCTTGCCGAGTACCAAGAGGCCAAGCACATCTGGCGCAATCTTGCAGCGACACCACAGAGGTGGTTCGAATGAGCAGGGATCCCGGCAAGGCCTCCGAGGCAGCCGACGCCGCGCACCAGCAGGGCCAGGACGACGACGCCGCGCTCGGCAAGCTCGGCTACCGCCCCGAGCTCAAGCGCACCCTGGGCAACTTCCACACCTTCGCCGCCGGGATCAGCTACATCTCGATCCTCACCGGCACCTTCCAGCTCTTCTACTTCGGCGTCAGCTTCGGCGGTCCCGCCTACTGGTGGTCGTGGCCGATGGTCTTCCTCGGTCAGCTGATGGTGGCCCTCTGCTTCTGCGAGCTCGCCGCCCGCTTCCCGGTAGCGGGGTCCGTCTACAACTGGGCCAAGCAGCTCGGCGGCCCGCACGTCGGCTGGCTCGGCGGCTGGATGATGCTGACCGCCACCATGGTGTCGCTTGCCGCGGTCGCGCTCGCGTACCAGATCACGCTGCCGCAGATCTCCGAGGTGTTCCAGTTCATCGGGGACGGCAGCGGGGACACCGACGCGGCGAAGAACGCCGTCCTGCTCGGTTCCGTGCTGATCCTGTTCACCACCCTGGTCAACGCCTTCGGCGTCAAGCTGATGGCGCGCATCAACTCGGCGGGCGTGCTGATCGAGCTGATCGCGGCCGTCGCCCTGATCGTGCTCCTCGCCGCGA
The DNA here is from genome assembly GCF_042667685.1 of Streptomyces sp. NPDC057302. NCBI lineage: Bacteria > Bacillati > Actinomycetota > Actinomycetes > Kitasatosporales > Streptomycetaceae > Streptomyces > Streptomyces sp. NPDC057302. The sequence continues at coordinate 69,031 of NZ_JBHUZJ010000014.1, read as the reverse complement.
ACATCACCCGCGGCCCCAGCGCCATCACGGAGACCGGCGGCCTCGGCAAGGGCCAGGACCTCGGCTACCTGGGCGCCTTCCTGACCGCCTCGCTGGCATCGGCGTACGTGATGTACGGCTTCGACACCGCGTCCTCGCTGGGCGAGGAGTCCCTCGACCCGAGCCGCAACGCCCCGCGGGCGATCCTGCGGGCGCTCGTCTTCTCCTTCCTCATCGGCGGGCTCATCCTGCTGTTCGCGCTGCTTGCCGTGCCGGACCTGCACGCCAAGGAACTGTCCGTGGACGGCCTGCAGTACGTGGTCCTCAGTGCGCTCGGTGACACGATCGGCGAGATCGTGCTGTGGTGCGTGGTCATCGCCATCACCGTCTGCGAGCTCGCCGTGCAGGCCGCAGGCATCCGCCTCGCGTTCGCCATGGCCCGCGACGGCTGCCTGCCCGCGTCCTCGTTCCTCGCCAAGGTCAGCCCGCGCTTCAAGACGCCCGTGCTGCCCGCCATCATCATCGGGCTCGTCGGTGTCGGCATCCTCGTCATCAACATCAACCAGCCGCAGATCTTCTCGGTGATCACCAGCATCGCGATCATCATGATCTACGTTGCCTATCTGCTGGTCACCCTGCCGATGCTGATCAGGCGGCTGCGCGGCCAGTGGGAGCCCGCCGAGGGCAAGTTCTCGCTCGGCAGGTTCGGCCTGCCCGTCAACATCATCGCCGTGCTCTGGGGCGCTGCCATGTCCCTCAACCTGGCCTGGCCGCGCGCCGAGGTCTACAACGCGACCGGACCCCAGCACTGGTACCTGCGCTGGGGCGCGTTCCTCTTCATCGGCATCGTCGCGTGCGGCGGCTTCGCCTACTACTGGTTCGTGCAGCGCCACAAGGCGGGCGTCCTCGCCGAGCACCGCTTCGAAGAGGCCGAGGACCCCACCACTCCCCCGTCGCCCCCGGCCGCCCCCTGAACCCCGCTGATCTGGAGCCGTCATGCCCGCAGAGAGTCCCCAGGCCGAGTTCGACTACGTGGTGGTCGGCGGCGGCACGGCAGGCGCCGTCGTCGCCGCGCGGCTGACCGAGGACCCGGACGTCAGCGTCTGCGTCCTGGAGGCGGGGCCTTCGGACGTCGGTGACGACAACATCCTCCAACTGACCAAGTGGATGGCCCTGTTGGAGTCAGGCTACGACTGGGACTACCCGGTGGAACCGCAGGAGAACGGCAACAGCTTCATGCGGCACGCCCGCGCCAAGGTGCTCGGCGGCTGTTCCTCGCACAACTCCTGCATCGCCTTCTGGGCCCCCGCCGAGGACCTCGACGAATGGGGCTCGCTGGGCTGCACCGGCTGGAGCGCCGCGGACTGCTTCCCGCTCTACCAGCGCCTGGAGACCAACGACGCGCCCGGCGACCACCACGGCCGCTCGGGCCCGGTGAACATCATGAGCGTCCCGCCGAACGACCCGTGCGGATCGGCCCTGTTGGAGGCGTGCGCGGCGGCGGACATCCCCACCACCCCGTTCAACACCGGCAGGACGGTGAAGCGCGGCGCCCACTGGTTCCAGATCAACTCCCGCCCCGACGGGACCCGTTCCTCCGCGTCGGTGTCGTATCTGCACCCGATCCTCGGCAAGCGACCCAACCTCGAAGTACGCACGGGCCTTCAGGCCAAGCGGTTGCTGTTCGACGAGAACCGGCGCTGCACGGGCGTCGAGTACCTGGAACCCGACACCGTGCACAGCGGTACGGTCTCGGCACGCCGCGAGGTGATCGTGTCCTGCGGGGCCATCGACTCGCCGAAGCTCCTGATGCTGTCCGGGATCGGCCCTGCCGCGCATCTGCGGGAGTGCGGCGTGGACGTGCTCGCGGACTCCCCCGGCGTCGGCGAGCACCTCCAGGACCACCCCGAGGGCGTGATCATGTGGGAGGCGAAGCAGCCGATGGTCACCTCCTCCACCCAGTGGTGGGAGATCGGCATCTTCGCGGACACCGAACCGGGCCTGGACCGCCCGGACCTGATGTTCCACTACGGCTCGGTGCCCTTCGACATGAACACCTACCGGCGCGGCTACCCGACCACCGACAACGCCTTCTGCCTGACCCCGAACGTCACCCGGGCCCGCTCCATGGGCACGGTGCGGCTGCGCACCCGCGACTTCCGCGACAAGCCGGCGGTCGACCCGCGCTACTTCACGCACGAGCACGACATCCGCGTGATGACGTACGGGCTCCGGCTCGCCCGCGAGATCGCCGCGCAGGCCCCGATGGCGGCCTGGGCGGGCGCCGAACTCGCCCCGGGACCTGACGCCACGACCGACGACGAGCTCTTCGCCTACATCCGCCAGACCCACAACACCGTCTACCACCCGGCGGGCACCGTACGGATGGGCGCGCGGGACGACGCGGACTCGCCGCTCGACCCGGAACTGCGCGTCAAGGGCGTCACGGGGCTGCGCGTCGCCGACGCCTCCGTCATGCCGTTCCTGCCCGCGGTCAATCCGTGCATCACCACGATGATGATCGGCGAGAAGTGCGCGGACATGATCAAGGCGACCTGAGCCGCCCCGCGCCGCCCCTCAGCTCCGGTCGAACCAGGTGGGCTGTTCCTCCGCCATGGCCTGCTTGATCCGGAAGAGCCCGAACTCGTGCAGGTCGGGCAGCTGGTCCATGGCGAACCAGCCCACTTCGAGCGACTCGTCGTCGTTGACCCTGGCCTCGCCGCCGACGGCGCGGCAGCGCAGGGTGGTGTCCATGAACTGGCAGGTGTCGCCGTTCGGGTACGTCACCGGCTCCAGGGCCTCGACGAGCACGACGCGCTCGACCACGCAAGTCACCGCGGTCTCCTCGAACACCTCGCGCACGGCGCATGCGGCGGGCTGCTCCCCCGGGTCCGGGATGCCGCCGATGACCGACCACTTGCCGTTGTCGGAACGCCGCCCGAGCAGGACTCTGCCCTCGTCGTCGAAGACGATGGCGGTGACCCCGGGGAGCCACATCAACTGGTGGCCGGCGTCGGCCCGGATCGTGCGGATGAAGTCAGGAGTTGCCATGCCATCGACCCTAACGGGCCCGCCTGGCCCGGACCGCGCCCGTCACCGCCCAGCCGAGGCCACCCGCGGCGATCAGCACGAGGATGCCCTCGGGCAGGACGCCGTACCGGGTGGCCGGCGTCTGCGAGGAGCGCAGCGGCACCTCCTCGACGAGTGAGTCGGCGGTGAACCACTTCGTCTTCTGCGAGACCCTGCCGTCCGGCATGATGATCGCGCTCACGCCGCTGGTCACCGGGACGGTGACGGTGCGGCTGTGCTCGACGGCGCGGATCCGCGACATGGCCAGCTGCTGGTAGGTCATCTCGCTGCGGTCGAACGTGGCGTTGTTGCTGGGCACGGAGATCAGCTGCGCGCCGTGGGTGACCGTGTCCCGCACGGCCCAGTCGAAGGCGGCTTCGTAGCAGGTGGCGAGGCCGACCTTGGTGCCCGCCATGGTGAAGACGCCGGGCTTCATGCCACGGCTGAAGTCCTGGCGCACCATGCCGACGTCACTGCTGAAGAAGCCGACGACGTCGCGCAGCGGGATGTACTCGCCGAAAGGCTGGATCTGCCGCTTGTCGTAGGTGTCCGTGGGGCCCTTCTCCGGGTCCCACAGGATCTGTTCGTTGAAGAGCCTGCCGTCCTTGGCCTCGACGACTCCGCCGACCGAGATGGGGGCGCCGATCGCCTTGACGGCGCGCTCGATCGCCTCGCGGGCGTCGGGGTTGGTGAACGGGTCGATGTCGGAGGAGTTCTCCGGCCACAGGACGAAGTCCGGCTGCTTCGCCTTGCCCGCCTTCACCCGGTCCGCGAGCCGCTCGGTCTCGCGCACGTGGTGGTCGAGCACGGCGCGGCGCTGGGCGTTGAACTCCAGGCCCGCCTGCGGGACGTTGCCCTGGATGGCCGCGACGGTCGCGGTGCCGTCCTCGGCGTCGTCGCTGACGAGCGGACGCGCGGCGAAGGCACCGGCGACCGGGACGAGGACGCTGAGCACGGCCGCTGCCACCGCACCACGGCGTACGGAGCCGCTGCCGCGTGCCCCCATGGCCTGCCGGACGACCTCGTACAGACCGAAGCCGCACAGGACCACCGCGAACCCGAGCACCGGGGTGCCGCCCAGCGCGGCCAGCGGCAGGAAGACGCCGTCCGCCTGCCCGAAGGCGATCTTCCCCCACGGGAATCCGCTGAACGGCACACGCGCGCGTGCCGCCTCACCGGCGACCCAGAGTGCCGCCGCCCAGAGCGGATATCCGGGCAGCCGGGAGACGGCGGCGACGCCCGCTCCGACGAGGGCGACGACCATCGCCTCGATGGCGGCCAGCGCGAGCCAGGGACCTGGACCGACCTCGACGCCGGTCCACACCAGGAGCGGCAGCAGGAAGCCGAGGCCGAAGAGATAGCCGAGCCCCAGGCCCGCCTTCCAACTGCGGCCGTGCAGACACCAGGCGAACACCGCGAAGGCGGGCAGGGCCAGCCACCACAGGGTGCGTGGCGGAAAGCTGACGTACAGGAGCACTCCGGAGAGTGCCGCCGCGGCGGCCGGGACGAGCGCGCGCAGGAGACGGGCCTTGCGCGAGGCGGGCGCGGGCCGCGGTCCGAGCTGGTCCGACTCGTCTACGGGGGTGGTGGTGGCGGTCACTCGGGGAGTGTACGGCGCGTCACGTGGACACGGACAGGACGGTCGTGCCCGGCCACGGCGGCCGGGTCCCGCCATGCGGCGACAGGCCTCGGGAGCCCTCGTCCCCCCGCATTGCCGGATCGTTCCTGCGCAAGACGTCCACAATTCACGGTCCCAGCGGCTACGGTGTGCCCGAGTCCCTGACCTGCGGCGGATCAAGCCACGGCGTTCGGGGCCCGCACACAGCGGGGGGCGACGGGGTGGGGACAGCGGGGATGGCGGCGACGGCCGGGCCGCCGGGGGCGTACGAACGACGCAGCGCGTCCGACGCGACGGGCTGCGCGCTGCTCGGGGTGTGCGCGGCCTGGAGTCTGATCACGGCAGCGGTGCACGGCGGCCAGCCCGAGGGCGTGCTCCTCGCGGTGCTCGCCGTGGCCGCGGGGTACGCGGGCGGCCGGATCTGCGGCGCGCTCCTGCCGGTCGCGGCGCCCTGTGCCGGTGCGCTGGCCGGGATCGGCCTCGCGGCGGCGGCCCCGCACCTTTCGCCGGGGCACGTCAGCGCGGCGCCCCTGGGCCACACCGGTGCCACGGCCGCGCTCCTGATCCTGGCGTCGGGGGCGGCCTGCTGCGCGGCCTGGGCGGCCCGCAGGCCCTCGGCGCGGCTCGCGATGCGGCTGCTCGCCGTGGGGATCGTGGTGGCCGCCGTCGCGCTCGGCTCGATGGCCGGTTTCATCGCGTGCACCGGGATCCTGCTCTGCTCGCTGGCGACCGCCCTGATGCGGCGCCGGGTGCTCGGCCTCGCGGGTCTCGCCCTGGCGACCGCGGTGGTGACCGGCCTGACCTGGGCGATCGCCGACGACGTACTCCCGGAGGGCCTGAGCGCGTCCCTGGCGGGCCAGCTCGACGGATTCCGCGTCCAGCTGTGGCACGACGCGCTCGCGCTCGCGAGCCAGGAACCGGCGCTCGGGGTGGGCCCGGGGCGGTTCGCCGACTCCAGCCCCACGGTGGCCGAGCATCTCCTCACGGACGGCCGGCCCCATTCGGCGCCGTTGCAGCAGGCGGCCGAGCAGGGTCTCGTGGGTGTGGTCCTGCTCGCGGCGGTGTTCTGCTGGCTTCTGTACACGCTGTACCGCTCGCCGCGCTCCACCCAGGTCGTCCTGTCGGCGGGCGCGGCCCTGACGGCGCTGGCCGCGGTGGCCTCGGTCGGCAACGCGCTGAGCGTCACGGCGGTGACGACGGGCGCGGGGTATCTCGCGGGCATCGCCACGGCGCGACCGCTGGGCGACGAGCCGACGCAGATCAGGCCGCCGGGCTCTCCTTCACACCAAGACGCTCACGGATGATCCGTACGGCCGCTTCGGCGTCGTCGACGGTGACCGTGAACGTGCGGCCGTCGCCCAGGCTGAGCACCAGGCCCTCACCGCGTCGGACCACGACGGCGGTGCCGATGTCGGGCCGCGAGCGGTAGCCCCAGCCGCCCCACTGCCGGGGGCTGACGGCCTGCGCGAAGTCGGCGCCCACCACGTGGGCGAGCAGGATGCGGCGGCGCGGGAGTCCCATGTGGCCGCAGCGCACTTCCAGGGAGTCCTTGTCGACCTTCACGGCGACATGGACGAAGGCGAGGGTGCCGAACAGGATCAGCAGCCCGGCGGCGATGCACCCGACGACGGACATGGCCAGGGCCGCGATACCGGACGTCCACATGTTGTCGACGGCCAGTTCGATGCCCAGTGCCAGGCAGAGGGCGCCGCCCAGTGCCAGCAGCCACTGCACGCGGTTGGTCGCGCTACCGGTCCAGACTTCCGGCGGGGCGTCGGCCGTGCTGCCCCGCTCGCCGTGGGTGTGGTCCCTCATGCGTTGAGACTACTCATGTTCCGGAGGGAAGGCACCGCGTCGCGGAGCGTTACCGCTCCGGGGAGGCGCCCACCCGCGGGTTTCAGGCCTCCGGCCGGGTCACCAGCCCTCCAGGGGCGTCACCGGGGCTCAGCGCGCGGGAGTGACCGCCGCGAGCAGCCTGCCTTCGGCGTACGTGTGGGCGGCGACGGGCAGCTCGGCGGCGCGACCGCTGAGGATCACCGTGAGGCCGCCTTCCGTGCCGGTGCCCGGCCCAGGGAGCTCGCCGGTCCTGCGCAGCGCCTGGGCGGCGACGGCTCCCGCGGAACCGTGCAGGACCAGGGGCGGCAGCTCGGGCTGCTGGAGGGCGGCGCGGATGCGCTCTCCGACCAGCTCGTAATGGGTGCAGCCCAGGACGACGGCCGTTACATCACGGGGGGTCAGGGCCGCAGCGGCGGCGACCGCCCTGTCGATGGCCGCCTCGTCGGCGTGCTGCACGGCGTCCGCGAGGCCGGGGCAGGGCACCTCGGTGACGCTCACACCGCCGGCGAACTCCTCGATGAGGCCGCGCTGGTAGGGGCTTCCCGTGGTGGCGGGGGTGGCCCAGATGGCGATGGGGCCGCCGCCCGCCGCGGCCGGCTTGATCGCCGGTACGGTCCCGATGATGGGCAGCTCGGGCTCGAACCGGGCGCGCAGGGCGGGCAGCGCGGACACGGACGAGGTGTTGCAGGCCACGATCAGCGCCTGCGGGTGGTGCGCGGCGGCCGCCTCCGCGATGGCGAGCGAGCGCTGCGTGACGTCCTCGGCGGAACGCGGTCCCCAGGGCAGTCCGTCGGGGTCGGAGGAGAGGATGAGATCGGCGTCCGGGCGCAGGCGACGTACCGCCACAGCGGCGGGAAGCAGGCCGATACCGGAGTCAATGAGCGCGATCTTCACCCGGTCACCATAGTCGATGGGCCTCCCGGGCCCGATGGCGTGGGGCAGACTGCGGCGGATGAGCGCCGTTGTGTGGACCGCTGCCGCATCACTCGCCGCCTGGCTGTGGCTGCTGTTGGGCCAGGGCTTCTTCTGGCGCACGGACCTGCGCCTGCCGTCGCGCCGCGAGCCGGACACCTGGCCCTCGGTCTGCGTCGTCGTCCCCGCCCGTGACGAGGCCGCCGTGCTGCCGATGAGCCTGCCCTCGCTGCTCGCCCAGGACTATCCCGGGCGAGCGGAGATCTTCCTTGTCGACGACGGGAGTTCGGACGGCACCGGGACGCTGGCCCGCGCGCTGGCCGACCGGCACGGAGGACTGCCGCTGACCGTCGGTTCACCGGGTGAGCCGCCGCCGGGCTGGACCGGCAAGCTCTGGGCCGTACGGCACGGAATCGGCCTGGCACGCGCGCGTGAGCCCCGGTATCTGCTCCTGACCGATGCGGACATCGCCCATGAGCCGGACAGCCTGCGGGAGTTGGTCGCCGCGGCGGAGACGGCCGGTTTTGAGCTCGTCTCGCTGATGGCCCGGCTGCGCGTCGCGAGCATGTGGGAGCGCCTTGTCGTCCCGGCGTTCGTGTACTTCTTCGCGCAGCTGTATCCGTTCCGCTGGATCGCGAGGAAGGACTCGCGCACGGCGGCGGCCGCGGGCGGCTGCGTCCTGCTGAGCACGGCGGCCGCCGAACGCGCGGGGATCCCCGACTCCATCCGGCACGCGGTGATCGACGACGTGACGCTCGCCAAGGCGGTGAAGCGCTCGGGCGGCCGCATCTGGCTGGGGCTCGCGGAGCGCGTCGACAGCGTGCGCCCCTACCCCGGCCTCGGCGACCTCTGGCGGATGGTCTCGCGCAGCGCCTACGCCCAACTGCGGCACAATCCCCTGGTCCTGTTCGGTACGGTCCTGGGGCTCGCCCTGATCTATCTGGTGCCGCCGGTCGCGCTGCTCGGCGGCCTGGCCACCGGCAGCGTCCTGCCCGCCGTGCTCGGTGGGCTGGCGTGGCTGGTGATGACGGCGACGTACATCCCGATGCTGCGCTACTACCGCCAGAGCCGCTGGCTCGCTCCCCTCCTGCCGTTCACCGCTTTCCTTTATCTCCTCATGACGGTGGATTCGGCGGTGCAGCACTACAGGGGTCGCGGAGCCGCGTGGAAGGGGCGGACCTACGCCCGCCCCGATCCCGCTTCCGACCGGCACTGATCACCCGCGGGGGATCACTTCCTGCCGGGCGTCCAGTTCATGCCCCAGCCGTAGGCGTAGTCGATGGTGCGCTGCGGGCTCACGCCGCGCTCGGGCACCAGATAGCGGGCCTCGCGCTGGACGAAGAGGTCGCCGTTGTTGTTCGTGATCAGCGCGAGCGCGCACACCGTGGAGGGCACCGTGCACTCGTCGAGCGAGAAGTCGATGGAGGCGCCGTGCTGGGGCTGCAGGGTCACGGTGGCGTTCAGGTCGGCGAAGCTGCGCGCGCCTTCGTAGATCGTCACGAAGATGACGATGCGCTTGAAGTCCTTGATGTGGTCGAGGTTGACCGTGAGGTTCTCGCCGCTGGCCACCGCTCCGGTGCGGTCGTCGCCGTCGAGCAGGAGGTACGGAGGCTGGTCCAGCGCCCCGAAGGCGTTGCCGAGCGCCTGGACGACTCCCTTGCGGCCGTCGGCCAGTTCGTACAGGGCGCACAGGTCCAGGTCGAGGTCCGCGTGCATCGCCACGGCCCGGCCGAGCTTGCTGGCCCAGCCCTTGAACTGCTTGCGCACCTCCCAGTTGAGGTTCACGCGCATCGCCCCGGAGGTGCCGCCCTGCTTGGTCAGCGAGACGGAGGGCGCCTCCTTGGTGAGCGTGACCTTGGAGAGGCGCACGGGCTGAGCCGCGGGAGCGGCGGGCGTCCGCGGGGGCGGCGGCGGGGCTTGGACGGGGGCTGCGGGGGCCGGGGTAGGGGTCTGGGTCGGAGGAGGCTGCACCGCGGCCGGGGCGGGCGTCGGCGGTGCCTGCTGCGGCTCGTCCACCGAGATGCCGTAGTCCGTGGCCAGACCCTCGAGACCGCTGCGGTAACCCTGGCCGACGGCGCGGAACTTCCACGCGCCCTGGCGGCGGTAGAGCTCGCCGAGGACGAACGCCGTCTCCACCGTCGCGTCCTCGCTGTCGTAGCGCGCGATCTCGGCGCCGCTCGCCGCGTCGACGACCCGGATGAAGAGGCCGGGCACCTGGCCGAAGGCGCCGCCGTCCGTCGAGGCGGCGAGCACCACGGTCTCGACGGCGGGCTCCACGCGCGCGAGGTCGACCACGAGCGCGTCGGTCACCAGGCCGCCCTCGGTCTTCTTGCCCTCGTGGCGCACCGCGCCCGAGGCGTGGACCGCCTGGTTGTAGAAGATGAAGTCCTCGTCCGAGCGGACCTTCCCGGAATTGGCGAGCAACAGGGCCGACGCGTCGGCGTCCGGCACCCCGGCCCCTGAAGACCACCCCAGTTCGACGCGCACGGCAGGCGCCGGCACGGGAACATTCGATCCTTTAGGCATTGTCATGTCCGCCCCCATCGCAAGTCACCACGTCCGGCAGGCCCGCCGTCCCGTTCATGACCAATCTATTACCCGGACCCCCGGGAGGCCCATGGCCACCGCGGACACCCCGTCGAACGGCCTCCCCGTCAACCGTGCGTCAACCGCCGGTAACCCGCACGGAGCTTGGCTTTTACACGATCTGTACGCCGTTGTGCGACCGATTTTTCCTAAGTTCGCTCGCATTGGGGATGTGGAGTCACTACCGACACGTAAATCAACCCTCTTATCGGTCTCCCCAACCAGCACATCAAGGGCTTAACTTATGTGTCATGACCTCCCCCCGCTCCACCTATGGCGGCGGTTACTACTCCGCGCCGTCCTTCCCGGACACTCCGATCTACGACTCCCTTGTCGCCGAGCGGGGTACTCCTCAGATCGCCCCGATCCGGGTCCCCTCCGCGTACGACACGGGCAGTCACCTGCCCGCGCTCCCGGTAGCAGCCCTGCCCGCTCTGCCGGCGGCCCCGTCCCACCACAACCCGGCGTACGGCTACGCGCAGCAGCCCGCGCCGCTGCAACAGGCGCCCGCGCCGTACATCCCGCAGCAGCCTTCGGCGCCCCGCGGCTACCCGGGCCCGCAGCAACAGCAGCAGCAGCGTCCGCCGGCCGGAACGGGCTACGAGGCCATGCGCCCCGCGGCACCCCGCCCCGCCCCGGCGACGTACGAGGATCCGTACAACCGGCCCTACCGCGGCTACTGATTCGCCCGCATGCGCCCCTGTCAGTGGCTGCTGGCAGGATGACCGCATGCCGAATCCAGCGCTGCACTCGATCCACTACTACCCGCTCAAGGCGGCCGGGGGACACGCTCCGCGTGAGGCCGTCGTCGAGCCCTGGGGACTCGCGGGTGACCGGCGGTGGATGCTGGTGGACAGTGCTGGACGGATCGTCACGCAACGGCCGCATCCGCGCCTCGCGTTGGCCGCCGCCGAGCTCCTGCCCGGCGGCGGCATACGCATGTCCGCTCCCGGCCGGGAGCCGCTGACGGCCGCCGTGCCGCCCTCCGGCGAGAGCGTCATGGTGGAGATCTGGAAGGACAAGGTCGAGGCCGTCCCCGCCGAAGCGGCGGCGCACGCGTGGTTCAGCGCCTATCTCGGCACGGACGTCCGGCTCGTCCACCTCGACGACCCCGCGACCCGGCGCCCCATCGATCCCGCGTACGCCAAGGACGGCGAGACCGTCTCCTTCGCCGACGGGTATCCGCTGCTCCTGACCACCCTCTCCTCCCTCGATGCCCTGAACTCGCTCATCGCCCAGGGCGACCACTCCGACGAGGGACCGCTCCCCATGAACCGTTTCCGGCCGAATGTGGTCGTGGACGGGACGGCGCCCTGGGCCGAGGACGACTGGTCGCGCGTCGCGATCGGCGAGGTCACCTTCCGGGTGGCCAAGATGTGCGGCCGCTGTGTCGTGACCACCACCGACCAGCGCAGCGCGGAGCGCGGCAAGGAGCCGCTGCGGACGCTCGCCAAGCACCGCCGCTTCGGCGACCAGCTGGTCTTCGGCCAGAATCTGGTGCCGGAGACGACCGGATCGCTCCGGCTCGGCGACCCGTTCACGGTCCTCGATTGAAGGTCTTCGACACGGGAACTCGAAGGCCCGGCACGGTCGTTGAGCATGGATGAGAAGGGTGATTTCCCTCTCTCTTCATCCCGCCGAAGCGTGGGCCGTGCCGTTCGCGGTTATGACGGACGCGGAAGGGGGTGCAGGACTGTGCGAGCACTCGTCGGACTCTGGCGCTGGCGGCACAATCCGCTGCGCCGGAAGACCGATCTCGTCGAGGCCTGGGTGGCCTGCGCGGCCGTGCTGCTCATCGTCGTCGCCGCGCCGCTGGCCGGTTTCGCCGTCGGCGGCCTCTCGCAGGACGCCCTGCGGCAGTCGGTGCGGGAACAGCGCGAGATGCGCCACGAAGTGGCGGGCACGGTGGTCAAGAAGGTCTCCAGACCCCCCGTCGATCCCGACCCCGAGACGTCGTCCGCACGGGACAGGCACAGCCGTGTGCTCGCCGAATGGACCGCTCCGGACGGCACGCCGCGCTCCGGCACGGTGCTCGCCGACCTCCGGTCCCCCGACCCGGGCGACCACTTCCGCCTCTGGACGGACGAGCACGGCCAGGTCGTCGGCCGCCCACTGGACGACGCGACCGCGGCCACGCATGCGGCGCTCGCCGGATTCGGCACCGCGGCGGCGGTCACCGGACTCGTCGAGGGAGTCAGGCGGATCGTCCTCTGGCGCATCGTCCTGCGGCGTTATGACCGCTGGGACCAGGCCTGGGACAAGGCAGGACCGGACTGGGGACGCACCGGCACCGGCTCCTGAGAGACCGGCGCCGGCCTCCGGAGCCGGTGAGAGACCGGCGATGACCAGGTGAGAGCCTGGCGATCGGGTCAACTCGCCCTCGCCGCGCGCGCTACGGTGGACCGGCCGAACTCTTCGGCTCCTTGCGCGAGGTCGCGAGGTCCCGCGTACGACAAGGTGGGGGCAGAGCAACTCCATGGCACAGGGCACGGTCCAGGTGACGCACACCGGTACCTCGCGGTGGCGGCGCCGCACGGGTGAGTACGGATCGCTCGCTGCCGCTTTGGAGGCCGCGAGCGACGGGGACGTCCTCACCATCGCCCCCGGCACGTACCGCGAGAACCTCGTCATACAGCGGGCGGTGACGCTGCGCGGCCCCGAGGGCTCCCCCGGCTCCGTACGCATCGCGCCCTCGGACGGGGTGCCCCTCACCGTCCGGTCGTCCGCAGTCGTGCAGGACCTCCACATCGAGGGTCAGGACTCGGCGGCGCCCGCGCTGCTCGTCGAGGACGGAGCGCCCGAGCTCGTCGACGTACGCGTGGTGACGCGTTCGGCGAGCGGCATCGAGGTGCGCGGCGGGGCGCGCCCCACCGTGCGGCGCTGCACGGTCGACAACCCCGGCGGCATCGGCATCGCCGTGCTCGACGGCGGGGGCGGTGTCTTCGAGGAGTGCGAGGTCATGTCGGCCGGTCAGTCGGGCATCGCCGTGCGCGGCGGCGCGCACCCGCGCCTGGAGCGCTGCCGGGTGCACCACGCCTCCGGCGCGGGGCTCTCGGTGACCGGTGAGCACTCGGGGCTCGAGGCGATCGGCTGCGAGGTGTACGAGGTCAAGGGCTCCGGGGTGCAGATCACCGGGCGGGCGGTGGCCCATCTGACCGACTGCGACGTGCACCGCACGACGTCGGACGGCGTCACGCTCGACACGGACGCCGTGCTCACCCTCGCAGACTGCCGGATCCACGACATCCCGGAGAACGCGATCGATCTGCGTTCCCGCTCGGTTCTGACCCTGACGCGTTCCACCGTGCGGCAGTTCGGGCGCAACGGCCTCTCGGTGTGGGACCCGGGCACACGGGTCGACGCCAACCAGTGCGAGATCCACGACAGCACGGGCGACTATCCCGCGGTGTGGGTGAGCGACGGGGCGACGGTCGTCCTGGAGTCCTGCCGGGTGCACGACGTGCCGGACGCGCTGTTCGTCCTGGACCGCGGCTCGCGCGCCGACGTCGTCGACAGCGATCTCTCCCAGGTGCGCAACACGGCGGTCTCCGTGAGCGACGGCGCGACGGCGCAGCTGGACGACTGCCGCATCCGCGAGGCGGCCACCGGCGCGTGGTTCCGCGACCACGGCAGCGGCGGCACCCTGGCCAACTGCACGGTGGACGGCGTCCAGACGGGCGTCATCGTCACCAAGGGCGCCGACCCCACCATCGAGCGCTGCACGGTCACTTCACCCGCGGAGGCGGGTTTCTACGTGTCGGCGGGCGGCCGCGGCAGCCTGCACGGCTGCCGGGTGACCGACAGCGGCGGGTACGGCTTCCACGTCATCGACGGATGTCGTACGACGCTGAAGAAGTGCCGCACCGAGCGGTGCGCGCGCGGCGGCTTCGAGTTCGCCGAGGACGGGCCGCTCGTCGAGGACTGCACCAGCGACGAGAGCGGCGGGGCTCGGACCTCGGCGTCCACGGCGTCCACGGCATCCGCGGCGAAGGAGTCCGCACCGCAGACGGCCACGCAGTCCGTGGGCCTGCTCGGCGCGATCCCCGGGCAGCGCACCACGGACCCGGCGGCCGATGTGAACGCGGCCCCCGAGCCGTCGTCACGCTCGTCGAAGGACGTGCTCGGTGAACTCGACAAGCTGGTCGGCCTGGACAGCGTCAAGCGCGAGGTGCGCGCCCTCACCGACATGATCGAGGTCGGGCGGCGCAGGCAGCTGGCCGGGCTCAAGGCCGCGTCCGCGCGCCGCCATCTGGTGTTCACCGGCTCCCCCGGCACGGGCAAGACGACCGTGGCGCGGCTCTACGGCGAGATCCTGGCGTCGCTCGGAGTTCTGCAGAGCGGGCATCTGGTCGAGGTGTCGCGGGTCGATCTGGTGGGCGAGCACATCGGGTCGACGGCGATCCGTACCCAGGAGGCGTTCGACCGGGCGCGCGGCGGCGTGCTGTTCATCGACGAGGCGTACGCGCTCTCGCCCGAGGACTCCGGGCGTGACTTCGGCCGCGAGGCCATCGACACGCTGGTCAAGCTGATGGAGGACCACCGCGAGGCGGTGGTGGTGATCGTCGCGGGCTACACGGCGGAGATGAAGCGCTTCCTTTCGGTCAACCCCGGTGTGGCGTCCCGCTTCTCACGGACCATCACCTTCGGGGACTACGCGCCCGAGGAGCTGCTGCGGATCGTCGAGCAGCAGGCCGAGGAGCACGAGTACCGCCTCGACACGGGGACGGGCGAGGCCCTTCTGAAGTACTTCACGGCCCTTCCCAAGGGCCCCGCGTTCGGCAACGGCCGCACCGCGCGCCAGACGTTCGAGGCCATGGTGGAGCGGCACGCGGGGCGGGTCGCCCAGTTCGACGAGCCGAGCACGGACGACCTCACCCTCCTGTATCCGGAGGATCTGCCGGAACTGCCGTGACCGCGACGGGCTCGGCGGCCTCCGGCGACCGGGGGCGCGGGGCGGGCACGGCTGGCTTGAGCCGGGCGAGCAGCCGGGCGCGCTCCTCGGCGAAGGCCGGGTCCGCCTGGTAGTCGCCGTGGCCCAGGATCGGTGCGGGCAGCGGGTGCTCCGCGGTGCGTCCGTAGACCAGGGGGTCCTTGAGGGCGTCCCGGTCGACCTGCGGTCCTTCGCCGTCGGGCAGGACCCGGACGGGGCCGCCGATCGGGTCGGTCGTGCGGTGCAGGTTGCGCCAGCAGTCGACCTCGCGGTGCAGCGAGCTGAGGGCGGCCGGGCCGAAGTGGGCGGGGAACCAGCGTCCGTAGAGGCGCTCGAGGGGTGAGCCGTACGTGAGCAGGGCGACCCTTTTGCGGACGGAGGGCCACAGCTGCCAGGCGGCCGCGGCGGCCAGGACGCTGCCCTGCGAGTGGCCGGAGATGACGAGCCTGCCGCCCGTGGCGCGCGTCGCGCGGGTCCAGGTGTGCATGCGCCAGGTGAGGTCGGGGACGGCCCGCTCGGCGTAGCAGGGCGGGGCGAAGGGGTGGGCGGCGCGGGGCCAGAACGTGCCGACGTCCCACAGGATGCCGATGGTGCGGCGCGCGGACGGGTCGCGGTAGGCGCGGCGGCCCCAGGTCACGAACAGTATGAAGCCGAAGCCGATCAGCCAGGAGCCGAGCGCCTGGGAGGTCTCGGCCGCCCCTTCGAAGAAGAGGGGCAGTCCCTGCGCGGCCTCGCTGGGCACCTCCTCGCTGACCCAGGCGCCGACGAGCGCCCCGGCGCCGAGCAGCAGCGTCACCGCCGAGGTGATGCCCACCAGGAGCGGGGCCCGGTCGGTGAGGGCGGCACGCGCGCGTGTGCCCGCGATGCGGCGGCTGCGGGCCGTGTCCTTCGGCTCGCCCGGGTATTCGAGCGGGATGGTCTCCCTCTCCCGGCGGGCCCGGCGCCAGGTGCGCACTCCGAGCCAGCCGCAGAGCGCCGCGAGGACCACGAGGAGGGGCGGGATGACGGACGCCTGCCAGGTCAGGAGCACGGGCGGGCCGTCTATGGTGCCGCCGGAGCCGGGCGCCCCCGCGCCGTCGAGCCAGTCGGCCACGCGCTGCGCGCCGCCGCCGGACATCACGCCGCCGAGCGCGCAGGAGAGCATGGCGACGGCGGGTCCCGCGAAGCCCCGCAGGGCGGTGCGGGGGTCGGGGGCCGTGCGGTAGAGCGCGCGGGCGACCACCGCGAGCGCGATGACCAGGAGCCCTTGGGTCAGGGCGATGCCGCCGAAGGTCGCGTTGCCCGGCAGCCTGCCCTCGGAGGTCCAGCCGGGGCGTGACCACCCGGCGTACAGGAGGGTCAGGACGAGCAGGGTGAGTGCGCCCAGGGGCAGCCGGTTGATCAGCTTCTTGTCGAGCCGCCGGTCGAGCTTGTTCTCGCTGCGGCCTCTGCGCCAGACCACATGGACGACGAGCGCCCCTCCTAGGAGGAGGGCCACCTCGAGGGTCCAGCCGAGGACGTCGAGCAGGGCGGGCCCGCCGGGCCGCCGGTCGTGGCTCGCCGCCGATGTGCCGACCGCGGCGGCCACCGTGAGGAATCCCGCGGCGGTGTGCGCGGCGCGCAGCCGGGCCACGAGACGGCGTCCGTACCAGAAGCCGGGCCTGCCGAGCGCGGTGCGTCCGGCCTCCTCCTCCGGGTCGTCCTGGTGGGGCAGCGGCGTCTGGGACTCGTACGCGCTCCAGGTGCGCTGGGACAGGTACCAGAGCAGTCCGGTGAGCGCGGCGGGCACGAGCGCGGCGAGGGCGAGGCGGCGTCCCGGCTGGCTCCACCAGCCGCCGTGCCCGGAGGCGTCGGGCGCGAGGAAGCCGAGCCACGCGCGCTCGGCGGCGCACTCGGGGGTGCCCGCGCACTGCCAGGCCGTCAGGTCGATGGCGACCTCGCAGGCGGCGGCGACGAGCAGGACGGTGAGGGTGAGTCCGGTGAGGCGCACCAGGAGGCCGTACGTACGGACCGTCCTCCTCATGCGGCGCGACGTGGGACGCATCCAGTGCGCGAGATTGACCACCATGAAGGGCAGCAGCAGGAGCCACAGGGCCCGCGAGCCGTTCCCGGAGGTCAGATTGCACCAGACGTACGCCTCGGGGACCGGCTTGCCCCGGTAGTCGTCGGGGCGCTTCTCGGCGTCGGCGTCCTCGCTGCGGCGGAAGACGGCCGCCGTCTCGTCACCGGAGACGCGGACGGTCCTCGGATCGCCCAGCATCTCTTCCGGTGTGGTGCCCCCGACTCCGTGGACGAGGAGTTCGAGAGCTGTCTCTTCTCTTTGATCAGCCGCCACTGTTCCGCTTCCCCCGAAAGTGCGCGCGTTCCCCCGAACGTGCGCGTGGTCAGGCCTGAAGGATCTCCGCTGACGGCCCCGTCCACACCTCCCGTCACGTAATCTCCCCGTTCAGGGTGAGTGCGCGGTCTCGGGCGGTGGGTCGCCTGTCGGTGGCGCATGCGAGGATGAGCCAGCGCATTTGACGGGTGCGACGGGTGTGACGAGGAGAAGGGCCGGGACGGACGTGAGTGAGAATCAGAACCTCCTCGCGGAGCAGCGCCGCGCCCTCATCCTCGACGAGGTACGACGCCGGGGCGGGGTCCGTGTCAATGAACTGACCCGCAAGCTGGGTGTGTCGGACATGACGGTCCGCCGGGACCTCGACGCGCTGGCCCGCCAGGGCGTCCTGGAGAAGGTGCACGGCGGCGCCGTCCCGGTGGTCGAGGCGAGCACGCACGAACCGGGGTTCGAGGCCAAGTCGGGCCTGGAGCTGAACGCCAAGGAGGACATCGCGCGCACCGCGGCCTCCCTGGTGGCGCCGGGCACGGCGATCGCGCTCTCCGGCGGCACGACGACGTACGCGCTGGCCCACCACCTCCTCGACGTGCCGGACCTGACGGTGGTGACGAACTCGGTGCGGGTCGCGGACGTGTTCCACTCCGCGCAGCGCACCTCGGGCCAGCGTCAGGGCGCGGCCACCGTGGTCCTCACGGGCGGCGTGCGCACCCCATCGGACTCACTGGTCGGCCCGGTCGCCGACCAGGCGATCCGCGCTCTGCACTTCGACGTGCTCTTCCTGGGTGTGCACGGCATATCGGTGGAGGCCGGTCTGTCCACGCCCAATCTCGCGGAGGCGGAGACCAACCGGCGTCTGGTGCAGTCGGCGCGGCGGGTCATCGTGGTCGCCGACCACACCAAGTGGGGCACGGTGGGCCTGAGTTCGTTCGCCACCCTGGAGCAGGTCGACACGCTCGTGACGGATGCCGGGCTCCCCGCGGGGGCGCGGGTGGAGATCTCCGAGCATCTGCGGCGCCTGGTGGTCACGGGCGAGCCCGACGAGCCGATCGCCGAGGAACGGTCCGACCAGGGCGAGCACGGCGAGAGCGCCGGACAGGCGGAGAACGCCGGGAGCGACGCAGACATCTGACGGCCCGCCAGCTATGGTGACGGTGCGCGGTCAACCACCCGATCCTGCTTGGGGGCTGAGTTCGATGGCACGCCGACTGAGGCCCGTGGGGCTGGAGTTCGCCGAGTCCGCTCCGTTGCGTCTGGTCTTCGCCCGCGAGGTGAGCGCGCCACCCGAGACGGTGTACCGCGCCCTCGCCGAGGACACGGCCAACTGGCCCGAGTGGTTCACGGCCGTCACGCTGTGCCGGCCCACCGAAGGCGCCGACGGCGGCAAGGGCCGCGAGGTCCGCCTCAAGGGCGGCACCCGCTTCTGGGAGACCGTCGTCGCGACCGATGTGGCAGAGCGGTACGCCTACCGCGTCGACGAGTCGAACGCCCCGGGCCTGCGCGCCCTCCTGGAGGAGTGGCGGCTGACCCCGGCCGGCACCGGCACCCGCGTGCAGTGGACTTTCGCCGCGGACGGCGCCGCGCCTTTCCGCTTCACCCTGAAGCTCGCCAGGGCGGGCATGGGCCGGGCCTTCCGCGACGCCGTCACGAACCTGGACCGACGCCTGGCTGCGGCCAACGCCTGAGCCCTTTGGAGTCCACCCGCTAGACCCAAGTGCCGTTCGCAAGCAGCGACTTGATGGCAGCCTCGTACGGCGTGATGTCCAGGCCCTGTTCGGCCAGCCACGTGTCCGAGTAGTACTTGTCCAGATACCGGTCACCCGGGTCGCAGAGGAGCGTGACGACGCTGCCGGTCTGACCCGCGGCCACCATCTCGGCGACGATCTTCAGGGAGCTCCAGAGTCCGGTTCCGGTGGAGCCGCCCGCCTTGCGGCCGATCGCCTGCTCCAGGGCCCGCACGGCGGCGACGCTCGCGGCGTCCGGCACCTTCATCATGCGGTCGATCGCGCCGGGCACGAAGCTCGGCTCCATCCGGGGCCTGCCGATGCCTTCGATGCGGGAGCCGCAGTCGCTGGTGGCGTCCGGGTCGTGGTTGGTCCAGCCGTCGAAGAAGCAGGAGTTCTCCGGGTCGGCGACGCAGAGCCTGGTGTCGTGCTGCATGTAGTGGACGTAGCGGGCGATGGTCGCCGATGTGCCGCCGGTGCCCGCCGTGGCGACGATCCACGTGGGTTCCGGATAGCGCTCCAACCTCATCTGCTGGTAGATCGACTCGGCGATGTTGTTGTTGCCGCGCCAGTCCGTGGCCCGCTCCGCGTAGGTGAACTGGTCCATGTAGTGCCCGCCGGTCTCGACGGCGAGGGCGGCCGACTCGGCGTACATCGTGCGTGAGTCGTCCACGAAGTGACACTGGCCGCCGTGGAATTCGATCAGTCGACACTTCTCGGCGCTGGTCGTGCGGGGCATCACCGCGATGAAGGGCACCCCGATCAGCTTCGCGAAGTACGCCTCGGAGACGGCCGTCGAGCCGCTGGAGGCCTCGATGACCGGCCGCCCCGGCCGGATCCAGCCGTTGCAGAGGCCATAGAGGAAGAGCGATCGGGCAAGGCGGTGCTTGAGGCTGCCGGTCGGGTGGGTCGACTCGTCCTTGAGATACAGGTCGATGCCCCACGCCTCCGGAAGCGGGAAGCGCAGCAGGTGGGTGTCGGCCGAGCGGTTCGCATCGGCCTGGACCTTGCGCACGGCTTCTTTGAGCCAGGCCCGGTACTCGGCGTCGCCGCGGTCCACGTCGAGCGTGGTCATCGGCCCATCGGCTTGATCCTGCTGTGTGGTGCTCACCGCGCGGCTCCTAGGCGTCAATGCGGGCCGCGCTCCGAGCGGGCCGGACGCCTCGATCATATGCACCTTCCGCACGCTTCTCACCTGCATAAACACACCTTTGAGACCCTCAAAGGCACACCTGGCGCAGTCGGCTGGTACATAGACACGGCACACTGATGAGGGGACGTCGTCCACTTATGACCACGTCTTCATACGCACTGGTGCTCGACGCCAGGTGCGTGCAGACTGCACCGCACGGGGCGGCGGTCTCGTACAAAACGGCATACCGAATCGCTCAAGGGGGCGGAACGTCATGGCGGAGCCGGATTTCACGGCTACAGGCGTGCGGATCGGACGACGGCTGCGATCCCTCACCCGGGCGGGTCAAATCCGTATCACCGACGGCAGGTTCGAGCTACTGACCAGTTATGGCAGGGAGATCGACAGCGCGCCGGTCCAGGCCGTGCGGGCCGGAAAGCCTTGGTTCGCCGCCGACGACCGGGCCCTTGCCGAACTGAACGGCACGCGCTACCGCCTCACCCTCGCCGATCATGATCCGGCGCCCGGCAAGGCAGGTCCGCCGACGGTACGCAAGTTCATCGACGCGGTGCGCAGGGCCGGAGGCCACAGGGCACGCGCCTGAGGAACCCGCGCGCTTGCCGCGCGGGCGGTGCGCGTCCCCGCCCACAGCCCGACGCAGGCGGTGCGAGTTGCACGCCCGCACCCCCTGAGTCACTCTGGTGTCACATCACTCTGGGTTCACCGGCGATGACGCTGCGAACCAGCCCGCCGGCCGCAACAGCAGCCGGCAGACCCCGCGGCCGCTGCTGAATCCGATCGTCGCCTTCTTCCGGACGCAATTCGGGGAGTCGCAGCCGTGATCAGCCAGCCAAGCAGGTATTGCACGGTCGAGCTTCAGGCTCAGCCGTCGCGGATCGGCCAGGTCCGCAGAATCGTATCGGCGCAGTTGCGCTACTGGCATCTCGATCCGTTGATAGACCAGGCCGCGCTCGGTGTGACCGAGCTCCTGACCAACGTGCACCGGCACGCACAGCCGGACAAGGTGTGCACCGTGGAGATCGAGCTGCTGCTCGACCGCCTCACCGTCTCCGTGCACGACCACGATCCCCGCCTTCCTCAGGTGCGCGACGCGGAACCGTTCGCGACCTGTGGCCGCGGGCTCGCCATGGTCGCCGCGGTCAGCGAGAGCTGGGGGGTACGCCCCCACGGTGACACGGGCAAGGTCGTCTGGTTCACCCTTCCGGCCCCTACGTCCGCCGCAGCACTGCCGTCCAGGTACCCGGCGTACGGCGCGGCCACGGCCGAGCCCTTCGCGGACCTGGGCGCAGGGCCGCGGTCCCTCGCCGACGGCCACGCGCCCGGACATGCTCCCGCCCGGTCGGCCGTTGTCGGCTGACCGGGCGGTGACAGGCTCCGCGGGCCGGGCAGTTCCCGCCTCCGCGGGCGGGGCGTCCTACGTCACTCGGTGGCGATGGCACGCAGGACGTCCAGGCGTGCGGCCCGCCGTGCCGGACGCAGACCCGCGAGGGCTCCCGCCGCCAGGCCCACCAGGACGACCACCGACAGTTGCACCGGTGGCACCGCGAACGCGAAGGCACTGCTCGTCGCGCCGTCCGAGGCCTTGACCAGCACCCAGCCGAGGAAGCCGCCGAGCACCAGGCCCCCGGCCGTGCCGAAGGCGGCGACGAGCACCGACTCCCAGCGGACCATGGCCCGCAGCTGCGCCCTCGTCTGCCCGACGGCACGCAGCAGGCCCAGCTCACGGGTCCGTTCGTGGATCGCGAGGGTCAGCGTGTTGGCGATGCCCAGCAGGGCGATCAGAACGGCGAGCGCGAGCAGGGCGTACACCAGCGTGAGCATCATGTCGATGCCGCCCGCCGCGGACTGCGCGTACTCGTCGCGGGTCTGCACATCCGGATTGCCGTACTCCTGCGCGGTCCTGGAGACCGCGGCCTTCCCAGCGTCCGCGCTCACGCCGTCCTTGAACGTGACGGACACGAGGCTGTCCGCGTCCTGCATGCGGTGCGGCGCCCAGGCCTCGCGGCTGATGACGTAGTCCCCCGCAAGCTCCGAACGGCCGTACAGCGCGCGGACGGTGAAGGTGGCCTTCTTGCCGTCGGTGAAAGCCAGTTCGGCCTTGGAGCCGACCTTGAGGTCCTGCTTGTCGGCCTCCTCGCGCGTGATCGCGATGCCGTCGGCGCCGAGACCGTCCAGGGATCCGTCGACCTTGCCGAGGTCGAAGGACTTGGCGAAGGGCCCCGGGTCGGTGACGGTCAGGGCCCGCCCCTTCCCGTCGACCTCGGCCGCGCCCTTGCCGAGGCCGACCGCGGTCGCGACCTCCGGCCGCTCGGCGAGCGCGGGGGCCAGCTTGGGGCTGAGTCCGCTGCCGCCCGCGCCGAAGCCCGGGGTGCTGATGGCGAGGTCGCCGGCGAAGGAGCGGTTGACCGTCTGGTCCATCGTCGCCTTCAGCGAGGCGCCGAAGACCGTGAAGAGCGAGACGACGGCGACACCGATCATCAGGGCGCTCGCGGTGGCGGCGGTCCGCTTGGGGCTGCGCAGGGCGTTGCGCCGGGCGAGCCCGCCCGAGACGCCGCGCAGCCGGTCGAGTGGCCCGCCGAGAATTCGAACCGCTCGCGAGGAGGCGACCGGCCCCAGCACCACGAACGCGGCGAGCGCGAGCACCGCACCGGCCCCCGCCAGCCACATGGACGGGCTGACCAGGACGCCGGTCAGCGAGAGACCGACGGCGGCGAGCGTGAGGACCGTGCCCACCACGGCACGTGTGCGCGAGGCTCCGGAGTGGTCGACCGCCGTCTCGCGCAGGGCGGCCAGGGGTGCGGTGCGCCCGGCGCGTACGGCGGGCAGGAGGGCGGAGCCGAGGCACACCACGATGCCGACGGCCAAGGGCAGCAGCATCGACAGGGCGCTGACCACCAAGTCGCCCTCGGGGAAGGGGAATCCGATGGCTGGGAAGAGCGCCTGGAGCCCGGCCGCGATCCCGATGCCACCCGCGAGGCCGGCGGCGGACGCCACCACGGCGACCACGCTCGCCTCGACCAGCGTGGAAGCGGTGACCTGCCGACGCGAGGCGCCGAGTGCGCGAAGGAGGGCGTTCTCGCGGGTGCGCTGGGCGACGACGATCGCGAAGGTGTTGTGGATGCTGAAGGTGGCGACGAGGAGGGCGACGCCGGAGAACACGAGCAGGAAGCTGGTGAAGAGCGTCAGGAACTGGCCGGAGATGTTGTCGGTGTTCTCCGCCGCCGACGCCTCACCGGTGATTGCCTCAACTCCCTTGGGCAGTACGGGAGTCAGCGCGTCGACCAGTTCTTGCTCGCTCACGCCGGGTCCTGCCCGCACCTGGATGGTCGCGGCCTCGCCGGGCTTCGGTGTCAGGTACTTCTCCGCGTCGGCCTGCGTCATGCCGGTGAAGGTGGTCTGCGCCATGCCGTCCTCGCCGCCGAAGGTCGCGAGGCCCACGATCGTCACCTTGACGGGGTCGGGGGTGCGCAGCGTGGTCGTGTCACCGATCTTCAGGTCGCCGGTTTCGGCGGCGCCCCGGTTGACGACGACCTCGCCGGACTTGGCGGGGGCGCGGCCTTCGGCCAGCTGGTAGGCGTTCAGCTCGCGGTCGTCGATCCAGTTGCCCGCGAGGGTGGGCGGGCCTTCGCCGCCGATGGGCTCCTTGTCCTTGCCGAGGAGCTGGCCCGCGCCCTGGATGCCGGGCGCGGCGGCGGCGACGCCCTCGATCTGCTCGATCTGCTCGACGAGGGAGGTCTTGACGGGCCGGCGGGTGCCCTGGCTGTCGTCGGGGGTGGTGATGGTGTCGGCGCTGCGGACGACTGCGTCGGTGCCGCTGGTCGCGTTGCCGAACATCGTGTCGAAGCTGCCGCGCAAGGTATCGCCCATGACGAGCGTGCCCGCAAGGAAGGCGACACCGAGCATGACCGCGAGGAACGTACCCGCGAAGCGCCGCTTGTGGCCGCGCAGCGAGGACAGGCTGATGCGCGCGGACGCGCTCAGGGAACCGGTCGGGGAGCCGGTCGGGGAACCGCTTGAGGAACCGCTTGAGGAACTCATGACGGTGCTCCCTTCGTGCCGAGTGGGGACGAGGCCTTCGTGTCGAAGGCCTCGAAGGCCTCGAAGGCCTTGAGCCGGTCGAGGACCTTGTCGGCGGTCGGGGCCGCCATCTTGTCCACGAGGCGGCCGTCGGCCAGGAAGACGACCTCGTCGGCGTGGGCGGCGGCCACCGGGTCGTGGGTGACCATGACGACCGTGCGGTCCATCTGCCGCACCGCGCGGCCGAGGAGACGCAACACCTCTTCGCCGGAGCGCGAGTCGAGGTTTCCGGTCGGTTCGTCGGCGAAGACGACGTCGGGCCGTCCGGCGAACGCCCGTGCCACGGCGACGCGTTGCTGCTGTCCGCCCGAGAGCTCGGCGGGCCGGTGGTGGAGCCGGTCGCGCAGCCCCACGACGTCGATGAGGGCGTCGGTCCACTCCGCTGACGCATCGTCATCACGCCTGCCGGCGAGGTCCATCGGGAGCGTGATGTTCTCGGCCACGGTCAGCGTCGGCACCAGGTTGAAGGCCTGGAAGACGAAGCCGATACGGTCGCGGCGCAGCAGCGTGAGGCGTCGGTCGTCGAGCGCGCCGAGGTCGGTGTCGCCGATGTGCGCGACGCCCGAGGTGAGGGTGTCGAGACCCGCTGCGCAGTGCATCAGGGTGGACTTGCCCGAGCCCGACGGGCCCATGATCGCGGTGAACCGTCCGGCGGGAAAGCCGACGCTCACCCCGTCCAGGGCCCGTACGGCGGTGTCGCCGCTGCCGTAGACCTTGACGGCCTCGGTGACGCGGGCGGCGTCGCGGGTGGCGGTGCCGCGCTCTCCGGTCGCGGTGGTCATGCCGCACCACCCTTGGAGGTACGCCCGAACTCCTCGTTCAGGACGGACAGGCGCCGCCAGTACTCGTCCTCGTCGATCTCGCCGGAGGCGAAGCGACGGCCGAGGACGGCGATGGGCGAGTTCTCGTCGATGCGGTCGACGCGGTCGATGCGTACGTCGTGCTCGCCGCCGCCCCGCTGCCATGGCGCCCGGCGGCCACGCCAGACGGTGCGGCGCAGGAAGGTGATGCCGCCGATCACGACGGCCGCCCAGATGAGCGGGAAGAACAGGATCCACGGGCCGGGGCCGCCGTCGAAGTGAGCCAGGGTGTTCATGGTGTCCATCTCCTCGGGAGCGGGGTGGGTTGGTGCGATGCGTTGGTGCGATGCGTTGGTGCGATGACTCGAGAGTCGCGCTCCGAGGGGGTCCGGGTCGTCGTACGGCCAGCGGCAGTGCGTGTACCACTGCGGGAGTACGTGGGGGCTGCGGGGCTGCTCCCGGCGGGGACGGGGCGGGGTCACGGGCGGGGTCACGGGCGGGGCGAACGGCCGTGTACGGCGGTGTACGGCCGTGTCTAGATTTCTGTACCTACTAGTATGTACAGTGGGTGCATGAGCACCCCGGAGCGCCTGATCGAGTCCACCCGCGAACTGCTGTGGGAGCGCGGCTACGTGGGCACGAGCCCCAAGGCGATCCAGCAGCACGCGGGCGCCGGGCAGGGCAGCATGTACCACCACTTCACCGGGAAACCCGACCTCGCACTCGCCGCGATCCGGCGCACGGCACAGGAGATGCGCGCCACGGCCGACAGCCTGCTGGGCGGTACCGGATCGGCGTACGAGCGCATCGAGGCGTATCTGCTGCGCGAGCGCGACGTGCTGCGCGGCTGCCCGGTCGGGCGGCTGACGATGGATCCGGAGGTCGTCGCGAGCGACGAGCTGCGCGCACCCGTCACCGAGACGCTCGACTGGCTGCGCGGGCGGATCACCGGAATCGTCGAAGAGGACCAGGAGCGGGGGGAGTTCGCCGCCACGCTCGACGCGCGGGCGATCGCCGCGGCGGTCGTCGCGACGGTCCAGGGCGGCTACGTGCTGGCCCGCGCCTCGGGGTCGCCCGCGGCGTTCGACACCGGCGTACGAGGGCTGCTGGCACTCCTGTTCGCCGCCACGACTCCCACTCCGTAACCCCCGCCACCCCTCCTCGGTCACCGCCCCTCCCCCGCAAAGGACTTGAAGAGCCGTGCACATCACCCGCAACCGCCCCGACAGCCAGGCGGGCTCCGCCGAGAACTTCACCGGCACGGTGTGGCTGGACGAGATCGCCGCACCTCCGGCCCCTTCGCGGCTACGGATGTTCAACGTCCACTTCGCCCCCGGAGCCCACACCGCCTGGCACCGCCACCCGCACGGCCAAGTCCTGCACGTCCTGGAGGGCGACGGCCTGGTGCAGCGCAAGGGCGGCGAGGCGGAGGTCATCCGCGCGGGCGACACCGTGTGGATCGCGCCGGACGAATGGCACTGGCACGGCGCCGCGCCCCGCACCTTCATGACCCACCTCGCGGTCGTCGAGGCGGCGGACGACGGCACGACCACGCACTGGGACGCGCGCGTGGGCGCGGACGAGTACCCGTCGGCTTGAGCCCGAGGAGCGAACCACCATGCACGCGATGCAGTACGAGATCACGCTTCCGGCCGACTACGACATGGCCGTCATCCGCCACCGGGTGGCGACCAAGGGCCACTTGCTGGACGACTACCCGGGCCTCGGCGCCAAGGCGTACCTGATCCGTGAGCGCGGGGTCGACGACTCCCCCGTGAACCAGTACGCACCGTTCTACCTCTGGAACACCCCCGAGGGCATGAACTCCTTCCTCTGGGGGCCCGGTTTCCAGGGCATTGTCGACGACTTCGGGCGGCCGGAGGTGCAGCACTGGACGGGTCTCGCCTTCGCCGAGGGGACGGCATCGGGTGCACCCGCGAGGTCTGCCGTACGACGCCGGATCCCCATCCCGGCCGGGGCCCGCCTCGGCACCTTCGCCACCGAACTAGCTGACGAGACAGCGCAGTTGGCAGGCCGTGGTGGCGCCGTGTATGCCGCGGCGGCGATCGACCCGCGCACCTGGGAGGCACTGCTCTTCTCCGCCTGGGACCACGAATCCGACGCCCCCAAGGGGGAGGGAGAGGTGTTCCAGATCCTGCATGTGTCCGCGCCGGAGCGGGGCTTCCTCACGCGGGGGCAGCAATGGTGAGCACAGCTGCAACGGTTCGCACGGTCCTGGGAGACGTAGCACCCGAGGCCCTCGGCGTCTGCGACGCCCACGACCACCTTTTCCTGACGAGCCCTCAACTGCCCGGCCAGGAGCTGGACTCAGCCACCGCCGCGACACAGGAGCTGTCGGCATTCCGGGAGGCGGGCGGCGAGAGCCTGATCCAGTGGACACCGCACGGGATGGGGCGTCACACGGGCGACCTGCCCTTGCTGTCCCGAACGTCCGGAGTGCGCATCGTCGCAGCCACGGGCCTGCATCAAGCGGCGAACTACACACAGGAGTTCCTGGCCCGCCTCCGTACCGAAGGGCTCGCAGACGTCTTCGTGCGGGAGTTGACGACGGGCATCGCCCACACCGGCGTACGGGCGGGCCTGATAAAGGTCGCGGGCGGCTTCCACCGCCTTGACGCGCATGCCCGCTGGACGATGGAAGCGGCGGCCGGGGCCCACCACGCGACCGGCGCTCCCATCGCCGTCCACCTGGAGCTTGGCACGGGCGCGCTGGACGTACTCGACCTGCTCTGCGGGGAGTTGGGCGTACCCCCGGCGAAGGTGATCCTCGGGCACCTGAACCGCTCCCCCGACCTCACGGTCCACCACCAGGCCGCCGAAGCCGGCGCCTACCTCGCCTTCGACGGCCCGTCCCGCGCCAACCACGCCACGGACTGGCGCATGCCCGAAGCCGTGCGGGCCCTGGCAGAGGCAGGCTTCACGGACCAGCTGCTCCTGGGCGGCGACACGACGACGTCCGGGGCGCGCGCGGTGAACGGCGGCCCTGGCCTGCCGCACCTGCTGGGCGGGGTGCGGCGACGGCTCGAACTCGCCGCGGGGAAGGACGTGGTGGAGCGGATGCTGACGGTGAATGCGGGGCGGGCGTTCGCGGTGGAGTGGGCGTAGGAAGTGGGCCTTAGGCAGCGACCGTAGGAAGTCGCCGTAGGAAGTCGCCGTAGGAAGTGACCCGCCCTCGCGGCTCGCGCGGGCCGGGTGGCCTGCTCAGACGGTCGCGGTCCGGAAGTCCGCCATCAAGTGCGCGAGCAACCGGCCCGGCGCGTCGTCCTGGATCGTGTGGCCCGCGCCGTCCACCCAGGTCAGTTCCGCGTGCGGCATCCGCTCGTGCAGGAACTCGGCGAACTCCGGTGGCAGCAGGCGGTCTTCGCGGCCCCAGATGATGCGGGTCGGTACGGTCACCTTGCCGAGGAGAGGCTCCAGTTCGTCCGTCTGGGACTGGGCGAACTGGCGATACTGACGGTAGAAGGCCGCCTGCCCCTCCGTGCCTCGCCATGGGTCGACGTACGCATCCAGGACGCCCGGCTTGTAGCCGGTGTGCGTGGCGTGACGGAGGTGGCCGGCCACCAGTGACTCGTGGGCGTAGTCGGGGAGTTGCTCGAATACGTGCGCGTTCTCGCGGATGAGCTTGAAGTATCCCGTCCCCCACGCGCCCCCGCCGACCGCGTCCACCAGCGTGAGGTCAGCGAACTCCGCACCTTCCAGGAGCAGGGCCCGCAGCGCCACCGCCCCGCCCACGTCGTGCGCGACGACACCAGGGCGGGACAGGCCCCAGTGCGCGAGGAGGCGGGCGAAGATCCTGCCCTGCGCCGCAAGGCCGACATCCTGCCCCTCCCGCTGCTCCGACTGCCCGAAGCCGAGCAGGTCCCATACGTAGACCTTGCGCGTGCGGGCCAGGGCAGGGGCGATCTCGCGCCAGATGTACGACGAGAACGGCGACCCGTGAAGGAGTACCAGCGGACCCAGCGGACCCAGCGGATCCAGCGGATCGCCGCCGCCGTCCTCACCGAGCGATGCCCACCTCACGTACCCGTCCGGCGTCTCGAACTTCTCCCCCAAGTGCCACGTCATCAAGTACCTCCCACTGCTGGTGCGGTCCCGCTCCGGCGTCTCTCGCCTCGGGGTTCGACGTTACCAGTAGAAGCGGTTAAGGGGTAACGTACGAATTCGCGTATTGCACTGGTCGTTCCAAAACCTGTACCGTACCGACATGGCCCGACCGAGAACCTTCGACGAGGAACGGGCCCTGGACGCGGCGATGCACGCCTTCTGGGCGAATGGCTACGAGGCCACCTCGACCCAGGACCTGTGCGACGCCACCGGCCTGGGTCGCAGCAGCATCTACAACACCTTCAGCAGCAAGCACGAGCTGTTCACGCGAGCCCTCGCCCGGTACATCGACTCCATGACCTCCGTCCAGGTCGAGATCCTGGAGGACACCGAGCGGTCCCCGATGGAGCGCCTTCGCGCCCTGTTCGCCCGAGTCGTGGACTCCGAGTTCGAGTGCCGCGAGGACGGGCACAGCATCGGCTGCCTGACCGTCAACACGACCGTGGAGCTCGCCGGGCGCGACCCCGAGGCCGCCGAGCTGCTCGCGCGCGATCTCGCGGTGCGACTGGCCGCCATCGGCGCCGTCATCCGTGCGGGACAGAGCGGCGGCGACATCGCTTCCACGCGGGACGCGGGCGACCTGGCCCGTTTCCTCAACGCCGTCATCGGCGGCATGCGGATCTCGGCGCAGGGGGGCGCGGATCGCGCCGCACTGACCGCCATCACCGAGACCGCCCTGGATGCGCTGACTCCGATTCCCGCTCCCTGACCGTCGAGTCGAGCCGCCGCGGCCGCCACGGCCGCCACCCCCGACGCCCTCATCGCCCCCATCACCCCTTCAGCGGCCGATCGGCCGACCTGCTGAACCGGCCGACCTGCCGAACCAGCTCACTCGCCTTGCCCCCGCACGCCTGCGTTTTGCACTGACCAATCCATAACGTACGACCTCCTCATCACCCCGCCCCTCCCCCCTGAACAGGAGCCCCCATGCCCCGCGCCGTCTACCTCCTGGCCCTCGGCATCTTCGCCATGGTGACCAGTGAATTCGTGGTCGCCGGCCTGATGCCGCAGATGGCCGACGGGCTCGATGCCACGATTCCGGAGATCGGCTACCTGATCACCGCCTTCGCCGCAGCGATGGCCTTCGGCGGCCCTGTCCTCACCGTCGCGTTGCTGAGAATGCGTCAGAAGACGGCGCTGATAGTCCTGTTCGGCATCTTCCTTGCAGGCAACGTCCTGGCCGCCCTCGCCCCGGACTACCGCACCATGCTGGTGGCCCGCGTCATCACCGGCATCGCGTCACAGGCCTTCTTCGGCATCTCCATCTCCCTGTGCGCACAACTGACCCGGCCCGAAGTGCGGGGCAGGGCCATCGCGGTGGCCCTCAACGGGCTGATGCTGGGCACGCTCCTCGGTCTTCCGCTCTCCACCGTCATCGGTGAACACCTGGGCTGGCGTGCCGCGTTCTGGGCCATCACCGGGCTGACCGTTCTCGCCGCGCTCGCCACTCTCGTCGGGGTGCCGCGCATCGAGCGCGCCGACGACGGCGGCAACCTCCGCCAGGAGCTGGGTGCCTTCAGCAACCCGCGGCTCTGGCTGACGCTCACCACCAGCACCTTCGTCATCGGCGCCACGTTCTCCGCCTTCAGCTATCTCAACCCGATCCTCACCGAGGTCACCGGTTTCTCCACGGGCACCGTCCCCTTGCTGCTCATCGCGTACGGTGCGGCCACCGTCATCGGCAACACCGTCGTCGGCCGGTTCGCGGACAAGCGCACCGTTCCGGTCCTGCTCACCGGCTTGCTGCTCAACCTGGCGTTTCTCGCCGGGTTCGCCGTCTTCGCCCAACTGAGCGTGGCCGCGGTGGTGTTGATGATGGGCATCGGCCTGGTCGGGGTCACCATGAACCCGGCCCTGGTGACCCGCGTACAGCGCACGGGCAATGCCCGGCCGCTGGTCAACACCGTCCACTCCTCGTTCATCACGCTGGGCATCATCATCGCGACGTCCGTCGGCGGACCTGCCATCGATACGTTCGGCCTGCGGGCGCCGCTCTGGATCGGCGCCGCCCTCGCCGCGCTCGGTCTCCTCACCCTGGTGCCCGACCTGAAGCGGCTGCGCAAGCGCGATCACGTCCGAACTCCCGCCGCCACATCGGCAGTTGCACCGTCGAATCCGGCCACGGAGTCGAACCCGGCCTCGCAGGAGTGCGCCTCCGTCTAGCCGAGCACCCCGAGGGGGTCGTCGAGCACGGGCTGCCAGGCCAGCTCGGCGGCTCCCACCAGGCTGTTGTGGTCCAGCGTGCAGGCCAGGATCGGTACGCCCCCGCTGCGTCCCCACAGGCTCCGGTCGGCGACGACGGCACGCAGCCGCTCGGGGTCGGCCTCCAGGAGCGCGCGGTGCAGGCCGCCCAGGATGATGCGGTCCGGGTTGAGGATGTTCACCAGGCCCGCGAGCCCCAGACCGAGGCGGTCGATGAGCTCCTCGGCCGCGGCGCGGACCGACGGGTCCTGGCCCGCGTCGCGGAGCAGTTCGCGGGCCTGCAGCAGCAAACCCTCGGGGCCCGGCTCGCGGCCCGCCGCGGTGAGGAAGGCCAGCGGGTCCGTCTCGACGTCCAGGCAGCCCCGGCTTCCGCAGTGGCAGGGGCGGCCCTCCGGATTGACCGTGAGGTGGCCGACTTCGAGCGCGAGGCCCGAACTGCCCGTGTGCAGGCGGCCGTCGAGCACAAGCGCTCCGCCGACTCCGCGGTGCCCGGTCGCGACGCACAGCAGATCGCGGGCTCCGCGCCCGGCGCCGTGCCGGTGCTCGGCGAGCGCGGCGAGGTTGACGTCGTTGGCGGCGAACGCGGGTCCCGTGATGCCCGCGTCCCGTACGCAGTCGGCGAAGATCTGGCGGACCTGCGAGCCTGCGGGCCACGCCAGGTGCAGCGGGTTGAGAGCGGTTCCCTCCGGTTCGGCGACGGCCGAAGGCACCGCGAGGCCCGCGCCCACACACCGCCTGCCCGTCTCCCGCAGCAGCTGCGCACCCGCGTCGATGACCGAGCCGAGCACCTGGGCCGGGTCGGCGTCGATCGTCTCGCAGCCGGGGGCGGTGGCGACGATCCGGCCGCCGAGGCCGACGAGGGCGGCGCGGAATCCGTCGGAGTGCACCTGCGCGGCGAGCGCCACCGGTCCGTCCTCCGCGATCGACAGTCCGTGCGAGGGGCGGCCCTGGGAGCCCGCGGGCGCGCTCGGCCGCGCGTCGATCCTGATCAGACCGAGCGCTTCCAGCTCGGCGGCGACGGCTCCGGCCGTGGCACGGGTGACGCCGAGTTCGGCGGTGAGTACGGCACGGGTGGGGGCGCGCCCGGTATGGACGAGCTCAAGGGCGGGCCCGAGCGCGCCGCGCCCGCGCTCCAGGCGCGTACGCGTGGACAGATCCCCCTCGGTACGGGAGGCAGCCTTGCCGTTCATGAGGGCGAGTCTCCCATGATCCGTACGCCGCCTCGCCGTTCACCGGCCATCTGCGCGTGCACCGCCCTTCCGCCACCCTTCCCCTGCCACGCCACGAGAACCCGAGCCGCCCTTCCCCACCGCCCCGCAGGAACCGCCGCTCACCGGTGACCCCCGCCTCACGGAATCTGTCTTGTACGCCACGGGTGCGCACCTCTACCCTGACTTTGTGCCGCTCCTAAACAAAACCACGTCCGCAGCGTCGCGGGCCACTCCCCCGGGCCTCGCCCGGCTCCGTGTCGCACTCACCGTCTTCTTCGCGCTCGACGGCTTCATCTTCGCCGGATGGGTCGTCCGCATCCCCGCCATCAAGGAACAGACCGGCGCCTCGGCGAGCGACCTGGGCCTCGCGCTGCTCGGGGTGTCCGCCGGCGCCGTGATCACGATGACGCTCACCGGACGGCTCTGCCGCCGCTTCGGCAGCCATCCGGTGACCGTGGCCTGCGGAGTGCTGCTGCCGCTGAGCATCGCGCTGCCGCCGCTGACGCATTCGGCACTCTCGCTCGGCCTCGTACTCCTGGTGTTCGGGGCCGCTTACGGCGGGATCAACGTGGCGATGAACAGCGCCGCCGTCGACCTGGTGGCCGCCCTGCGGCGCCCGATCATGCCCAGCTTCCACGCTGCGTTCAGCCTGGGCGGCATGGTCGGCGCCGGGCTGGGCGGGCTCATCGCAGCCTCCCTCTCCCCCACGCGCCACCTGCTCGGCCTCACCGTCATCGGCCTGCTCGTCACCGCCGTGGCGGGGCGCGCACTCCTGCGCCTCGAAGTGCCCGTGCCTCCGGCTGACCGCAAGGACGCGGACGGCACCCCCAAGCGCCTCGACAGCCGCGCCCGCCGCCTGGTCATCGTCTTCGGCCTCATCGCTCTCTGCACCGCCTTCGGCGAAGGCGCACTCGCCGACTGGGGCGCCCTCCACCTCGAACAGGACCTCGCCGCCCACCCCGGCCTCGCCGCCGCCGGCTACTCCTGCTTCGCCCTCGCCATGACCATCGGCCGACTCAGCGGAACGACCCTCCTCGAACGCCTCGGCCAGACCCCGATACTCGTCGCCGGCGGCACCACAGCAGCCGTCGGCATGCTCCTGGGCGCACTCGCCCCCACCATCTGGCTGGCGCTCCTCGGCTTCGCCATCACCGGCCTCGGACTCGCCAACATCTTCCCCGTGGCCGTCGAACGCGCCGGCGCGATGGCAGGCCCCAACGGCGTCGCCACCGCCTCCACACTCGGCTACGGCGGCATGCTCCTCGGACCACCCGCCATCGGCTTCATGGCCGACTGGTTCACCCTCCCCATCGCCCTCACCAGCGTCGCAATACTGGCAGCAGTCGCCGCCCTCATCGGATACACCACCCGCCGCTGAACTGCCCACGCCGAGCCGCGCGGGCAGGCGGCGAGATGAATGCGACGCATCTCCTATCAGCCACGTACTTCGCAGATAGGATCCGCAGGTCGTCGTACCGGGGAGGGACCATGGCAGAGGGTCAAGAAGTCACCGACAAGAGCACGGAAGTTGCCGCCGCCGCCGATGCCGTGGGCGAGGCTGTGCAGCTGGTGTACCGCCCGCAGCCCGCCGACACACTGGTCGGTCTGCGGGTCCGGCAGCGGATCAAGCGGTGGGGGCTGGTGCTGCGGATCGTGTTCCTCGTGCTGTGGGTGGGGCAGTGGCTGCTGGCCACCCTGAGCCGGGGCGGTGTCGACGTGATCGCCACCGTTCTGTTCCTGCTCGTCGTCCTGCTGGTGGGCGGCTACCCGCGGCTCCAGGCCGCCCAGGTGCAGCGGATCGTCGGATGGCAGGGCGAGTACCGCACGACCGTGTCCTCGGCAGGCATCACCACCAGCGGCGACCACAGCACCCTCATCCAGAAGTGGTCGGTCCTCCAGGGCTACCGGGAGACGCCTGGCCACTTCGTGCTGCTCAGCAGGGACCCCAACATCCTGTGCGTCGAGGTCCTGCCGAAGCACGGGCTGAGCACGGCCGACGACGTCGACCGGCTGCGGGCCCTCTTGGACCGGCACACAACCCGCGTCTGACGTAAGCGCGTAAGCGCGTACGGGCATACGGGCATACGGGCATACGGGCATACGCGGAAGAGATCACACCGGGCTGAACCGCACGAACACCCCCCGCCCCCGCTACCGCAGAAGAGGCGTCAGCAAGCGAGGTGTGCGGTCCTCGATGGCCTGCGCCGCGTCCAGGATGCGCTCCTCCGCGTACCGGCCGCCGATGAGTTGGACGCTGACCGGCAGTCCCTCGCTCAGTGACGACGGGACGGTGACCGCCGGGAAGCCCAGGACCGGGACGGCCGTCATCGGCCACATGGCGGC
Source organism: Streptomyces sp. NPDC057302 (assembly GCF_042667685.1). NCBI lineage: Bacteria > Bacillati > Actinomycetota > Actinomycetes > Kitasatosporales > Streptomycetaceae > Streptomyces > Streptomyces sp. NPDC057302. Next base: position 34,155 of record NZ_JBHUZJ010000014.1, on the reverse strand, counting down.
GACCAGTTCCGCCGCGCGCTCGGGGCTCGCCAGGTCCGCGTCCTGTTCGAACGGCAGCTCGGCGGAGACGGGCGTGAGCAGGATGCGGTGGGTGCCCAGGAGTTGCTGTAGCCGGGTGATGAGAGAGGCGCGGCGTGCCCAGCCCTCGATGTACGCGTCCAGGGACGGGCGCTCGCCCCAGATCGCCGCCGCCGCGCCGAAGGAGTACTCCAGCGAGGTGCGGATGTCGTCGTCGCCGACCTCGTTCACCAGCGGCAGCATCGGGCGGAAGTCCTCGTAGATCAGCAGTGCCCAGATGCGCGCGGCCTCGGCGAGCAGCGGCAGTTCGTCGAGTTCCTCGACCTCGTGCCCGGCGTCCGCGAGCCGGGCGGCGGCGTCGGTGACGGCCTGCTCGACGGCGGGGTGGTTCTTGACGGTGCCGATGCCGCGCACCACGGTGACCTTGGCCTTGACGCCCTCCGGGAGCCGGGCGGGCGCGGCGGGGATGCCGTACGGATCGCGCAGATCAGGGGTGGTCATGACGTCCAGCGCGAGCCGGGCGTCGGCCACCGTCCTGGCCAACGGCCCCTCGACGGCGCACGCCTGCACGGTGGGCGGGAAGTCGATCTGTCTCCTGCCCGCGGGAGTGTCGGCGTACGCGGGCGGCATCCAGCCGGAGACGCGGCCGACGGTGGGCCGGATGCCGACCACGCCGCAGCAGGCCGCCGGGTAGCGGATCGAACCGCCGATGTCGTTGCCCTGCGCGATCGGTGTCATGCCTGCGGCGAGGCTGCTGGAGGCGCCGCCGCTGGAGCCGCCGGGTGTGCGGCCCTCGTCCCAGGGGTTGAGGGTGCGGCCGTGGAGGTCGTTGGTGGAGAACCAACGGTAGGAGAAGGCGGGGGCGTTGCTCCGGCCCAGGAGGACCGCGCCGGATTGCCGCAGGGCCGTGACGCAGGCGGCGTCCCCCTCCGCGGGACGGCCGGCGAGGGCGGCCACTCCGTGGCTGGTGGCGAAGCCGCGCTGATCCGTATTGATTTTGGTGGACACCGGTACGCCGTGCAGCGGGCCGAGTTCGTCCCCCGCGGCGACGGCCTGGTCGGCTCGGCCCGCATCGGCCAGCGCCTCGTCGGGGCGGAGGTCGACCAGCGCCCTGAGCCGCGGGTTGGTCTCCTCGATGCGCTCGAGACAGGACCGTACGACCTCCGTGGACGAGACCTCGCGCCTGCGGATGGCGTCGGCCAGATCGGTGGCGCTGCGCTGCCACAACTCGGCAGCCGGGTTCGGGGTTTCCATGATCGCCTCTCGCCTCTGAAGAAGTCTGAAGAAGGTCTGAAGAACTCTGAAGAAGGGGGCGCCCGCACCCGGGAGACTGCCCGGCCGTGCGGAAGCACGGCGGACGTCCGCGCCGCGCAAAAATCAAACGCCGTAATACAACGGCGTTTTATTGAACCCCAGACTCATGTCCGCCACCCCGCTTGTCAAGGGCAGACCAGGATCGCCGCCCTCACTCCTCCGTCGCACCCTCAGGTGCCTCAGGCGCCCCGCCCTGGAGCAGGTCGACCGCCGCAAGGACGGCCCGCGCGCCCCGCTCGTCCGACCAGCTTTCGGGGTCCTCCAGGGTGGACAGCCAGTACCCGCGGAACAGCAGATGCAGGATGTCCGCCGCGAGCGCGGGGGCGGGGGTGCCCGCGGCGACGGTCACCTCCTCCAGCTCGTCGCGCTGGGCGCGCGCCACCGTCCGGACCCGGTCGACCTCGCGCCCCGCGTCGGCGCCCGCCCCGACGATCTCCATCAGGAGACGGCGCATCACCTCGTCGTCGTCCGCGGTGGTGCACATCCACCGCGCGAACGCCGCAAGGCGCTCGGCGCCTTGGGTCCCCTCCAGGACGCCCTCGACCTCGCGCCCCCACTCCTCCTCCGCGTGCCGCATCGCGTTGACCATCAGGTCGGAGCGGCTCGGGACGTAGTTGGTGACCATGGCCGTCGAGCCGCCGAGCTGTTGTGCGACGGCGCGGATGGTCACGGCGCGCACGCCACGCTCGCGGGCCACCCGGATGGTGGCGGCGGCGATCTCGTCGAGCCGCTGGGCTGTGTCTACCTCGATCGGCATGTCATCGACCTCAATACGGAGTGTTGACGCGGTGGCGAACTGCTGCAATGTTGTCATACAACAGCGTTACACAACATTGTTGTATCTCGTTGCCGTATCTCATCTGGTCTCATCTGGTCTCATCTGGCTGGAGAAGCTCCCATGCCTTTCACCTTCGAGCGGATCGGCGCGGCACCCCCCGCCGACGACGCCCGGCAGTACATGGCCCGCATGCGCGACGGCGTGCGGCTCGCCACCGATGTCTATCTCCCCGCCGACGCCGAACGGCAGGGCGACGACGCGACGTTCCCCGCGGTGCTCGTGCGTCTGCCGTACGACAAGAACAGCCGCTACGTGTACTTCGACCGCATCGCGCGCCTGTTCACCGCCCGCGGCTACGCGGTGGTGGTGCAGGACGTGCGCGGAAAGTTTCGCTCGGGCGGCAGCACGGTGCCCTTCCTGCACGAGACGCAGGACGGCTACGAAGCCATCGACTGGATCGTCCACCAGGCCTGGTCGGACGGCCGAGTGGGCATGTTCGGCGACTCCTATTACGGGTTCACCCAGTGGGCCGCCGTCGCCGCCCAGCATCCGGCGCTGCGGGCGATCGTGCCGCGGGTGACCGCGGCGGACTTCAACACGATCTGGCAGCCCGAGGGGCAGAGCGCGCCGGTGTGGCTGGAGGGCGTCGAGTACTTCGCCCACCACTGGGTGGACAACGATTCGTACGAGTACCGGATCGACCGCTCCGGACGGCCCGTCATCGAGCAGTACGAGGAGGCGTTCCGCGCGATCGGCGCCCGCTCCCTGTGGTTCGATCTGCTGGCGCCCCGGCAGGCCGGTCTGTCGACGCAGCCGGGACTGCACCCCTTCGACGCCCGGCCGGTACCGGTGCTGCACTGCGTGGGGTGGTTCGACAACATCGTCACCGCGCACATGCGGGACTACATGGAACTGGCCTCGCGGCCCGGCTGGGACGCCGTCCAGTACCTCTGGGCCGGGGCGGTCGACCACGAGAACTACCGCCTGGCGCAGGCGCCGGTCAGCGACGAGGACGACCACAACACCAATGAGGACGCCCTCGCCCGGATGCTGCCGGACTACGCGAATCCGGCCATCGACTTCTTCGACGTGTTCCTGAAGGGCGTACGTCCGGTGTCCGCGCTGTCCAAGGTGACGTGGGAGCTCGGCCATGCGGGCTGGCGCACCTCGGCCGCCTGGCCGCCGGCCGACGCCACCGCGCGCACCTTCTGGCTCACCGGATCGCCCGGCGCGGGCGGCCCGCTGCCGGGCGCCCTGCTCGCCGACGCTCCCGGCGAGGACGAGCAGAGCGCGCAGTGGACGCACGATCCGGACGCCCCTGTGCCCTCGCTGGTCGACGACTCGTTCGCCTATCTGCACAGCTACCCGGACCTCGCTCCGGTCGCCGCCCGCGACGACGTACTCGTCTTCTCGGCGCCCGTCCTCACCGAGCCCCTGGACCTCGCGGGTCCGGTCGGCGTCGACCTCCATGTCACCGGCACCGCCCCGGAGTTCGACGTCTTCGCCAAGGTCGTCGACCTCGGTCCCGACGGGCGGGCGCACCAGATCGCGCGGGGCCAGGTGTCCGTGCGCGCGGACGGCACGGCCGACGAGATCCATCTCGACCTCGGGCACACCGGCTACCGGCTGCGACCCGGGCACCGCATCGCCCTGATCGTGGCCGGCAGCGACCATCCCCTGTTCCTGCCCACCCCGGGGACCGGCGAGAACCCCTGGACCGCGCTCACCGCCAAGCCCAGCACCCAGACCCTGCACACCGGCGGCACCTGCCCGTCCCGGCTGACTGTCACGGTCGCGCCCACGACCGGCATCTGAACCACCGCAAGCACCACCGGGACCCCAATCCGCGAACCGACTCCTCCGAGGAGCTCCCTCATGAAGGCTCCCAGAACCACCGCCCCGGCCGCCGGCGCCCTGTGCGTCCTGCTCACCGCGACCGCCTGTACGTCGGGTTCCGATGCCGATCCGGCACCGCGCACCCAGAAACTCACCATGACCACGCCCGCCGCGACGGGCGCCCTCGACCACGTCACGTGGAACTTGCCGATGGGTGAGCCCAGGACGCTGGATTCGGCGAAGGTCGCCGACTATTCGCCGAGCACCGTCAAGGCCAACCTCTGCGACTCCTTGCTGCGGCTGAAGCCCGACTACTCCACGTCGCCCGGCCTCGCCTCCTCCTGGAGCCGCCCGAACGACACCACCCTGGTCCTCAACCTCCGCAAGGGCGTGAAGTTCTGGAACGGGCACGCCATGACCGCCGACGACGTGGTCAGCAGCCTGCGGCGACAGGGGGACCCCGCGACACAGAGCGTCAACGCGAGTCTCCTCGCCCATGTGAAGACGATCACCGCGACCAGTCCGCACCAGGTGACCGTCCGGTTCAAGACCCCCGACGAGATGTTCCTCAAGGGGCTGGCGACCAGCTTCGGCACCGTCAACGAAGCCGCGTACGTGAAGAAGGCCGGACGCTCCTACGGGAGCGCCAAGGGCGGCCTGATGTGCACGGGACCGTTCGAGCTGACGTCCTGGAAGCCCGGCGAGTCCATCACCGCCACCCGCAACGCGGACTACTGGGACACCTCCCTGCGCCCCAAGACCAAGACGCTGACCTTCAAGTTCATCACCGACGGCTCCACGCTCACCAGCGCCCTGCTGTCCGGTGAGGTCGACGGCAGTTACGAGATCAGCTCGGCCGGTGCCCGCGCCCTCAAGTCGTCCGACGTCGGAACGCTCCACTACGGGCCTTCGGCGCAGACGAACTTCATCGCCGCGATCGGCGAGGACTCACCGCTGGCCGACCACAAGATCGCCGAGGCCCTCTCGCTCGTACTCGACCGGGACGATCTGATCAAGAACGTGTACGCCGGCGCCGCGCAGAAGCTCAAGACCTTCATCCCGCCGCTGGTGTGGCAGCACGGCGAGGCCGCCGATCTCTACGCCAAGGGGCACGACGCGCTGCCCGCCGTCCCCGAGGTCGACGTCGCCAAGGCCAAGAAGCTGGTGGGCCAGGCCCGCAGCGAGCGGCGCACGCTCACCGTCGCCACGGCGGCGGGGGACCAGCAGTCGCAGCAGACGCTCACGTTCCTCCAGGCGGGCGCGGAGCGGATCGGTCTGAAGATCGTCATCAAGCAGTTGCAGCCGACGCAGATGTCCGGTCTCTTCTTCGACGCCTCGCTCCGCAAGGGCCTGGACGCGACCATGGTCCTCGGGTACGTCGAGATCCCCGACCCGATCTCGTACGCCCAGCTCCTCACCGACCCCAAGTCCCTCTTCAATTGGACCAACTACCGTAACCCCAAGGTGACTTCACTGCTCGGGCAGGCCCAGGCCACGATGCGCCCCGAGAAGTCGGCCCAGCTGTTCACCCAGGCACAGGAGCGCTACAGCACGGACCTGCCCGTGGTCCCGCTGGCCTCCCCGCACGAGCGGCTGTTCCTCAACAAGCGGCTCAGCGGCGCCCCTTCGTCCTTCGCCTACATCAACATGCCGTGGGCGGCCCACCTGGGCGGCACCGGCAAGGGCACCTCGTGATAGCCCGCTTCGTCGCCCGGCGGGCGGCGACCCTGATGGTGACCCTGCTGATCGCGAGCATCGCCATCTACGGCGCCCTGTTCCTGTCCCCCGGCGACCCGGCGACGCTGCTGGTCGGCGGGGGTAAGGAGCCAAGTCCCGGGCTGCTGGCGGAGATTCACCGCCAGTACCACCTGGACGATCCGTTCCTGGAGAGCTACTGGCGCTGGCTGACCGGCATGGTGCGGGGCGACGCGGGTCAGTCCCTCAGCTACCAAGACTCCGTCACCCATCTGCTGGCCGCCCGGATCGGCAACACCGTCTTCCTCATCGCCTACGCCGCCCTGCTCATCGTCGTCTTCGGCGTCGCCCTCGGCGCCCTGGCCGCCCTGCGCGGCAAGTGGGTCGACACGGCGGTGACGGTGCTCTCCACGACCCTCATGGCGGTGCCGGTCTTCGTCATGGCGGTCCTGCTGACCTGGGGGCTCGCCGTGCGCCTGGGCTGGTTCCCGGCCTACGGGTCCGGCGCGGGCTTCGGCGACCGCCTGGAACACCTCACCCTGCCCGCCCTGGCGCTCGCCGCGTCGTGGCTGGCGTACGTAGCCCAGGTGTCCCGGGCCGCGATCCGCGCCGAACTGGTCTCCGAGCATGTTCAGACCGCCCGCGGCCGTGGCATCAGGGAGCGCGTCATCGTCCGCAAGCACATCCTGCGCAATGCCTCCGCGCCGATCGTCTCCGTGTCGGGGGTGGCCGTGGCGGGCCTGATCGCGGGCTCGTCGATCGTGGAGCAGGCCTTCGGTCTCAACGGCGTCGGCGCTCTGCTGATCCAGAGCGCCGCCAAGCAGGACCTGGCCGTGGTGCAGGCCCTCGCGCTGCTCACCGTGGTGGCGTTCGCCCTGATCAACACCGCCGTGGACGTGCTCAGCGCCGCACTCGACCATCGCGTTCCGCTGGGAGGAAGCCGGTGAGCACCTATCAGTTGGCCTCCGCGGCGGGCGACCGGCTCCCGCTCGGCCGGGTCCGCGCCCTCGCCCGCGGCCAGGCGGGGCCGATCGCCGCCGGGGCCGTCGTCGCACTGGTGGTCCTCGCCGCCGTGTTCGCCCCGCTGCTCGCGCCGTACGACCCCAACGCCGTTGATCCCCTTGCCGTTTCGCGGGGCAGCTCGGCGGCGCACTGGCTCGGCACGGACGACACGGGGCGCGACATCCTGTCGCGGCTCCTGTACGGCGCGCGGCCCAGCCTCCTCGCCCCTGCCCTCATCACCCTGATCGCGGGCCTGGTCGGCACGGCGCTCGCGGTCTCGGCGGCCTGGCTCGGCGGCTGGTACGACCGGGCCGTCTCCGCCTTCCTCGACCTCGTCTTCGGCTTCCCCGGGCTCGTCCTCGCCGTGGTGGGCGCGGCGGTCTTCGGGGCGGGCCTGGACATCGCCGTCGTCACCCTCTCCCTCGCCTATCTGCCGTACATCGCCCGCATCGTGCGCGGTGCGGCGCTGCGCGAGCGCTCACTGCCGTACGTCTCCGCGCTCGGCATGCTCGGGCTGTCCGGCCGCCGGATCTGTCTGCGCCACCTGCTGCCGAACCTGCTGCCGCTCATCCTCGTGCAGGCGACGACCTCGTTCGGCTACACGATGCTCGACGTGGCGGCGTTCTCCTTCATCGGACTCGGCACCCAACCACCCACCGCCGAATGGGGGTTGATGGTGGCGAACGGCGCCCCGGGCATCATCGGCGGACAGCCCGAACAGTCCTTGTACGCGGGCCTGGTCATCGTCGTCTTCGTCATCGCCTGCAATCTGCTCGGCGGCGGACTGTCCCGCCGGCTCCTTGGAGAGGACCGGTGAACCGCGTGGGGACTTCCCTCCTCGAGTTCGACGGGCTGCACATCACCCTGCCCGTCAAGGGCGCACACCGTACGGTCATCCACCGCGTGGACCTCACCGTGCCGACGGGCAGCGCCGTGGGTCTGGTGGGCGAGTCCGGTTCGGGCAAGTCGCTCACCGCCCGTTCGGTGCTGCGTCTGCTGCCGCCCGGCGCCCGGGTCGGCGGGGACGTCCGCTTCGACGGCTCCTCGGTCTCCGCCATGGATCCGGCTGCGCTGCGTACGCTGCGCAGCCGCGAAGTGGCGATGATCTTCCAGGATCCGCGGGCGCACATCAATCCGCTGCGCACCGTCGGCGACTTCCTCACCGAGGGCCTGGTCACCACGCGCGGCGAGCGTCGCGGAGCCGCCGAGGCGCGCGCGAGTGACCTGCTGCGCGAGGTCGGCATCGCCGACGCGCCCCGGCGGCTGCGGCAGCGCCCGGCCGAGCTGTCCGGCGGGCTGCTGCAACGCGTGATGATCGCCGCCGCCCTGATCACGGAGCCCCGGCTGCTGCTCGCGGACGAGCCGACCACGGCCCTGGACGTCACCACGCAGGCCGAGGTCATGGCGGTCATCGACGAGGCCCGGGTCCAGCGGGGGCTCGCGATGCTGTTCATCACCCACGACCTGGCGCTGGCATCGGCCGTCTGCGACCGCATCGCGGTCATGTACGCGGGCTCGGTGGTCGAGCAGGTGCCCGCCGCGCTCCTGTACGACGGGTCCTGCCACCCGTACACCCGGGCTCTCCTGGCCTCCCGGCCCGATCCGGGGGCGGGCGCCCAGCCGTTGCGCGCGATCGGGGGCAGGCCGCTGTCGGCGTCCGAAGCCGGTCCCGGCTGTGCGTTCGCGCCTCGTTGTCCGGCGGCCCAGGACCTGTGCACGGCCGAGCGCCCGCTGCCGGAGCCGACCGGCGAGGGCCGTGCCGCCTGCCATTTCCCCCGCCTCGCGCACGAAGGAGCGCCCGGCACGGACAGGAGAACACGCCATGTCTGACACCAGCGTCCCACCGGCCTCTGACACCAGCGTCCCTCCCGCCCTGGAGGCGGTCGGCCTGCGCAAGACGTTCGGGGACTTCGTCGCGATCGACGGCGTCGATCTGTCCCTCGCCGCCGGTGCGTCGCTCGCCGTGGTCGGCGAGTCCGGGTCGGGCAAGACCACCACGGCCCGCATGGTCGCTGGGCTCGAAGCGCCGACCGCGGGCGACGTCCGGTGGAACGGCCGCCCGCTGCCGGGCCGCCGGGCCCGCAAGGCCGTACGCAGGAGTTTCGCGCGGGACGTCCAGATGGTCTTCCAGGATCCGTACGCCTCCCTGGACCGCCATCAGGCCGTCGACGACAGCATCAGCGAGGTCCTGGCACACCACACCGACCTGCGCGGCGGCGCGCTGGCCCGGCGCACCACCGAACTGCTCGACCAGGTGGGGCTCACCTCGGGCCAGGCGCGGTCGCTGCCCCGCGCCCTGTCGGGAGGCCAGCGCCAACGCGTCGCCATCGCCCGCGCGGTGGCCGTGCGGCCGCGCGTCCTGGTGCTCGACGAGGCGGTCGCCGCGCTGGACGTGTCCGTACAGGCCCAGATCGTCACCCTGCTGCGGGACCTGCGCGAACAGTCCGGCATCGCCTACCTGTTCATCACCCACGACCTCGGCATCGTCCAGCACATCTGCGAGGACATCGTGGTGATGCACCGCGGCCGGATCGTCGAGCGGGGGCGCACCGTCTCCGTGCTCGAACGGCCCAAGGCCCCGTACACCCGCAAGCTGATCGACTCGGTGCCGCGCCGGGGCTGGGCCCCGAAACGCGCCGCCACCGCATGACGCCCCACCGGCCCGACCGGAACATCCGCCCCCTGCTCGATGGAGTTATGCCATGTCCTTCTCCCCCGCCCTGACCTACGCGTTCGAGATCCGCGCCCGCCTGGCCGAGTCCCTGCACATCGGCCACGGCGAGGGCGAGGTCACCGAGTTCACCCCGATCGTCGGCGGCACCGTGGACGGCCCGCTGCTGCGCGGCACGGTCCTGGCGGGCGGCGGCGACTGGAGCAGTACGCGCGGCGAGGTCTGCCAGCTCGACGCGCGCTATCTGATCCAGGCCGACGACGGCGCCGTCATCGACATCGTCAACCGCGGCTACTACCACCCCGCCACCGACGGCCCCGACCAGCACGACGGCGACCTCCAGGTCAGCCACGCCGGTCACTACTACCGCACCTCCCCCGTCTTTCGCACCGACGCACCCGCGCACCGCTGGCTCGCCGAGACGGTCTTCGTGGGCCTGGCCCGGCCCGAGGGCGAGAACGCCGTCGCCATCCGCGTGTACGCACTCAGGTAGGCGAGGCCCGCGCGTCCTCGACCGCACCCCGTCCGGCACAATCCACCGTATGGAGATTGCCGAGCACCTCGAAGTTCTCGCCACGGAAGGCCAGTTGCTGGCGCGCGCCGCCGAAACGGCCGGGACGGGCGCCAAAGTACCCACCTGTCCCGACTGGACCGTGCGCGATCTGCTGCGGCACACGGGCGCGGTGCACCTCTGGGCCGCCGCGTACGTCGCCGAGGGGCAGACCTCACGGATGCCGCTGGGCGACCCGCCGGACCTGGACGGCGCCGCGCTGCTCGACTGGTACCGGCAGGCGCACGGCGGCCTGGTCACCACCCTGCGTGCCGCCTCCCCCGACGTGCAGTGCTGGGGGTTCTTCGCGGCGCCGTCCCCGCTCGCGTTCTGGGCGCGGCGGCAGGCGAACGAGACGGCGATCCACCGCGTGGACGCCGAGTCCGCGGTCGGCGGTGCTCCGTCGCCGGTCGGTACGGAGTTCGCGGCGGACGGGATCGACGAACTGCTCCTCGGATTCCACGCGCGCTCGCGCAGCAGGGTGCGTACGCAGGAGCCGAAGGTGCTGCGTGTGCGGGCGACGGACGCCGACGCCGTGTGGACCGTACGTCTCTCGCAGGAGCCGCCCGCCACGGAGCGCGGCGACGAAGGCGACGCCGACTGCGAACTGTCGGGTCCGGCCGAGCACCTCTACCTCGCGCTGTGGAACCGCGCGCCGATCCCGCACGTCACCGGGGACACCGCGCTGGGCACGCTGTGGAGCGAGACGTCGGGGGTGTGACTCTGTTGGGGGTGCGCCTTGCCGGGGTGTGATCCTGCCGCCCCTGCGGGGGCGGCCCGCTACTCGGAGGCGCTCTCCACGAGCATCCGCCGCAGCACCGCTCGTTGCACCGGCCGCACGTCGGCGTGCAGGTGGCGGCCCTTGTCGGTGAGCACGACCCGGACCCCGCGCCGGTCCTCGCTGCACATGGCGCGCTCCACGAGGCCGTCCTTCTCCAGGCGGCCGATGAGGCGGGACAGCGCGCTCTGGCTCAGGTGCACCCGGCCCGCGATGTCCTGCACGCGGTAGGCGCAGTCACCGTCCTCCGCCGCACCCTCGGAGAGCACGTCGAGGACTTCGAAGTCGCTGGCCCCCAGGCCGTGCTCACGCAGGGCGCTGTCGAGTTCGCACAGAGTGCGTGCGTGCACCGCGAGGATGTCGCGCCATTGGTCCACGAGCCCTTGCTCGGCCTTTTTCGCCGCCATGACATCGCACGGTAGCAGAAATCCAGTCTTTGTTGCATCGGAATTAAATGCACTTGCACTCAATGCATGTGCATGTACTGTGCTCCGCATGACTTCTCCGCTCACAGCTGTCTCCGCGTCCCCGGAGCGCTGGTCCCCGCGCCTGTGGGGCACCCTCCTGGTGCTCTGCGCCGCGATGTTCCTCGACGCGCTCGACGTGTCGATGGTCGGCGTCGCCCTGCCCTCCATCGGCTCCGAGCTGAACCTCTCGACCTCGACCCTCCAGTGGGTCGTCAGCGGCTACATCCTCGGCTACGGCGGCCTCCTGCTCCTGGGTGGCCGTGCGGCCGACCTGCTCGGGCGGCGCCGGGTCTTCCTGATCGCCCTCGCCGTCTTCGCCCTCGCCTCGCTGCTCGGCGGGTTCGTCGACTCGGGTCCGCTGCTGATCGCCAGCCGCTTCATCAAGGGCCTGAGCGCCGCCTTCACCGCACCCGCCGGCCTCTCCATCATCACCACCACGTTCGCCGAGGGCCCGCTGCGCAACCGCGCGCTCACCATCTACACCACCTGCGCCGCCACCGGCTTCTCGATGGGCCTCGTCCTCTCCGGGCTGCTCACCGAGGCCAGTTGGCGCCTGACGATGCTGCTGCCCGCGCCCATCGCCGTCATCGCCCTGGTCGCCGGTCTCAAGCTGATCCCGCGCAGCCCCCGCGAGAAGAACACCGGCGGCTACGACGTACCGGGCGCCGTCACCGGCACGGCGGCGATGCTGCTGCTCGTCTTCACGGTCGTCGAGGCACCGGAGGCCGGCTGGACATCGGCCCGCACCCTCCTGTCGTTCCTCGCCGCGGCCGTGCTGCTCACCGTCTTCGTACGCATCGAACTGCGCACCGCGAGCCCGCTGATCCGACTCGGCGTCCTGCGCTCGGGTCCCCAACTGCGGGCCCAGATCGGCGCGATGACGTTCTTCGGCGGCTACGTCTCCTTCCAGTTCCTGGCCACCCAGTACTTCCAGACGCTGCTCGGCTGGTCCGCCCTGGAGACCGCGCTCGCCTTCCTGCCCGCGGGCGCACTGGTCGCCCTGTCGTCCACGAAGGTCGGTTCGGTGATCGACCGGTTCGGCACACCGCGGGTCATCGTGGCGGGCTTCGTCCTGCTCGTCGCCTCGTATGCGCTGTTCCTGCGGGTCAGCCTCACCCCGTCGTACGCCTCCATGGTCCTGCCGTCCATGATCCTGCTCGGCTTCGCGTGCGCCCTGGTCTTCCCCTCGCTCAACATCCAGGCCACCAACGGCGTGCACGACGACGAACAGGGCATGGTCTCGGGCCTCCTGAACACCTCGATCCAGGTGGGCGGCGCGATCTTCCTCGCCGTCGTCACGGCAGTGATCACCGCGTCCTCCGACGGAGCCGACGCCTCGCCGCAGGCCGTCCTCGACAGCTACCGGCCCGGCCTGATCGTGGTCACGGCCATCGCGGTCGCCGGTCTGCTGATCACCCTCACCGGGCTGCGGAAGCGTCGCCCGCAGGAGACCGTCGTGGTCGTGAAGTCCGTACAGCACGAGGCGGACAAGGAGCCGGTGGCCGTCCACGACTGATCGATCGGACGCACCGTCAACACCCCTTCTCCGGCGGGCAGTTCCTTGCCCGCCGGAGGCGCACCCCTGACACTCGGGGCATGGGGCGAAGGACACAGGCCCAGCGGGACGAGGCCACCGTGGAGAGCTGCTTCGCGCTGCTCGTCGCGACGAGCCTGGCGGGGGCCGCCTTCTTCACCGTGACGGCGCCGGTGCACATCTTCGGCGTGGCATCGCCCTCGGCGCACACCCTCGACCGCATCGGCGCGATCACCGCCGCCGCGGTCTTCGTCGTGTCCCTGGTGACGGTCCTCGTGCGCTACCGCCGGACGCGTCAGCCCAGCCAGCCAGGACGCACCAAGCCCGACTCGTAGGCCAGGACCACCAGTTGGGCCCGGTCACGGGCGCCGAGCTTCACCATGGTCCGGCTGACGTGCGTCTTGGCGGTGAGCGGGCTGACGACCAGGCGGCGGGCGATCTCCTCGTTCGACAGGCCGATGCCGACCAGCGCCATCACCTCCCGCTCCCGCTCGGTGAGTTCACCGAGCGGCTCGGGGCCCGTGGGCTCCTTGGAGCGGGCCGCGAACTCGGCGATCAGACGGCGCGTCACACCCGGCGAGAGCAGCGCGTCGCCGTCGACCACCGCACGGACGGCGCGCAGCAGCTCCTCGGGCTCGGTGTCCTTGACCAGGAAGCCCGATGCCCCGGAACGGATCGCCTCGAAGACGTACTCGTCCAGCTCGAAGGTGGTGAGCATGACCACCTTGACGTCGTTCAGGCCGGGATCGCCGGTGATCCCCCGGGTCGCGGCGAGGCCGTCGAGCAGCGGCATGCGGATGTCCATCAGGACGACGTCGGGGCGCAGTTCACGCACCATGCGCACCGCCTCCTCGCCGTCCGCGGCCTCACCCGCGACCTCGATGTCCCGCTGGGCGCCGAGCAGTGCCTTGAAGCCGGCCCTGACCAACGACTGGTCGTCGGCGAGCAGTACGCGGATCACTGGTCCTCCTGAGGTGCCGAGCGCATGGGCAGTACGGCGGTGACCCGGAATCCCCCGTCCGGGCGCGAGCCCGCCTCGATCGTGCCATTCAGGGCGGCGGCGCGCTCCCGCATCCCGGCAAGACCGTTGCCGCTGCCGCCCGCGTCCGCGCCCGTGGCGGGCCCGTCGTCGTCCACGCGCAGGGTGAGCGTCGCGCTCTCGTAGCGCACCAGCACGCGCGCGTTGCGCGATCCGGAGTGCCGTACGACGTTGGTGAGGGCCTCCTGGACGATGCGGAAGGCGGCGAGGTCGACGCCGGGCGCCGGCTTCTTGCCCGCCCCCTGCGTGTCGACCTCGACAGTGAGTCCCGCACTGGCCGCCTGCTGCACGAGCTCGGGCAGCCGGTCGAGCCCGGGGGCCGGGGCCCGGGGCGCCTCACCGGGCGCACGCAGGGTGTCCAGGACCTGCCTGACCTCGCCCAGCGCTTCCTTGCTCGCGGCCTTGATGGTGGTCAGGGCGGTGCGGGCCTGCTCGGGGTCGGAGTCGAGCAGGGCGAGGCCGACGCCCGCCTGGACGTTGATCACGGAGATGCTGTGCGCGAGGACGTCGTGCAGCTCGCGCGCCATGCGAAGGCGCTCCTCGTCGGCCCGCCGCTTCGCGGCCTGCGCGCGCTCGGCACGCTCCTTCATCCACTGCTCACGGCGTACGCGGGCGAGTTCGGACACGGCGATGATGGCGACGACCCAGACGGCGACGACGGTTTCCTCGCCCCACGTCCGGGCGTCGTCACCGTCGGGCGGCAGCCACCGGTAGAGCCAGTGCGCGACGAGGAGATGTCCCGCCCACAGCATCGCGACGGCGCCCCACGCCGCCCGCCGGTGCCCCGCGACGACCGCGGCGAAGCAGCCGACGGCCACGGTGAGCAGGACGGGGCCGTAGGCGTACCCGGCCCCGAGGTAGACCAGCGCGGTCCCTGCCGTGAAGTACGCGACGGGGACGGGATGGCGGTGGCGCAGCAGGAGCGAGAGCGTGCCCGCGAGCAGGAGGAGCCGGCCGAGGATGCCCAGCGGCTCACGATCGAGCTGGCCGTGCGCGGCGAACCCGGAGCCGACCTGCACGAACACGGTGATCGCCAGCGTCGTCAGCCACGGCAGCCTGCTGCCCCCCGTGTCGTCGTCGCGCCGGTTCCACCAGGGCGGCCCGTGCCGCCACGCGGTCGGTCCGCCCCAGGGCAGGGGCGGACCGCCGCGCCTGTGTTCGCGCTGCTCATCCATGACGGCAACGCTAGACCGCGCGGTGCGCGCCGGGCGTCAGCCGCACGTGGCGATCACGCGTACTCCCGCTGTAGTACCTGGACCGCCCCTCCTCCTTGAGCGGCGCCGGTGCGGGCACCTCGTAGTCCCTCGCCAGGTCGGGGCCTACTTGTGCTGCAACAGGCCGACCCCGTGGGCGAGTTGGGTGGACGCGTACGAGAAGAACGCCGAACGGTCCTCGACCACGCGGTTGAACTGCCCGAACAGCTCGAAGCCCACGAGCCCGAACAGCTGGGCCCATGCGGCGACCATCGCCGTGATCACCGCGGGCGGCAGATCGGGCGCGAGATCGGCGGCGATCCGCTCGGCCTCGGGACGCAGCCCGCCCGGCAGCGGCTGCACGGCGACACCACGGCCCTGATGGGCATCGCGCACGATCCCGATGAGCAGCTGCCCGACGCGGGCGGCGGCCTGGACCGTGGAGGCGGGGGCGCTGTAGCCCGGGACGGGCGAGCCGTAGATGAGGGCGTACTCGTGGGGGTGCGCGAGCGCCCAGGACCGCACGGCCTCGCACACGACGGTCCAGCGGCGCAGGGGTTGGGCCGACGCGACCTCGGCGTGCGCGGCCTCGGCGGCGGCGCCGAGGGAGTCGTAGGCGTCGATGATGAGCGCCGTCAGGAGGTCGTCGCGGCTGGGGAAGTAGCGGTAGAGGGCGGAGGACACCATGCCGAGCTCGCGGGCCACGGCGCGCAGGGAGAGCTTGGCGGCGCCTTCGGCCGCCAGCTGTCTGCGCGCCTCGTCCTTGATGGCGGCGGTGACTTCGACTCGGGCGCGGGCCCTGGCCCCGCTGGTAGCGCTGCTCATAGAGGCAGTGTGCCACGAGTGCGGAGCAGTGCACCAAAACGAGATCGGCGCACCACTAAGCGAGCGCCGCACAACTTCGAGAGCACTGCTCTTGAAATGGAGCACCTGTCTCGGGCACACTTCTCTCAAGCGAGAGCAGTGCTCTCGGAAACTCTCCGAACCTTGGCGGTCACCATGGCAGCGTCGTCCTCGTCGTCCTCCTCGTCGTCCCCCACCCCCTACTACCTCAAGGGCAGCCCGATGGCCGTGCGCCTCAACGGCGTGATCGGCTGGCTGGCGCGGCGCGGCATCAGCCTGATGGGTTCGGCCGAGCTCTCCGTGCGGGGACGCAAGAGCGGGCAGATGCAGCGCATCCCGGTCAACCCGTTCACGTACGAAGGCGCCCAGTACCTGGTCTCGGCCCGTGGGCACTCGCAGTGGGTGCGCAACATGCGCGTGGCGGGCGGCGGCGAGCTGCGCGTAGGGCGCAAGGTCCGCTCGTTCACGGTCGAGGAGATTCCGGACGCCGAGAAGCTGCCGGTGCTGCGCGGCTACCTGGAGAAGTGGGGCTGGGAGGTCAACCAGTACTTCAAGGGCGTCACCGCCAAGTCCACGGACGCGGAGATCGAGGCGGCCGCCGGCGACCACCCCGTCTTCCGCGTCACCCTCACGAAGTGACGCTAGCGGTCGAGCGCGCTCAGCGCCCGTCCCGCCAGCGGATGGTTCCGCACCAGCTCGCCGAGCGTCATCGAGCCGCGGGTGATCCTCGCGAACGCGTTCCACGCGGGCCGGAACCCGGTGATCGCAGCGTGCAGCGCCCCCGGACGGCGCTCGAAGAGGGTGAGCATGCGCTTGCCGACGCTCATCTCGACACCGAGGCCCGCCTTGATGGCGAAGGCATAGTTCAGGGCTTGGCGGCGGGCGTCGACCGCGTCGTGCGCCTCGCCGATCCGCACCGCCCACTCCCCCGCGAGCCGGCCCGAGCGCAGCGCGAAGGAGATGCCCTCGCGGGTCCACGGCTCGAGGAGACCCGCCGCGTCACCGCACACCACGACCCGGCCGCGCGAGAGCGGCGAGTCGTCGCTGCGGCAGCGCGTCAGATGGCCGGAGGAGATGCTCGGCTCGAAGCCCGCGAGCCCGAGGCGGGCGATGAAGTCCTCCAAGTACCGCTTGGTGGCCGAGCCTTCGCCGCGCGCGGAGATGACTCCGACGGTGAGCGTGTCGCCCTTGGGGAACACCCATCCGTAACTGCCGGGCATCGGGCCCCAGTCGATCAGGACCCGGCCCGCCCAGTCCTCGGCGACGCTCTGCGGCACCGGGATCTCGGCCTCGAGACCGAGATCCACCTGGTCGAGCTTCACGCCGACATGTGCTCCTATGCGGCTCGCGCTGCCGTCGGCTCCGACGACCGCACGGGCGAGCACCGTCTCACCGCCCTGCAGCACCACGGCGACCGTGCGCCGGTCGGGCACCGCGGAGCCGTGCTGCTCCACGCGCGCGACGGTCACGCCCGTACGCAACTCCGCGCCCGCCTTCTGCGCGTGCTCGACGAGCTGCTGGTCGAACTCGGGGCGGTTGATGAGCCCGAAGAGCATCTGCTTAGAGCGGCGGGTGCGGGTGAACTTGCCGTCCAGGGAGAACGTCACCGCGTGCACCCGGTCCCGGAAGGGCAGTTCGAACCCCGGCGGGAGCGCGTCACGCGAGGGGCCGATGATGCCGCCGCCACACGTCTTGTACCGGGGCAGTTCGGCTTTCTCCAGGACGAGGACGCTGCGTCCCGCGACGGCTGCCGCATAGGCAGCCGACGCCCCGGCGGGCCCTGCTCCCACCACGACGACGTCCCACACGTACTGAGCGTCGTCCGCTGAGTTCTCGCTGCTCACGTTGGTCTACCGCTCCCGATCCAGCTGTTGGCCGCGCTTTCCAAGGCATCCTACGGCGGGCACCCCCGGCACCCTCCTGTGGGAGGATCACAACACCCACATACGTACAACGTCGCACCTACGAGGAGCGTGCCCATGTCGCCGAATCCGATCGCCGGGACCATCGCCTCACTCATGCCGAAGGCGAAGGCGGAGCTCACCGAACTGGTGGCCTTCAAGTCGGTGGCGGACTTCGACCAGTTCCCCAGGAGCGAGAGCGAGGCCGCCGCGAACTGGGTGGCGGACGCGCTGCGCGCCGAGGGGTTCCAGGACGTGGCCCTGCTCGACACCCCGGACGGCACCCAGTCCGTGTACGGCCTGCTGCCCGGCCCTGAGGGCGCTCCCACGGTGCTGCTCTACGCGCACTACGACGTGCAGCCGCCGCTGGACGAGTCGGCGTGGACGACCCCGCCGTTCGAGCTGACGGAGCGAGACGGCCGCTGGTACGGACGCGGCAGCGCCGACTGCAAGGGCGGCGTCCTGATGCACTTGCTCGCGCTGCGCGCCCTGAAGGCCAACGGCGGCGTCCCGGTGAGCGTCAAGGTGATCGCCGAGGGTTCCGAGGAGCAGGGCACGGGCGGCCTCGAGCGGTACGCCGAGGAGCACCCCGACCTGCTGGCGGCCGACACGATCGTCATCGGCGACGCGGGCAACTTCCGGGTGGGCCTGCCGACGGTCACCACGACACTCCGCGGCATGACCCTCGTACGCGTCCGTGTCGACACTCTTGAGGGCAATCTGCACTCGGGGCAGTTCGGCGGCGCGGCCCCCGACGCGCTCGCGGCGCTGGTGCGCGTCCTCGACTCGCTGCGCGCCGAGGACGGCTCGACGACGGTCGACGGGCTCACGGGCGACGAGGCGTGGGACGGGCTTCAGTACGAAGAGGGCGACTTCCGCAGGGACGCCAAGGTGCTCGACGGTGTCGCTCTGGTCGGCAAGGGCACGGTCGCCGACCGCATCTGGGCGCGTCCCTCGGTCACGGTGATCGGCATCGACTGCCCGCCGGTGGTCGGCGCGACGCCGTCCGTGCAGGCCGCCGCGCGGGCGCTGATCAGCCTGCGGGTGCCGCCGGGCGTGGACGCGGCCGAGGCCACCAAGCTGCTCCAGGCGCACGTGGAGGCGCACACCCCGTGGGGCGCGCAGGTGACCACCGAGCAGATCGGGCAGGGCCAGCCGTTTCGCGCGGACACCACGAGCCCGGCGTACGCGGCGATGTCCGAGGCGATGGGTGAGGCGTACCCGGGCGAGGAGATGCAGTACGCGGGGCAGGGCGGTTCGATCCCGCTGTGCAACACGCTCGCCGCGCTCTACCCCCGCGCGGAGATCCTGCTGATCGGCCTGAGCGAGCCCGAGGCGCAGATCCACGCGGTCAACGAGAGCGTGTCGCCGCAGGAGTTGGAGCGGCTCTCGGTCGCGGAGGCGCTGTTCCTCCAGAAGTACGCGGCGAGCTGAGGCACCACCGGTCACCGGGTGCCGACCGGCACTCCCGCCTCCAGGTACAGGGGCACACCGCGCTCCCGCGCGCGTAGGGCCCAGCGCAGCCGTTCGTAGCGCACGGGTGGCAGGAGGCGGGCCGCTTCCTGCTCGGTGACGAAGCGGCAGTCGCGCAGTTCGGGGCCGGGCAGGAGCATCCGCCCGGCCTCGGTGCTGTCGAGGCTGCCGCCGTCGAAGAGGAACCGCATCCCTCCGTAGCCGGGGGGTGCGGGCGGCTCCCAGTCGACGACCAGGAGCCGGGGGGCGTCGGCGAGGTGGATGCCGGTCTCCTCGGCGACTTCGCGCATGCCCGCGCGCGCGGGTGCCTCGCCCGGTTCGACGACGCCGCCGGGGAACTCCCAGCCCGCTTTGTACGTCGGGTCGACGAGCAGCACCCGGTCCAGCTCGTCGAAGAGCAGCACACCGGCCGCGAGCGTCTCCGCCGTGGGCTCCGGGGTCTGCACGATGTCGCAGATCGACGCGGCCCCGGTGCGTACGGCGTCAGCGATGCGCTCGGCGGTCTCCCAGGGGGTGAGCGCACCGGTGTCGATGCGGTGGGCGTCGGCGCCGAGCCAGCCCGCGAGCGCGGCTCCGTAGGGTTCGATGTGGTCGAACGACCACTGCCGCACGCGTATCTCACCGACCGGCAGATCGGGGACGGGTCTAGCGGCTATGCGCTGGCGCAGGATCGTTTCGTCCGGGTCCAGGACCACGTGGCGTACGGCGATCCTGCGCGAGGCGAGGCCGCCGAAGATCTCGTCGCGGTAGTCCTGCCGGAGCAGGGTCATGGGCACCACCAGGACACCGCCGACCTCGGCGAGCAGGGCCGCCGCGGTGTCGACGACGAGCCGCCGCCAGATCGGCAGATCCTGGAAGTCGCTCACCTCGGCGAGGCGCTTGGGCGGCAGGAGGTCGGGCAGTCTGCCGCCGATGACCTCGGGGTCGAAGAGTGTGCTGTTCGGGATCAGCTCGATCAGTTCCCGTGCGGCGCTGGTCTTCCCCGCACCGAACGCGCCGTTGACCCAGACGATCACGGTTCCCCCTCTTCTGTTGGCCCCCTGTGGCTTGCCCGCAACACCCTGCCACGGAAACCAGGCCCTGATGAGGCGCCCAACGTGCGGGCCGAAAGGTGCCACAAACTGTCAAGCGATTCACATTCACTTCACCCCATCGGGTGGCAGTAGCCCTGCATGAATCGTTCCCTCACTCCAGGGCACTCCCTCCCCCGCTAGCGTGATCCGCCAGGCGCCCCAGCCCCTGGTGACCTCCTGAATCCGGCTCTTTCGACGCACCCCGTTGCCACGAGGACCCGGCCGACGTCGACACTGGGGGGACATGTGCAACTCGATGCACTGAACGAATTCGCCTTCGAAGAATCCGACCAGCAGCCGCGCGTGTACGGCCACAACGGCGCGGTTGTCATCGAACTGCACGGTGAGATCGACCTGTTGGCCTACCAGCGGATGGCCCCGCTCCTCGACCCGATCACCGGTGGAACGGCGACCACCGTGGTCATCGACCTGACCAGGACCACGTTCTTCGACTGCTCCGGCGTCGCCCTGCTGGTCCGCGCACACCGCCGCACGGCGGAGAGGGGCGCCCACCTCTTCGTGGTCTGCACCCATCGCCTGACGCTCCGCATCCTGCGCCTCACGGGCCTCACACCCATGCTGGCGCCCGTCCCTTCGCTGGAGAGGGCCTTGGAGAAAGCCCTGGAGGACAAGTGAGTCCGCAGCGGCGGGCCTTCACCTTCGCTCGGTGCCGGTCCGGGCAGCACGCGCACGGTTGGGCCACCTGGTTCTGGTGTACGCGTGGAAGTGGTCTCCCCCGTGGCCCTGCCCCAGGGTGCAGTGCAGGACATCACCGGGCCTCTCGTCCCAGCACAGGCCGGGAATGTCACGCGCGTACTTCGGGGCTTTCATGCGGGATGCTCCGTCTGGTGGAGAGGGCCGGTATGCGAAATCCGACGATCTCAATCCCGCTGGGCGGTACGGGACATGACGGCGCGTGACACGGATCGGATCATGCGGACGGCGGCTATCGCCCCGTCGGTAACGCCTTCCGCTCCCGTCGGAACGGATTTCTCGCCTCAGCCTTGCTTGCCGTAGAGGCGCAGCGTGATGGGGGCGCACACGAGGGTGATGGCGGCGGTCGCGGTGAGGGACCAGGTGAGCGCGCCGCCGACGTTGCCGGTGTCGTTCATCAGCCCCCGGGCCGCGGTCGCGACGTGGCTGAGTGGGTTGACGTCGACGAACGCCTGGAGCCAGCCGGGCATGGTGCCGGGCTGTACGAAGACGTTGCTGGCGAACGAGAGCGGCATCAGTACGGCGTTGGCGATGCTGAGGACGACCGCCGCGTCGCGGATGAGCAGGGCGACGGCGGCCCATACCAGGGACAGCGAGAGCCCGAAGGCGATGACCAGGGCGACCGCGGCGAGGACACCCGGCACGCCGCCGTCGGGGCGGTAGCCCATGACCAGACCGAGGCCGACCACGATGGCGGAGGCGAACAGGTAACGGGCGGCGTCGCTGAGCAGTCCGCCGAGCACGAAGGCGCCGCGCCAGACCGGCAGCCCCCGGAAGCGGTCGAAGGCTCCGCTCTGTACGTCCTGGGCGAGTCGGGCACCCCCGTACATGGTGACGATGGCGATGCTCATGCTGAGCACGCCGGGCAGCAGAGTCTTGAGGTATTCGCTGGTCGAGCCGCTGATGGCACCACCGAACAGGTAGGTGAACAGCACGGTGAGCAGGATGGGGATGGCGGCCGAGTCCACCAGCTGTTTGGGGTCGTGCCCGAGCTTGAGCATGGCGCGCCTGCCGAAGGTGGCAGAGGCGAGCAGGGCACCGGCGCGGTGGCGTTCGCGTCCCTCGGCGAGCAGCGCGTCGATCGGGTCGGCGTCCGCCGGGGTGGGGCGTACGGAGGCGGCGGAGGTGGAGGCGGCAGAGGTGGTCATGCGCTGAGTTCCTCCTGGTCGATGGTCGGAGCGTCCTCGTGGTCGATCGTGGCCGCAGCGTCCTGCTGTCCGGTCAGGGCGAGGAAGGCCTCGTCCAGACTCGGTCGGCCGACGGAGAGATCGGCGATGCCCACCCCGGCGTCGGCGAGCCGGGTCGCGGCCCGCCCGACCAGCCGGCCCACGTCCGTCGCGTCGGGCCGGGCGGCGAGCAGGATCGACAGGGAGTGCGGGTCGGCGGCGGGTTGGACCGTTCCTTCCAGGGCATCGGCCAGGATCCGCAGCGCTTGCGGACGCTGCCCGCCTTCGAGGAGCCTGAGGTGCAGGGTTCCCGAGCCGACCCGGGACTTGAGCTGGGCGCTGGTGCCTTCGGCCACGATCCGGCCGTTGTCGATGACCGCGATCCGCTCGGCGAGCTGGTCGGCCTCTTCCAGGTACTGGGTGGTCAGCAGCACCGTGGTGCCGACCGCGGCGATCCGGCGGACCAGGTCCCACACCTGGTTGCGGCTGCGCGGATCGAGGCCGGTGGTCGGCTCGTCGAGGAACAGCAGGTCGGGGGTCACGAGCAGGCTGGCGCCGATGTCGAGCCGACGGCGCATACCGCCCGAGTAGCCGCTCACCGGCCGGTCGGCCGAGTCGGTCAGATCGAACGCGGCGAGCAGGTCGTCGGCGCGCTTTCTGCACGCGGCGGCGGAGAGTCCGTGCAGCCGGCCGAGGATCAGCAGGTTCTCGTGACCGGTCAAGTCCTCGTCGAGGGAGGCGAACTGGCCGGTCACCGCCACTCGGGCCCGGATCGCAGCCGTCCCAGTCAGCACGTCGTGCCCAAGGACACGGGCGGTGCCGCCGGAAGGCCGGGTCAGGGTGGCCAGTATGCGGATCGTGGTGGTCTTGCCCGCCCCGTTGGGGCCGAGGAACCCGAACACCTGCCCGCGCGGGATCGTCAGATCGATCCCGTCCAGCGCCCTGCGCTCTCCATGGACCTTGACCAACCCGCGCGCCTCGATCGCCGGCTGATCCTCACCCGAGCTCTTTTTTGACATGCTGTCAGAGTTAGCTAACTCTTACGACGTGTCAAGGTTCTGGCCGAGCGCATACCATTCCTGGAATGGCCGACTCGCACGACACCGCCACGCCGCCACGCCGCCGCCGGTCCGACGCCCGGCGCAGCGTCGACGCCATCCTCAACGCGGCCCGGGTCGTGCTCGGCGAGCGGCCCGACGCGAGCATGGAGGACATCGCCGCCACGGCCGGCGTCACCCGCCAGACCGTCTACGCGCACTTCCCCTCACGCGACGCCCTGATCGCCGCCCTCATCGAGGCCGCGGCGGCCGAATACCTCTCCGCGCTCGACGCCGCCGGCCTCGACACCGCTCCGCCCGCCGAGGCGCTGGCCCAGTTCCTCGACGCCGGGTGGCGGTTCCTTCGCCGCAACCCCCTCCTGCTCAACCCCACCGCGCCCCTGGCCCCGCGGCCCAACCGCAACGCTCTCTCCGAGGTCGTGCCCCCGCGGCTCGAACGGCTCATCCAACGAGGCCAAGGCACGGGCGACTTCGACGCGTCCCTCCCCGCCGCATGGCTCACCGCCGCCGTCATCGGGCTCCAGCACGCTGCCGCCGCAGAGGTCGCCGCCGAGCGCCTGACCACCCACGAGGCGGCGGCCCTGTGCCTGAAGAGCACGCTTCGCCTCTGCGTCGGCCAGGCGCCCCGCTAGCGCTCCGCCCCGCACGGCCGCCGACGGCGGCTCACCCCTTGCTCGACCCCAACGTCAGCCCCGCGATGAAGTGCCGCTGCAGGAGCAGGAAGACCAGGACCGTGGGGAGCGCCACCAGGACCGAGCCTGCTGCCAAGAGGTTGTAGTCCGTGAAGAACTGGCCCCTCAAGTTGTTCAGGGACGACGTGATCGGGAGTTTGTCGGGGTTGGAGATGAAGATGAGGGCCCACAGGAAGTCGTTGTAGATCCAGGTGAATTCCAGTGTGGCGAGCGCTGCCAGGGCGGGGCGGCACAAGGGCAGGGTGATGCGCCAGAACTGGGTCCACACCCCCGCTCCGTCCACGATCGCCGCCTCCAGGATTTCCTGCGGCAGCGTGCGCATGAAGTTGGAGAGCACGAAGACGCAGAAACCCACCTGGAAGCCGATGTTGACGATGATGATCGCCCAGTAGGAGTCGTAGAGGGTCAGCGAGTCCGACATCCACCAGGGGAGGGGGATTTTGAGGAAGAGGACGTAGAGCGGGGTGACCAGGACCTGTGGTGGCAGCAGGTTTCCCGCCGTGAAGAACATCAGGAGGATCATTCCGCCGCGGATCCGCAGGCGGGAGACGGCGAATGCCACGAACGCAGCCAGGAAGAGCGTGATGAGGACCGCCGGTACCGCGATGAGCAGGGTGTTGGTGAAGTACTTGCCCATGCCGGAATCGCTGTAGGCCTGGCGGTAATAGTCGAACGACAGGTGCTCGGGGAACGAGAAATAGCCGTGCTTCGCCGTCTCCTCGTACGGCCGCAAGGAGGCATAGACCGCGAGGAGGAGCGGCGCGAGGAAGCCCAGGGTCACCGCCATCAGGAAGAGGTGCACCCCGAAACGGCCTCGGCGACGGGTGCGGCCGGTGGGCTTTTCGGCGGGCGGCGCCGGGGCGGCGGAACGCGGCGTGGTGTGGATGTCGGCGGTCATCGGTCGCGCGCACCTCGCAGCTCTTGGACCAGGAACGTCACGATGAATCCGAGCGAGACGGTCAGGAGGACGACCGCGATGGCGGAGCCGAATCCGATGCGGCTCGCCTCGCCGATGATGTTGTCGGTGATGAGCACGGAGAGCAGTTCCAGGCCGTTGCGGCCTTTGTTGACCGCGTAGACGATGTCGAAGGCGCGCAGAGCTTCGATGACCGTGATGACGCCGACGATGACATTGACGGGGCGCAGCGTCGGGAAGACGACCCGAAAGAATGTCTGGCGGGCGTTCGCACCGTCTATCTGCGCTGCTTCTTTCAGCGCGGGGTCGACGGATTTCAGCCCGGCCAGATAGAGGATCATGACGTAGCCCGTGTGCCGCCAGCTCGCGGCCAGCATCATCATCCAGAGGTTGATGTCGGAATTCCCGAGCCAGTCGATCGGATCGTTCTGGTTGTCGAGGATCGTGTTGACCACGCCCTGGTCGGTGCCCAGGAGCAGCTGGGCCATGAAGCCGACCACGGCGAGCGAGAGCACCACCGGCATGTAGAGCACCGACTGGTAGAAGCGGCTGAAGCGGACTCCGCGGTCGATGACCACCGCGAGGAGCAGGCCGAACGGCGTGGCCACCAGGCCGAGGAAAGCGATCCACAGGAGGTTGTGGCGGACGGCGGGCCAGAACGCCGGATAGTTGTCGACGAGGTTCTCGTAGTTCTTTCCGCCCACCCACTGGATGTCGCCGATGCCGTCCCAGGACGTGAAGGACAGGCCGATGGAGGCCAGGGTCGGGCCCCAGATGATGAAGATGTCGAGGAGTACGGGGATTCCCAGCAGCACACCGAGCACGGCGACGTCACGGCGCGTGAAGCGCCGTGGTCCCCGCCGTCCGGCGCGCCGCGCGGAATTCCACGGCATGGATTTCCGCGGCACGGTCTTCTGCGGCACGGTCTTCTGCGGCACGGAGCGCGATCCCTCGCTATTCAGCTGACGTCCGACGAGAAGATGTCCTTCTTCTGCCGCTCGATGCTGTTGACCAGGCCATCGACATCATTGGGGTCGTCGATGAAGTCCTGGAGCGCCTTGATCATGACCGTCTGCGCGAAGTCGGGCCGGGTGTCACGGTCGAGGAACTGCGAGATCTGTTTGGCGCCGGCGACGAGTTCGGCCGACTTCTTCTGCAGCGGGCTGTACTTGCTGGTGTCGGCGCCTTCGTTGACCGCGACGTTGTTCGGGTCGCCGGCCAGGTAGATGTCCTCGGCCTTCGGTGTCCCGAGATACTTCAGGAGTTCCTTGGCGCCGTCGAGGTTCTTCGACTTCTTCGCCACCAGGAATCCGTCGATCGGCGCCTCCACGGCGTCCTGCCCGTGCGCCGGATCGATCTCGGGGAAGGCGAAGAAGTCGATGTCGTCGCGTTCGTCCGCCGGGAACTGCTGGCCTGGGTGCGGCATCCCGAAGACGGCCATGCCCGTCTTGCGCTGCTGGAGCCCCTGGCCCGCTTCTTCCCAGGTGCGGCCGAGCGCGCCCTTCTGGTAGTACGGCATGAGTTCGCGCCAGAGATCGAAGACCTTCTTGACCTTCGTGTCGGTCCAGGCTTCCTCGCCGGCCATCAGGCTCTTGTGGAACTCGTATCCGTTGAGGCGCATGTTGATGTAGTCGAAGGTGCCCATGGCGGGCCAGCCGTCCTTGTCGCAGAAGGCGACGGGGATGCCGTCCTTGCTCATCTTCTTGGCGAGTGCGATGAACTGGTCCCAGGTCTTGGCCTGTTCGTAGCCCTGTTTCTCAAAGAGACTCTTGCGGTGGAAGACGGCCCATGGGTAGTAGTAATACGGCACGAAGTACTGCTTGCCTTCGTGGGTGGACTGCTCCCGCAGGGCGGCGGAGAACCCCTTGAAGCCCTTCCATACGTCACTGATGTCGACCAGCAGGCCCTTCTCCGCGAAGTACTGCATGCGGTAGCCCGCGAACCACATGAAGACGTCGTCGGGCGTGCCCTGCAGATAGCGCGTGATGTTCTGCTGGAACTCGTTGTGCTCTGTCGTGTTGACCTTGACGGTCTTCCCCGACTTCTTCTCATAGGCGTCGAAGGCGGCGGCGAACGCTTTCTTGGGCACGGCGTCCGAGGAATTGGAGCCCATCGAGACTTCGTCCTTGTTGCCGCCCGGTCCGTCGCCACAGGCCGTGAGCAGGGCCGGAAGGGTGAGCGCTCCGGCTCCGGCGGCCGCACCACGCAGGACATTCCGCCGTGACATCCGATGTCCTGACATGCTTCGAGGCGTGGCAGAACCCATGAACGATGACTGTGCCATGTCCCCCTCCTCGGGGTGCAACCGAACACAACCGAACGCGAGGGTTGCGATCCCACTCCCAAGTGACCTACCAGTCAAGGGTTTTGGCGGGCGGTTGCTCGAACCGTTACGCCCCTCTTCCAACAGACTTCAACACGGCCTAACGTAAGCGCGCACCTCTGACACGTACATGCAGCCCCCCAACTTCTGCGAGTACGGAGGAATGTAACGATGCGTCATATCTCACCCCTCGCAACTCGTCGAAGAGTCGTCGGATCGCTGGCCGCCGCACTGCTGTGTGCCGCGGGCCTGGCCGCACCGGCGGCGGCACGCGACACCGGCGGTGCGAGCGCGGCAGAGCGGCCCGCTGCCGCCGAGCGGCCCGCCGCCGCAGAGCCGAAGCTCCCCGGCAACCTCGCCCTCACCCCTCCCATGGGCTTCAACAACTGGAACTCCACCCACTGCAGGGCCGAGTTCGACGAGGCAATGGTCCAGGGGATCGCGGACGTCTTCGTCGAGAAGGGCCTCAAGGACGCCGGATATCAGTACGTCAACCTCGACGACTGCTGGGCACTTCCCGAGCGGGACGCCAACGGCAAACTGGTCCCCGACCCCAAGCGATTCCCCAATGGGATCAAGGGAGTTGCCGACTACGTGCACTCCAAGGGGCTCAAGCTCGGCATCTACACCAGCGCCGGCACCAAGACGTGCAGCGACATCGGTTTTCCCGGCGCACTCGGCCATGAGGTCAGCGACGCGCGGCAGTTCGCCGACTGGGGCGTCGACTACCTCAAGTACGACAACTGCAACAACCAAGGTGTCGACGCCAAGAAGCGGTACACCGCCATGCGCGACGCGCTCAAGGCCACCGGCCGCCCCATCGTCTACAGCCTCTGCGAGTGGGGCGAGAACAAGCCCTGGGAGTGGGCCGCCGACGTCGGCCATCTGTGGCGCACCACGGGCGACATCAGCGACAACTGGTCCTCGATGCTGTCGATCATGAAGCAGAACCTGCCGCTCGCACCGCACGCGGGTCCGGGCCGCTGGAACGACCCGGACATGCTCGAGGTCGGCAACGGCGGCATGACCGACACCGAGTACCGCACGCACTTCTCGATGTGGTCCATCATGGCCTCGCCGCTGCTCATCGGCTCCGACCTGCGCAAGGCCACACCCGAGACCTTCGAGATCATCGGCAACAAGGAAGTCATCGCCGTCGACCAGGACCCGCTGGGCAAGCAGGGCGAAGTGCTGTCCTCACAGGATGGCCGCTGGGTCGTCGCCAAGGAGATGAAGGACGGCAGCCGGACGGTCGCGCTCTTCAACGAGACGGGCACCGCCCAGCCGATCGCCACATCGGCGAAGGCCGTCGGCCTCCCGGACGCCGAGGGGTACACGCTGCGCGATCTTTGGCAGCACAAGAGCTACAACACGGCGGGCACGATCTCGGCCACCGTCCCCGCGCACGGCACCGTACTGCTGCGGGTCGCCGCGGACGGCGAGTGGTCCAAGAACCCACCGGCGGTCGAACTCGGCCTGAGCGCCGACCCGTTGGTGGAGGCGGGCAGGCCGCAGAAGCTGACGTCCAAGGTCACCAACCTCGGCCGCACCTCCGCGCAGAAGGTGTCCGCCACGTTCACCGGCCCCTCCGGCTGGCGGATCAAGGCGACCTCACCCTCGACCGCGAGCTCCCTGCGTACGGGCAAGTCGCTGAGTACGTCGTGGTCGGTGACCGCACCGCAGGGCGCGGCCCCCGGAGCGTACGACCTGACGCTCAGGACCAGCTACCGCTCCCCCGCGGGCACCCGCGCCGAGAGCGTGCTGCCGCTGACGGCCCATGTCGTCGTGGCGCCACCCGCGGGCAACTCGGCGGTCAGTGAGCTGCCATGGATGTCGACGGTCAACGGCTGGGGCCCGGTCGAGAAGAACACCAGCAACGGCGAGAGCGCGGCGGGCGACGGAAACCCGCTCACCATCGGCGGGGTGGTCTACTCCAAGGGGCTCGGGGTGCACGCCGACAGCGCCGTCGAGTACTACACCGGCGGATCCTGCGAGCAGGTCACCGCGCAGGTGGGTGTCGACGACGAGAAGGGCGCGAAGGGAACGGTCACCTTCGAGATCTGGGCCGACGGCAAGAAGGCCGCGTCGACCGGCGTACTCACCAACGCCGATGCCGCGCGGGGCCTTTCGGCGGATGTGACCGGCGCCCAGGTCGTACGCCTCGTCGTCACGGACGGCGGCGACGGCAGGGACTCCGACCATGCGGACTGGGCGCAGCCGGTGCTCAGTTGCTGAGCCGTTGACCTGCTGAGCCGCGTGAACCCTTGACCCGCGGGCAGGGCCGGGCCGGGCCGACGTCGTTCGGCCCGGCCAAGGCCGGCCCGCGGACAGGTCAACTCCCCACGGCGGGACGCAGGTCCATCGCGCT
Source organism: Streptomyces sp. NPDC057302 (assembly GCF_042667685.1). NCBI lineage: Bacteria > Bacillati > Actinomycetota > Actinomycetes > Kitasatosporales > Streptomycetaceae > Streptomyces > Streptomyces sp. NPDC057302. The sequence goes on along the minus strand of NZ_JBHUZJ010000014.1, from coordinate 4,753 downwards.
GGGCTCCTTGATCAGCGCGGCGGCCGCGGCCCCCACCAAGCCCGCGTCCGTCCCCATCAAGGCCGGGCCCACGGTCAGATGACGTACGAACGAGAGCGTCGCGTACTCCCGCAGCGCCCTGCGCAGCGGGTCGAAGAGTACGTTCCCCGCCTTCGCGACCCCGCCCCCGATCACGGCGATGTCGATCTCGACGAGCGTGGCCGTGGCGGCGATCCCCGCGGCCAGCGCCTGCGCCGCCCGCTCGAACGAGGCGACGGCGACCGGGTCGCCGGCCCGCGCGGACACGGCCACCGCGGCGGCGGACGTGTCGCCGTCGGCCCCCGGACGCCAGCCGCCCTCCAGCGCACGGCGCGCGATGTTGGGCCCGCTGGCTATGCGCTCCACGCACCCACGCGCCCCGCACGGGCAGGGGTCGCCGTCCAGATCGACGCTGATGTGCCCGATGTGCCCCGCGTTGCCGGTGGGGCCGGGGTGCAGCGTGCCCCCGAGGATCAGTCCGCCCCCGACTCCGGTGGACACCACCATGCACAGCGCGTTGTCGTGCCCGCGCGCCGCGCCCTGCCAGTGCTCGGCCGCCGTCATCGCGACGCCGTCGCCGACCAGCTCGACCGGGAGGCCGCCGGTGGCCGCGCGCACCCGCTCGACCAGCGGATAGCCGCGCCAGCCCGGCACGTTGACCGGACTGACCGTGCCCGCCGACGCGTCCACGGGACCCGCGCTGCCGATGCCGACCGCCCGCGCCCCGCCCCACAGCGGGGAGCGCGTGAGCTCGCCTATGACCTCTTCGACCGCCCGCATCACGGTGTCGCCGTCCTCGCGCGCGGGCGTGGGCCGCTGGGCGCGCAGCAGGATCCGGCCGCGGCCGTCCACCAGGGCGCCGGCGATCTTGGTGCCGCCGATGTCGAGTGCGGCGACGAGGTCCGTGTGCATCAGTGTCAGATCTCCTGGTGAAAGGGCAGGCCACCCTTTTTGTGAAAGGGCAGGCCGGAGAATGCGATGGACAGTCTCTCTCGCATCTGACAACGTTGTCCAGGTTCTATGCTCGACGCCACATCACTTACGCACCACTTCAGCCCACCTACGTCGACGACAGGACAGCGCACCGTGGCCGAGACCGCCAGCCGACCCGAGCGACCCGAACCCCGCTACGGCAACCGTCCGACCATGAAAGACGTCGCCGCCCGCGCCGGAGTCGGCCTCAAGACGGTCTCCCGCGTGGTGAACGGCGAGCCGGGCGTCACCCCGGACACCGAACGCCGCGTCCAGGAGGCCATCGACGCCCTGGGCTTCCGCCGCAACGACAGCGCGCGGGTGCTGCGCAAGGGCCGCACGGCCAGCATCGGTCTGGTCCTCGAAGACCTCGCCGACCCGTTCTACGGCCCGCTGAGCCGCGCCGTGGAGGAAGTGGCCCGTGCCCACGGCGCGCTCCTCATCAACGGTTCGAGCGCCGAAGACCCGGACCGCGAGCAGGAGTTGGTGCTCGCGCTGTGCGCGCGCCGGGTGGACGGTCTGGTGGTCATCCCGGCCGGTGACGACCACCGCTATCTGGAGCCGGAGATCGCCGCCGGTGTCGCCACCGTCTTCGTCGACCGCCCCGCAGGGAAGATCGACGCCGATGTCGTGCTCTCCGACAGCTTCGGCGGCGCGCGCGACGGCGTCGCCCATCTGATCGCCCACGGCCACCGCCGCATCGGCTTCATCGGCGACCAGCCGCGCATCCACACCGCCATAGAGCGCCTGCGCGGCTACCGCGCGGCCATGGAGGACGCCGGTATCCCCGTCGAGGAGGAGTGGATGTCCCTGGGCACCACGTCGCCGGACCGCGTGGGACCGGCCACCAGGACGATGCTGGAGGGCCCGGACCCCGTGACGGCGATCTTCGCGGGCAACAACCGTGTGACGGTGACGGTCGTCCGCGTCCTCGCCGGTCTCTCCCGTCCCGTGGCCCTCGTCGGCTTCGACGACATCGAGCTGGCGGACCTGTTGCAGCCGGGCGTGACCGTCGTCGCCCAGGATGCCGCGCAGTTGGGCCGGACCGCCGCCGAGCGCCTGTTCCGTCAGCTCGACGGCGCGTCCGACGCACCGGAGCGCATCGAACTCCCGACCCGGCTCATCCAGCGCGGGTCGGGCGAACTGCCGCCAGCGGGCTGACGGTTGGCGGCGCGGCGGGAGTCGCTGCTCGCGCTACTTGGCGGAGGGCGTGAGGTCCCCGCGGCGCGGGCCCGAGAAGCTCTGCAGGCGGGCCAGCGTCATGCCGGTGAGCCGGGTGACCTCGCCGACGTCCAGGGCGCCGCAGTCCAGGCCGCGCAGCAGGTAGCCGGCGAGCGCCTTGGCCGATGCCGGCTCGTCCGCCACGTCGCCGCCCTCGCGGTGGGCGGCGTACGCGGACAGGCGCGCGGCGGCCGGCTCGAAGCCCTCGCGGTAGAAGGCGAACACGGCGGCGTAGCGCGTGGGGATGTGGCCGGGGTGCATGTCCCAGCCCTGGTAGTAGGCGCGGGCCAGGGCGCGGCGCGTGAGGCCGTAGTGCAGCCGCCAGGCGTCGTGGACCTTCTCGGTGGTGCCGATCGGCAGGACGTTGGTGGAGCCGTCCGAGACGCGTACGCCGGTGCCCGCCGCCGCGACCTGCATGATCGCCTTGGCGTGGTCGGCGGCCGGGTGGTCGCTGGTCTGGTAGGCGGCGCTCACGTGCAGACAGGCGCTGTAGTCGAAGGTGCCGTAGTGCAGGCCGGTGGCGCGGCCCTCGGCCGCGCCGATCATGCGGGCCACGGTGGCGGTGCCGTCGGCGGCGAGGATGGACTGGCTGGTCTCGATCTGGATCTCGAAGCCGATCCGGCCCGCCTCCAGGCCGCGTACCTTCTCGAACTCCTCAAGGAGGCGCACCATCGCGGTGACCTGCTCGGGGTACGTCACCTTGGGCAGCGTCAGGACGAGGCCGTCCGGCAGGCCGCCCGCCTCCATGAGGCCGGACAGGAAGATGTCGAGGGTGCGGATGGCGCGGTCGCGCACGTTCTCCTCGAAGCACTTCATGCGGATGCCCATGTACGGGGCCGCGGTGCCGTTCTTGTACGCCTCGGAGATCAGGCGGGCCGCGCGGGCGGCGTCCTGGTCCTCGTCCGCGCCCTTGTAGCCGTCCTCGAAGTCGATGCGCAGGTCCTCGACGGGCTCGCGCTCCAGCTTGGCGCGTACGCGGTCGTAGACCGGCGCGGCGAGGTCGTCGGCGAGGCCGAGGACGGCCGCGAAGGACGCGGCGTCCGGAGCGTGCTCGTCGAGGGCCTTCAGGGCCTGGTCGCCCCACGTACGGATGGTGTCGGCGCCGAAGAGCTCCCCGGGGACGTACACCGTGTGGACCGGCTGGCGGGTGCCCGGGTCTCCGGGATAGCGGCGCTCGAGCTCCGCGTCCACCGGGGCGAGGGAAGCGCTGATGCCCTCGCTGACCGCGCCCGCGAGACTCGTTGCCACCTTCTCTTGCTGACCCATTCCTGCACCCTCCACACGCTCAGGACCACACACTCAGGACCACTCGAACTACTGCGAACTTCCGCTTCACGGAATCAACAATCCGTATGGCGAAGTTATCCGGCGACCTTCCCGCTGGTCAACACCCTCTCGTCTGCCGGACCTCGTCCGTTCACCCGTGTCTCAGATCCTGCTTCCGCACTCGCGCGCCCGCACCTCATCCTGACCGTCACCCATCGAAGGAGACCGCGTGCCGAACGACACCCGAGTTACGCGCCGCCTCGGCCTGCAGACCGCGCTCGCCGCGGTGGCAGTGCCCCTGTTCACCACCGCGCTCGCCGCGTCACCCGTACACGCGGTGGAGCGCGCGGGGCGCCGCCTGGAGATCATGTCGTTCAACCTCCGCTACGCGAGCACCACGCCGCCCAACACCTGGGCCGACCGCCGCCCGGTGACCCAGGAGCTCCTTCGCCGCGCGCGCCCCCACGTCATCGGCACCCAGGAAGGCCTCTACCAGCAGGTGCGGGACATCGCCGAGGACCTGGGCCCGCACTACGACTGGATCGGCACCGGCCGGGCGGGCGGCAGCCGCGACGAGTTCATGACCGTCTTCTACGACACCCGCAGACTCGCGCCGGTCGAGTACGACCACTACTGGCTCTCCGACACGCCGAACGTCATCGGATCGAACACCTGGGGCGGCGGCTCCATCCGCATGGTCACCCAGGTCCGCTTCCGCGATCTGCGCACGGACACCGAGCTGTATGTACTCAACACGCACCTCGACAACGCGAGTCAGCACGCACGCACGCGTGCCGCCAGTCTGATCTCGGAGCGCATCGCCGCCCTCGACCCGTCCCTGCCGCTCCTGGTCACGGGTGACTTCAATGTCGCGGCCCACAAGAACGCGGTCTACGACACGATGCTCGGCGCCGGTCTCGTCGACACGTGGGACGCGGCGGCCGAGCGCAGCAAGGCGTACGCCACCTTCCACGGCTACAAGCCGCTGGTGCCCGACGGCGACCGGATCGACTGGATCCTGGCGACGCCCGAGGTGCGGGCCCACTCGGCGGCCATCAACACCTTCTCGCTGGGCGGCCAGTTCCCGAGCGACCATCTGCCGGTGCAGGCGAGCCTGACCCTGTGACGCGCCGAGGCCCTCACCCCGCGCGCGGGGTGAGGGCCTCGTACGGTCGACGAGATCAGCCCTTGCGGGTGTTGACCTCTTCGGTGAGGGCGGGGACGACGTCGAAGAGGTCGCCGACCACGCCGTAGTCGACGAGGTCGAAGATCGGGG
>NZ_JBHUZJ010000013.1:0-149580 GCF_042667685.1 Streptomyces sp. NPDC057302 | reverse complement strand
CACCACGAGTGCGGCGCCGGACGCGCTCACCACTCTTTGGTCCCGGACACCACTCCCGCACTACGGGAGCCCGGGAATCCTTGCTCTCGAACCACGGGGAGGACCACATCATGGGCGTCACGCTCGCCAAGGGAGGCAATGTCTCCCTCTCCAAGGCCGCACCGAACCTCACACAGGTCCTGATCGGCCTCGGCTGGGACGCGCGCTCCACCACCGGAGCACCCTTCGACCTCGACGCCAGCGCGCTGATGTGCAACTCGGGCCGGGTCATCGGCGACGAGTGGTTCGTGTTCTACAACAACCTCAAGAGCCCGGACGGCTCCGTCGAACACACCGGCGACAACCTCACGGGTGAGGGTGACGGGGACGACGAGTCGCTCCTGATCGATCTCTCCAAGGTTCCCGCCAACTGCGACAAGATCGTCTTCCCTGTCTCGATCCATGAGGCGGACAACCGCGGCCAGACGTTCGGCCAGGTCAGCAACGCTTTCATCCGGGTGGTCAATCAAGCCGACCATCAGGAGCTCGCCCGCTACGACCTCTCCGAGGACGCCTCCACGGAGACCGCGATGATCTTCGGCGAGGTGTACCGCTACGGAGGCGAATGGAAGTTCCGTGCCGTTGGGCAGGGGTACGCGTCAGGTCTTCGGGGCATCGCTCTAGACTTCGGGGTCAATGTTTCGTAAAGCCGGGGACCGGCGCGGGGGAGACCGCTAAACGGGAGCCCGTACACACACGATTGGGTAGCCAGTGCTTCTGAAAACCTTCGGCTGGTCGTTCGCGGTTACCGCGCTCGGCCTGGTCGCGGCGGTGTTCTACGGGGGGTGGACAGGTTTCGGGATCGTGGCGATCCTGTCCATCCTCGAGATCTCGCTGTCCTTCGACAACGCGGTGGTCAACGCCGGAATCTTGAAGAAGATGAGTGCCTTCTGGCAGAAGATCTTCCTCACCATCGGTGTGCTCATCGCCGTCTTCGGCATGCGGCTCGTGTTCCCCGTCGCGATCGTGGCCATCAGCGCCAAGATCGGCCCGATCGAGGCTGTGCGCCTTGCTCTCAACGACAAGGACCAGTACCAGCAGCTGGTGACCGACGCGCACCCGTCGATCGCCGCGTTCGGTGGCATGTTCCTGTTGATGATCTTCCTCGACTTTATTTTCGAGGACCGGGACATCAAGTGGCTCGGCTGGCTCGAGCGTCCGCTCGCCAAGCTCGGCAAGATCGACATGCTGTCGGTCTGCATCGCCCTCATCGTGCTCATGATCTCCGCGATGACCGTCGCCACCCAGGCCCACCAGCACGGTGGCACGCACGTGGACAAGGCGGAGACGGTACTTCTCTCCGGCGTCGCCGGACTCATCACCTATCTCATCGTGGGCGGCCTCTCCGGCTTCTTCGAGAACAAACTCGAGGAAGAGGAGGAGCGCGAGCACGAGGAGGAGGAAGAGGCCAAGAAGAGCGGCAAGAAGGTCCCTGCCGTCGTCATGGCCGGCAAGGCCGCGTTCTTCATGTTCCTCTACCTGGAGGTCCTGGACGCGTCGTTCTCCTTCGACGGCGTCATCGGCGCCTTCGCCATCACGAACGACATCGTCCTGATGGCGCTGGGCCTGGGCATCGGCGCGATGTACGTCCGTTCGCTCACGGTCTACCTGGTCCGCCAGGGCACCCTGGACGACTACGTCTACCTGGAGCACGGCGCGCACTACGCGATCGGCGCCCTCGCCGTGATCCTGCTCGTCACCATCCAGTACGAGATCCACGAGGTCATCACCGGCAGCGTCGGTGTCATCCTGATCTTCTGGTCCTTCTGGTCCTCCGTGCGCCGCAACAAGGCGCTGGAGCGGGCCGAAGGCAAGGGCTCGGGCTCGGACGAGAAGTCCGAGGTCCCTTCCGGCGTGTGACTTCGGGTCTGACTCGCTCTCCCGCGTGTGACCCGGTGCCGAGTGAGGAACGCTTCTGAACGGGGCGGCCATCGAGGACGAGTCCTCCTGGCCGCCCCGTGGCATTCACGACGGGCCCATGGGGCTCCGGTATTTTTTGGGGGCGGCGATGTCCTTCTGGGACGGTCTTTGGCGTGGGCGCTCGATGGACTACGAGTCGGGCAGCGCCGCGACCAACTCCATCGAACTCACCAAGCGGCACCCGACGGTCTCGCTCAACAAACAGGGCGCGGCCACCGGCAACCTCCGCGTCAACCTCTCCTGGCAGATGCGTACGTCCGACATCATCGGCAAGCCCAAGGGCGGCGGCCTGCTGCGCCACCCCCTCAGGATGTTCCAGCCGGACGTCGTGCAGGCGCACACCCAGGGCGTGGTCAACGTGGACCTCGACCTCGGCTGCCTGTACGAGACGGTGGAGGGCACCAAGGGCGTCGTACAGCCGCTCGGCAGCTTCTTCGGGGACCTGAACGCCCCGCCGTACGTGAAGCTCAGCGGCGACGACCGGTTCGGTTCGCCGTCGGGCGAGACGATCTACGTGAACCTCGACCACCGCGATTCGATCAAGCGGCTGCTGTTCTTCGCCTACATATACGACCAGACACCGGCCTTCGACCGCACGCACGCCAAGGTGACGCTCTACCCCAGCAACGGCCCGCGGATCGAGATCGACCTGGACGAGCGCCAGCCGCAGGCCCGCTCCTGCGCCATCTTCACGCTGGAGAACATCAAGGACGAGCTGGTCGTGCGCCGCGAGGTGAAGTTCGTGTACGGCTTCCAGGCCGAGCTCGACCGGCTGTACGGCTGGGGGATGCAGTGGGGCCGCGGCTACAAGTCGAAGGTGGGTGGCGCCTGACCGGCCACCCGCGCTCAGCGTGCGAGGAACTGCGGTCCCTGGGGCGGCAGCCGGAAGTTCGGGTCGGGCATCGGGGCCACGGGCTGCGGATAGCCGTAACTGGGCTGCGGGACCGGCGCCGCCTGGGCCGGAGCGTGCTGTGGGTAGCCGTAGGAAGGCTGCGGGGCGGGCTGGTGGCGCGGGGGCTCGGGAGGATAGCCGTACGAAGGCTGCGGGGCCGGTGCGGGGAAGGGCTGCGGAGCAGGGACCTGCGGGACCGGAGCCTGCGTGGCCGGTGCGGGCAGGGGCTGACGCTGCGGGTAGGGCCGCGGGAGCGAGGCCTCGGTCGTCGGCTCGGGCACGGCCTCGGACTCGTCCACGGAGATGCCGAAGTCGCCGGCGAGACCCTCCAGGCCGTTGCGGTAGCCCTCGCCCAGGGCGCGGAACTTCCAGACGTCGCCGCGGCGGTAGAGCTCGCCGCAGATCAGGGCGGTCTCGGAGCCCGTCTGCGGGGTGATGTCGAAGTACGCCAGAGGTTCGGCATCCGTGAGGCCCGCGTCGTACAGCAGGATCCGCAGCGCACGTACGTTCTCGAAGGCGACGTTCTCGGCGGAGGCGACGAGCAGGACCCGGCCGACCGCGGGATCCAGGCCCGCCATGTCCGTCTGAATGGTGTCGGTCAGGCCCTCTGCGAGACCCTGGGTGACACGCTTCTTGCCGAGCCGCCAGACCTTGCCCGACGGATGGCGCGGCTGGTTGTAGAAGACGAAGTCCTCGTCGGACCGCACGCGGCCGTCGGCGCCGAGCAGCAGAGCCGACGCGTCGACGTCCGGAACGCCCTGGCCAGGGGTCCAGCGCAGTACTGCGCGGACGGCCGTGGCTTCGAGCGGGACGTTCGACCCCTTCAACATCGCGTGCGTCATGCGGTCATCCTGCCTTCCCGGCCCCGGGCGGGACAACGCGGGGGTGACGGTGTGTGGCCGGTGTGTCTGACATGGCCGGGTTACCTGAATTTCATGCCCATGGGGAACCCTTGACACCCGTCCCTACGTACTATTACCGGCCACATCACGTCGGGCCGTGCCGACGAGTACAGGGGAAATCATGCGTCATTTCGGGCATATAGCTCCAGAGGTGCGACAGCGTCTCTTCCATCGGGAGCCGTGCGCCTTCACCGCGGACTCCTCCCCACGCCTGCTCGCCGCCGCCCTGGGAGCCACGCTCTACAGCCCCGCCACGCGTCCCCGCCTCGCCGACGACATCCTCAAACAGGCCGGGCGTGGCGTGATCTCGATGGTGCTCTGCCTTGAGGACTCGATCGACGACGCGGAGGTCGTCGGCGCCGAGGAGAACCTGGTCCGCCAGTTCGCCGACCTGGCCGAGCGGGCCGAGCGGGACGGCGTGGAGCCGCCGCTCCTGTTCATCCGTGTCCGGGCACCCGAACAGATAGCCGACCTGGTGGACCGCCTGGGACCCGGCATCCGCCTGCTGTCCGGATTCGTCCTGCCCAAGTTCACCGAGGAGCGCGGCGTCGCCTTCCTGGAGTCGCTCGCCGTGGCGGAGGCCAGGAGCGGCCGACGGCTCTTCGCGATGCCCGTCCTCGAATCGCCCGAGCTGCTGCACCTGGAGAGCCGGGCGGAGACCCTCGCGGGCATCGCCCGCACCGTCGACAAGTACCGCGAGCGGGTGCTCGCGCTGCGGCTCGGCGTCACCGACTTCTGTTCGGCGTACGGACTGCGCAGACCGCCGCACATGACGGCGTACGACGTCCACATCGTGGCCTCGGTCATCGCCGACGTGGTCAACCACCTCGGCCGGGCCGACGGCACGGGCTTCACCGTGACCGGCCCCGTGTGGGAGTACTTCCGCGTCCAGGAGAGAATGTTCAAGCCGCAGCTGCGCCGGAGCCCCTTCCTGGAGGGCAGGGCGGAGGAGCTGCGGCAGGCGCTCATCGAGCACGACATCGACGGGCTGCTCCGCGAGATCGAGCTCGACCGGGCCAACGGCCTGCTCGGCAAGACCTGCATCCACCCCTCGCACGTCCTGCCCGTGCACGCGCTCTCCGTCGTCACCCACGAGGAGTTCAGCGACGCCGAGGACATCCTGCGCCCGGAGCGGGGCGGTGGCGGGGTCATGCGCTCGGCGTACACGAACAAGATGAACGAGGTGAAGCCGCACCGCGCGTGGGCGGAGCGGACCCTCCAGCGCGCCGAGGTCTTCGGCGTCGCGCGCGAGGACATCGGCTTCGTGGAGCTGCTCACCGCCGGGCTCTCCGGCTGACCGCCGCTCGCCGGGCCCCCCGGCCGCCCGCGGACAAAGAACGTACGAGCAAGGAACATAAGGGACGTAAGGACTGTGCGAGGACTGTGAACGACGACGTGGTGTGGTCAGGGACGTGGGTCGCCGAGCGGCTCGGCGTGGAGTTGGCCGGCGACGCGGGGCTGAGCGACCTGCTGGGCCTCGCCCTGCGCCGCAACCCGAAGCGGGCGCACCTCCTGGTGTCGAACGTCCTGGGCAAACATGTGCCGCAGCACCCCTCCGTCGTGTACGCGGCCGGGCACGACCTCGGTGTCCGGGCCCGCACGCTCCTGGGCGACGCCGAGGCCCGGCGCGCGGTCGTCCTCGGGTACGCGGAGACGGCGACCGGCCTCGGCCACTGCGTCGCGGACGGCATCGGCCTCGCGCCCTACCTGCACTCCACGCGCCGTCCGGTCGACGGCGTGCGCCAGGCGGGCGGCTTCGAGGAGTCCCACTCGCACGCGACCTCGCACCTGCTGCTCCCCGAGGACCCCCGGCTGCTCACCCGGGACGGCCCGCTGGTCCTCGTCGACGACGAGTTCTCCACCGGGAACACGGTCCTCAACACCATCCGCGCACTGCACGAGCTGTTCCCGCGCGAGCGGTACGTCATCGTGGCCCTCGTCGACATGCGCACTCCACAGGACCAGGGGCGCCTGGCCGACTTCGCGCGGGAGATCGGCGCGCGGGTCGACCTGATCACGATGGCCTCCGGCACGGTGAGCCTGCCCGACGGCGTCCTGGAGAAGGGTCAGGCACTGGTCGAGGAGTACGAGGCTTCGGCTCTTCCGCAGTCGCGCCGCGCGCCGGGCACGGTCGCCCGGGTCGGGCTCGACTGGCCCGCGGGCGTCCCGGACGGTGGCCGTCACGGGTTCACCCCCGAGCACCGGACGGCGCTGGACGCCGCGCTGCCCGGGATGGCGGAGCGGATCGCCCAGGCGCTGCTTCCGGACGCACAGGGCACAGCCCCCGCCCCCGCCCTTGCCCCCGCCCGCGTCCTCGTACTCGGCTTCGAAGAGCTGATGTACCCGCCGCTCGCCCTCGGAGCGGCCCTGGAGGAGAGGCTCGGCGGCGGCACCGAGGTCCGCTACTCCACCACCACCCGCTCGCCGGTCCTCGCCGTCGACGACCCCGGCTACGCCATCCGCAGCCGCCTCGTCTTCCCCGCGCACGACGCCCCCGCCGACGGACCCGGCGAGCGGTACGCGTACAACGTCGCGGGCGCCGGCTTCGACGCCATCGTCATCGTGGTCGACTCCGTGGGCGACCGCCCTGAACTCCACGCCCCCGACGGTCTGTTGGCCCAGCTCGCCGCGCATGCCGCACAGGTGCTGCTCGCGGTCGTGCCCTCGTACGTCCCCGAGCGTGTTCCCGGCCGCGCCCCCGAGCGCGCCCCTGAGCTCACCCCCGAAAGGCCCTCCATGCTGCCCGAGCCCCTCCGCGGCCCCGCCTTCTCCTCGTACGCGGCCGAAGACGTCGGCTGGCTGCTCCAGGACCTCTCCGACGTGCGGCTCGAGGCGCCCACCGAGGAGCGCGAGGAGGCGATACAGAGCGGTGGCGCGCACTACGCCGAATCGCTTCCGGTCGAGTACCAGCCGAGCCCGCAGTACCAAGACCTGTTCCGCGCGGCCCTCGGCACCTCCGCGGCCCGCATCGCGCAGGCCGTCGGCACCGTCACCGAGACCGTGCTCGCCGAGCGGTCGCCGCGCCCCGTCCTCGTCTCGCTGGCCCGCGCGGGCACGCCCGTGGGCGTACTGATGCGCCGCTGGGCCCAGCACCGGCACGGCCTGGACCTGCCGCACTACGCCGTGTCGATCGTGCGCGGCCGGGGCATCGACGCCAACGCGCTGCGCTGGCTCGCCGCCCACCACGACACGGCCGACGTCGTCTTCGTCGACGGCTGGACGGGAAAGGGGGCCATCACGCGTGAACTCGCCGACGCCGTAAGGGAGTTCGAGGAGTCCGGCGGGCCCACCGGCTTCAATCCGGAGATCGCCGTGCTCGCCGACCCCGGCTCCTGCGTCCGCACCTACGGCACCCGCGAGGACTTCCTGATCCCCTCGGCCTGCCTCAACTCGACGGTCTCCGGCCTGATATCGCGCACCGTGCTGCGCGCGGACCTGGTCGGGCCCGACGACTTCCACGGCGCCAAGTTCTACCGCGAGCTCGCCGACGGCGACCTCTCCCTGGACTTCCTCGACGCCATCGCGGCCCGCTTCGACGAGGTGGCCGACGCCGTCGACGCCCAGGCCAAGGAGCTGCTCGCGGCCGACCGGGCGCCGACCTGGGAGGGCTGGGCCGCCGTGGAGCGGATCAGCGAGGAGTACGGCATCCACGACGTGAACCTGGTCAAGCCGGGCGTCGGCGAGACGACGCGCGTGCTGCTTCGGCGCGTCCCCTGGAAGATCCTGGCGCGTGCGGGGGCGGGGGCCGACCTCGACCACGTACGGCTCCTGGCCGAGCAGCGTGGCGTGCCGGTCGAGGAAGTGGACGAACTCCCTTATACCTGCGTTGGGCTGATCCACCCTCAGTTCACGCGCGGAGCCACCGGCACGGACGGCAAGGCGGTGACCTCCAAGTGAGCGCACCGCGAACGGTGTTGGTCGCAAGTGACCTCGACCGCACCCTCATCTACTCCACCGCCGCCCTCGGCCTGACCATGCCCGACGCCGAGGCGCCGCGCCTGCTCTGCGTCGAGGTGTACGAGAGCAAGCCGCTGTCGTACGTCACCGAGACCGCCGCGCGGCTGCTCGACGAGGTGGGCCGCGCCACGGTCTTCGTCCCGACGACCACGCGTACGCGCGAGCAGTACGGCCGCATCCATCTGCCGGGCCCCGCACCGCAGTTCGCGATCTGCGCCAACGGCGGCCACCTGCTCGTCGACGGCGTCTCCGACCCCGAGTGGCGGGCAGGCGTCGACCGGCGCCTGGCCGCCGAGTGCGCCTCGCTCGACGAGGTCCGCGCGCACATGGTGCGCACCGCCGACCCGGCCTGGCTCCTGAAGGAGCGGGTGGCCGAGGATCTCTTCGCCTATCTGGTCGTCGAGCGTGCCCTGTTGCCGGAGGAGTGGGTCAAGGAACTCGCCGTGTGGGCGCAGGGCCGCGGCTGGACCGTCTCGCTCCAGGGCCGCAAGCTCTACGCCGTGCCGAAGCCGCTGACCAAGAGCGCGGCGGTGCGCGAGGTGGCCCGCCGTATCGACGCGGACGAGATCCTCGCCGCCGGTGACTCGCTCCTCGACGCCGATCTGCTGCTCGCCGCCGACCGCTCGTGGCGGCCGGGGCACGGCGAGCTCGCCGATACGGGGTGGACGGCGCCGGGGCTCACGGTGCTGCCGGAGCGGGGTGTCGCGGCGGGGGAGGAGATTCTGCGGGAGTTCCTGCGCCACGGGTCGGGCGGCGCTACTTCGGCAGGCGTCTGACCGGAGGCAGCCTTTGACCGCAGGCAGCCGCTGACCGAGGCGGTCTCTGGCCGCTGACCGCAGGCAGCCTTTGACTGCTGGCCTCTGTCCGCCGCCGTCGCCTCGCCCTCTGCTGCCGCTGATCGGTCCGCTGCCGCTAGCCTTGGCCCATGCCCCGATACGAGTACCGCTGCCGCTCCTGTGGCGACACCTTTGAGCTGAGCCGCCCGATGGCCGAGTCCGCCGCCCCCGCGGCCTGCCCCTCCGGGCACGAGGACTCGGTGAAGCTGCTGTCGACGGTGGCCGTCGGGGGCTCGTCCTCGGCGCCCGCCCCGCGCGGCGGAGGCGGCGGAGGCGGTGGAGGGGGCTGCTGCGGCGGAGGCTGCTGCGGCTGAAGCACCCGTAAGGGGCGCGCGGAGCTGCGCATAAGGGGTGTGGGGGACCGGCACGATCAGGCCCCCAGCCCTCAGCCCCCCAGCCATCGCCCCCCCACCGGCCCGCCGGGCCCGCGGCCTCAACACCGCACGCCCGTCGCGGTGCTACCGCACCACGGTCCCGGGCCCCGCTCCAAGCAGCCCGAGCTCGGCCCGCGTGGGCGCCCCTTCCCAGTCCCCGTGCGACGCCACGGCGAAGGCGCCCGTGGTCACGGCCCGGTCCAGGCGCCCCGCCACGTCGTCCCCGTCGAGCAGCGCCGACAGATACCCGGCGACGAACGCGTCCCCCGCGCCCACGGCGTCCACCGCCCGCACCGGGCGTGCGGGAGCGTGCAGTTCGCCATCGGCGGTGTACGCGGTGGCCCCGTCGGCGCCGAGCTTCACCACGACCTCGCGGACACCCTGCGCGCGCAGCGAATCGGCCAGGGCCGAGGGCTTACCGGCGGCCGTCATGTCCGGTACGCACAGCGGCAGTTCGTCGTCCGACGCGATGAGGACATCGACGTACGGAATCCAGGAGCGCATGACCGTGGCGGACTCCTCGTCGCTCCACAGCCGTGAGCGGAAGTTGACGTCGAGGCAGACCGTCGTGCCGTGCTCCCGGGCCAGTTCGAGGGCGCGGCGGCACGCGTCGAGGGCGGAGGGGCCCAGGGCCGGCGTGATGCCGGTGAGGTGCAGGACGCGGGGTGCGCCGGGAGCGGTGAAGGCGCGCTCCACCGAGGCCGCCGTGAGGCGTGAACCGGCGGAACCCGCACGGTAGTAGTGCACGCGGGTCACCTCCGGCAGCCTGGGTTCGAAGAGGATGAGACCCGTGGGCGCGTCCGGGTCGCGGGTCGCACCGCCGACGTCGACCCCCTCGGCGCGCAGCGTGCGAAGGACAAGCTCGCCCGCCTCGTCGTCGCCGACGGCGCCCGCCCAGCGGACCGCGTGGCCCAGCCGCGCGAGGCCGATGGCCACGTTCGACTCGGCGCCCGCGACGGACACGTCCATCGAACCGCCCAGCTTGAGCGGGCCGCTGCCGCGCAGGGCGACCATGCTCTCGCCCAGCGTGAGGACGTCACCGGTCGTGTCGTCGATGCCGCTCATCGACCGGCTCCCGCGACCGCCACGAACTCCGCGGCGCGCCCCCGCAGCGCGTCCAGGTCCCCGCCGTCCGCCGCGTCCCCGATGAGCGGCGAGCCGACGCCCACGGCGACCGCGCCGAGCGCCAGATACTCCTCGGCGGCTGCCGCGTCCACGCCGCCCACCGGCACGAAGGGCAGATCGGGGAAGGGGGCCCGCAGCGCCTTGAGGTAGGCGGGGCCGCCCATCGCCGATGCGGGGAAGATCTTCAGCGCGGTCACTCCGGCGGCGCTCGCCGCGATCACGTCGGTGGGGGTCAACACCCCGGCGGCGACGGGCAGTTCACGCCGCAGGGCTTCGTCGACACCGGCGCCGAGGCCCGGCGTCACGATGAGGTTGGCACCCGCGTCCGCGGCTCGCCGCGCGTCGTCCGTGGTGAGGACCGTGCCCGCGCCCAGCCAGGCCTCGCCGCCCAGCTCGGCACGCGCCCGGCGCAGGACGCCCAGCGCGTCGGCGCCGCTGAGGGAGACCTCGACGAGCGGGACACCCGACTCCACGAGCGTCATGACGGTCCGGAAGGACGCCTCCGCGTCCGTGCCGCGCACGATGGCGACCAGACGCCGGGCCCGCAGGGCCGCGCTGAAGGCTGTGGTGAGGGCGGTGGCGGGCGCTGAGGCCGATGCGGGGGGTGTGGTGGGGTCCGACATGCCCCCAAGGCTCGCACAGGGCGTTCAGCGTGCCTGTTCAGGGTCGTGGGCCCGCACCGGGCGGCGCGCCCCGCGTCCCCGCCCGTGCCCGGCGTGCCGCACCTGCTCGTGCTCGGGGTGGCGCGCCCGCCAGTAGGGGTTGTCGTGCGGCAGGGCCGAGCCGACCCTCCCGTACATCCCGAAGATCATCAGCAGAACACCCACCACGAAGCTGAACAGGACGTTCGGGATGTGGAAGGCCAGGAAGTTGAGGCCGGTGTCCAGGATGGCCAGGTTCACGAAGCCGCTGAGGATGAAGGCGCAGCCCAGGACCATGTTGAGCGTCGACGCGAAGTTGCCGCCGATCACCATGCCGACGAACAGGAGCAGTCCGACGCAGATCGACAGGACGCTGAGCGCGCCGTTCGTGTTCAGACCGGCGACGGTGTCGCCCCCGGTGTCGAAGAAGCCGACCTTGTCGATCAGGCCGAGGATGCCGAAGGCGAGCAGGACGAGCCCCATGAGGCCCGCGCCAACGCGGTAGATCGTGCTGAGACGGTGGTCGACGGGCAGATGTTCGTTCAGCGTGACGCGCCGCCTGGGCCCCTTCGCCCCTGGGTGAAGTACATGCGTGGCCATGTCCGCCTCCCTTGATGCGCGCGGAGACCGCTTCTGTACGTTGCCGGTGCGTGCGTGCGTACGTGCATTTCGTACGTGTGTACGCGTGCATGCTTCGTACGGTGACGTCGGCGTACGTAACTCAAGGATCCGCCCGCGGGCCGCGAACCGCCAGCAGACGCGGCTCTAGGCCCCCTGGCCCCGCTCCTCCCGGATCTGCGTGACCACGCGCGACACCGTCTGCCGCACGGCCTCGGTCTCGGTCAGGAAGTGCCAGTAGTCCGGGTGGCGCCCCTCCAGGGAAGCCACCGCGCGGTCAAGGCGGGCGACGGACTCGTCGAGCGGGCGGGCGTGTCGCTGCTCCGGGGTCTGGCGCCCCGCCATGGCCAGGCGCTGGGCGTCCCGGATCGCGAAGCGGGTGCGCTCGATCTCGTGCTGGGGGTCCTTCGCCACCGCGTTGAGTCGCTGGAGCCGGTCGCCGGCCGCCGAGACCGCCTCGTCCGTCGAGTTCAGCAGGGCGCGGACCGTCGACAGCAGGGAGGTGGCGTCCGGCCAGCGCTGTTCTTCGCGCGCCTGCTTGGCCTCCTTGAGCTTGGTCTCCGCCTGCCGTACGTTCTCCGCGGCCTGGTCGGGGACGCGCTGGAGGTCCTGCCAGCAGGCGGCCGTGAACCGCCGCCGCAACTCGCTGAGGACGGGGTCGACCTGGCCGCTGCGGGTGGTCAGCGCCTGGGCGCGCGTACGCAGCGACACGAGACGGCGGTCTATCTCGGCGGCCCGCTCGGGCAGCCGCTCGGCCTCGGCGCGCACGGCTTCCGCGTCCCGCAGGACGCGGTCGGCGCGCTGCAGCGTCTCCGGGACGCCGTGCTGGCCCGCGCCCTGATTGAGCTTGGTCAGCTCGGGCCCGAGGGCGGCGAGGCGGGCGGCCAGATCATCGGCCTTGAGCCCGGCCCCGCGGACGGCGTCCAAGGCGTTGCTGGCGGCCAGGAGGGTCTGCCGGGCGCGCTCGACGGCCGGGGCGAGGCGGGCGAGCTGCGTCTCGGCCTTGTCGAGCAGCGGTCCGAGCCCCTGCTGGAACCGGTCCAGGTCCTGCTTGGCCTTGTCCAGCTCTCCCTTGGCCTCGGTGAGCTCGGTGCGCGCGCGGGCGGCGACGGAGGTGTCGAGGTCGTCGCGGTCGAGGTCGTGCGCGTCGACGGCGCTGATGTACTGACGGCTGGCCTCGTCGATGCGCCGCCCGATGGCGTCGAAGTCCGAGACGGCCCGCTGCGCGGCGGGCGTGGAGTCGACGGCGACGATGGTCTCGATGGAGATCCGCAGATCCCGCTGGGCGGTGTCCAGTTCGTAGAAGGCGGCGGCCGCCGCGTCCTTGGCGGCCTGGGCATCGGCCCGCACGCTCTCCCCGCGCCCGCCGAACCACCGCCGGGTGCCGCCGCCCGCGAAGGCGGCGGGGAGGACGAGGGCGAGGAGGGGGAGGGGCAGGAGGGCGAGCGTCACGGCGTCGCGCAGCGGGCTGTGCCGTCGGTCCCGTCCGCCCTGACGGCGGCCGGGAGGGTCGCCGGGGCGAGGGTGCGGCCGCACGCTCCCGCAGCGACGTACATCCTCGTCCGGCATGACTGGTTTGCTCGACGTGTCCGGTGTGTACGGCTGCGAAGGTGTCGCCGTCACTATCCCTCTCCCGTGCTGTCGTCCGCCTTGCCCGGTGTCACATTCTCCCACCGGTTAATGACGAACACACGGGCCGGTTAGTTCGCGCTGCGCACCGTGACTTTGCCGTCTTCGCTGCGGGCGGACACCAGGTGCGGACTACCACTGTCGCGGGGAACGGAAACATCCACGGCCCCGTCGGCGGTCCTGGTCGCCACGTCGTACGAGACGTCGCGGCCGCCGTTCTTCCCCGGCACCTCGATGGTGACGGCGCCGTCCGTGCTGCGCGCCTCTACGCGATCGGGCACGGAGGCCAGCGTCAGCCGCACGGCGCCGTCCTTGGAGGTGGCGCGGACGCGCGGCGACCGGACGCCGGTCGCGTCGACCGCCCCGTCGACGCTGTCCAGCGTCAGCGGCCCCGTGACGTCCCTGACCTTGACGGAGCCGTCCTCGGTACGGATGGAGAGCGGTTCGCGCAGCCCGTCGGCGCTCACGTGCCCGTCTTCGTTCTCCACCTTCAGGGCCACCCCGCGAGGCACCTCGATGCGGTGCTTGGCCGAGCAGTCGGCGAAGACACCGGAGCACTTCACGCGCAGGGTCAGCCGGTCCCCGTCCATCGCCCAGGTCACCTTGGGGCTGTCACCGAGCGCGGTGGAACCGTCGAACCACCGGGTCACCTCGACCTTGCTGTCGTCGGAGCCGCCGGTGACGAACTCCAGCGCGGAATCGTCGGAGTCGACGGTCAGGGTCTTCCCCTCCAGGGCGAAGGTCCGCCGCTCCGGGTCGGAGTCGTCATCGGCGCTGGCCCCGCAGGCACCGGCGAGAAGCGCGACGGCGACGGCGCCACTCGCGGCGGCGAGGACGCGGGCGCGGCGGGTGGTGCGAGTGCTGCGGGTGGTGTGCCCGTCGCTACGACGACGAACGGAACGGACGGTCATGAAGATCTCCCCCTGAGCGGCGAGTGGCGGATGGGCCACGCCACGACTGCGGCTTCCCTAGCCGCCCCATGACCGTACGAACGAACCCGCCCCCACGGGATCCGGCGCGCTCCCGGATCAGGGGTGGGGTTAACCCCCTCCCGGCCCTCACCTCGGGCCACCCTCGATACGGGTTTGCCGGGCGGGGCCGCAGGCAAGGTAGGCTGTCGAAATATCCCGGGCGCGTAGCTCAGCGGTAGAGCGCTGCCCTTACAAGGCAGATGTCGGCGGTTCGAAACCGTCCGCGCCCACCAGTGCAAAGACCCCCAGCCGATCATGGCTGGGGGTCTTCGACATCCCGGCCTGACATCAACGGCCATGGTCGGAGACCGGTGCCGCCCAAGGGGTGGCCGTGGCGAAGATGTGGTCGAGGGCCGTCAGGTATCCCGCAGTGAGAGACCCCATCAGCGAGGAAGACCACGTTGGCGCTGGCGAGGTATTCCACCTCTGACCAGCACGACTACGACCTCACGGTCCGAACCGCAGGCGTCCCCCGGGGAGTGCTACACCCTTCAAAGATGATGCTCGACAACTTCGGCGTCACCGAGAACAATTGGCGCGACGTGCTGGCCGACGTCCCGCACTTCTGCATCTCGGAGAGCCCGGCATACGTCGGACGCGCGGTCGCGGCGCTGACCGGCGACAGCGACATCGCACGCCGCAACGGCCAGTCGCTCTCCAGCGGCCAACTCGCCCAGGAGTACGGCTTCACCGACCTGGACGGCTCACGCAACCGGATACCCGTGAGGGGCATCGCCCGCGGGGCTCTTCCGGCGTCCGTCCGACTCGCCCGCCGCCCCTCATGCGCAGTCGTACGTCAGCCCGCCCGCTCATAGGTAAGGACGGTCTTCGGGTGGTTGCCGCTCCCGTGGCCCTGATCGAGCTTGAAGTTGCCCATGATGGACAGGCTGTGCGGGTCGTCGCCGGAGACAACGGCGCTGCCCTTGCATCGCGGGCCGGTGCGGGACTCGATGACCACGCGTGCGCGTCTGCCCGACTCGACCTGGTGGAGGGTCAGCTGCTGGCTGCCGTCCGTGGCTCGCCACCGGCCCACGAACCAGGGGTGGATGGGCTTGTACTTCGTGGCCACCCCGGCGAATCCGGAGCCTTTGCGCCAGGTCAGCGTGGAGGTTCTCAGCGTGCTGCGATCGACGAAGTCCACTCGGGCGCCACCGTCGCGGATGCGGGCCTTCGGCCAGACGATGTAGTTTTTGGTCGGATCGGTGGTCCAGGAGGAGAGGTCCCCGGTGGCGACGGCCGCGATCACATCCTGCGGTTCCTCGCCGTCCCTGCATGACTCGCCGAAGCCGGCCGCGAGCCACACGGTGTCCCGGTACGCCTTTGCCCTGATGCCGTGGCATGGAAAGAGAGCTGCAATGGTGCTTCCAGGAGCAGCGAAGAGAGTGATGGGATGAGGCGGCGGAGCAGGTCTTCGGCAACGACGGAAAGCTGGCCCCGAACACCAGGGGAAGCGGCGACTGGCTGCTTGTAGGGCGAACTGACGCAGCTACTGAACCAGTACAGCACCAGCCCTCCGCGCAGCTTGATCGCGGTGTATCGGATTGGCTGAGCCAAGGGCCAGCTCAGTTCACCGAGCTGACCACTCTCTCGAAGCCACATTCGGAGAGTCCGCGCCCACAGAAGGCAAGTAGCGGGTGAGAGCCTGCTCGTTTCTTCGTCATGATTCGACTTGGGGGCTCGGCACGCGCCGTGGGGTGGAGTGGCTGTCGTTCGTCGGCTCGGTCGTGCCGGCCTTCAGCTGGGCCCGGAGGTCGTCGATCTCGTGCCGCATGGATTTCAGCTGTTCGTACGTGTCGAAGAGATAGCGGACCTTGGTGCGCAGGGTCAGCGGATCGATGGGTTTGAGCGCGACGTCGGCCACACCGAGCAGGAACGCCGCGGCGGCTATCTCCCGGCTGACGTCGAAACCCGTCAGTAAGACGATGGGGATGGAACGTGTCTGGTCGAGATGGCGCACGTAGCGAACGACATCGAGACCGCTCACACCCGGCATGCGCACATCGAGCAGGATGAGTCCGACCTCCCCGCGCAGGATCACCCTGAGCGCGTCGTCGCCGCTGGAGGCGCTCAGCAGTGGGTAGCCGAGAGGGGCAAGGGCACTCTCCAGAGCAAACAGGGTGTCCTTGTGGTCGTCGACGACGAGAATCACGGATTTGGTCGGCATGGACGTGCCCCCTCTCTCCGTAACCACGCTATGCCAAAGCGGAGTTGAAGAGCATGGTCGTCACAGCACAGACGAGACCTATGTTCATGACAGTAGGATCACGAGCACCAGCAACCCCGGAAAGTGCGCCCTCTCCCGCCCAAAAGCCAGAGGGCGCGCCCGTTTTGTGACACGTCTGGTCACGGAGTGTCACTGATCCGGTCCGGGGCGGCTGCTCCGTCGATCGGGTGATCGTTCAGAACCTCGGGGAACTCAGGTGAGTTGGGCCGGTCGGCTAGGGCTGTGTGGGCGTCCGGTTCGAGGATGCTTCGGGTGCGCGACCGTCGTGCTGCCGTCGGGCCCTGCCGGAAGGGATTCTCCTCGTGAAGATCGCCAAGGCCGCTGCCGGTGTGGTCGGTGTCGGGCTCGCCCTGGGGGCCGTTTCTCCCGCGTTCGCCGCGCCGCAGCCGCCCGCCGGTGCCGAGACGCAGATGCTCGGTTCCGCCGCGACGGCGGCGCAGGACCTGAAGGAACCCCTCGGGGACGTCGACGTCGACGCGGCCGACGGTGAGCTGAGGGCCGACCCCGCGGCTGCCACGGCCAGGGTCGACGACGCGGTGCAGGGGCCGGCGTCGATGATCGGCGGACTTGCCGCGGGGAAGCCGGTCGGCTGATCCGCCGAAGTGGTGCACCCCCGCGCCCCGTCGGTCGGGGTACAGGGGTGCAGGGGGCGCTCTAGCAGGAGGCGGCTAGCACTTCATCTTCCAAGTGTGGGAGTCGCCGCTGTCGTTGGCCCAGCCGCTGGGGGCGGCGATCTCCTGGCCGGGGGCCAGACAGACCGTGCCGAAGCCGACGAGGCCCGGGTTCTCGTAGACCTGGACGTGGTCCTTGATGCCCGGACCCGAGATGCCGTGGTTGGCCCAGGACGAGTCCGCGTCCTGGATGGGGTCCTCCCAGTCGTGGTCGTCGCCCGACCAGTTGGTGCGCTGGCCGCCGAAGTCCGCGTCCGTCCAGGCGCAGAACTGGCCGCTCGGGCACGAGGCCGCCTGGGCCGTGGCCGACGTGGTCACCGCGGTGCCGGCCGCCAGGAGCGTGGCGGCGAGCAGGGCCGTGGTCTTGTGCTTGATCGTCATCAGGCGTGCCTGTCTTTCCCTTGGTGGGCGCTGAGTCGGTTCTTGGCCTGGTGCAGGGCGCGGGCGCGCAGGGTTCGCCAGTCGGCCAGTTCCTCGCGGTGCTCGGCGCGGACCGACGCCAGGGTGCGGTGGCGGTACGCGGCCTCCGGCTTGAGGTTGTTGGCGATCGTCGAGACCTGGAACCAGCGCCTCTGGTCGCCGTAGAGCGTGCGCTGGGCCGCGGCGAGGCAGCCGTCGGTGTGGGCACGCACGGTGTAGCCGGAGGGGAGTTCGAGGGAGAGTTCCGTGCGGCCGGTGCCGAACAGGGCTGCCGCCGTGCGTTCTTGGGCCGCGCGGGTCGGCTTGGCGTCGCCGTTATTGGTGCTGTCGGTGCTGTTGGTGTCGCCGGTGCTTTCGTGCGGGCGCGGTGGCGTCAGGCCCCGCTTCTTCAAGCAGGCGTCCGTCAGCTGCTGTTGGGCCGCCCTGATGATGTCGTCCGGCGGGAGTCCGCGCGGTGCGGGCGCGGGTGCGCACGCGCTCAGGAGCAGGGCGGGGGAGAGGAACAGTGCGGCCAGGAGCCGCCGGGAGCGATGGGGCATGTGCGTACGTCAGCCCTGCTCGCAGCCCATGGGCGTGTCGCTGACGCCGTCCAGCTTCTTGGCCCAGGCCGTCCAGTTCTCGTCGTAGTCGTCCTTGCGGATCTCCCGGTAGAAGCAACCGGCGCCGGGGCCGTAACTGATGGCGTACACACTGCCGTTGACGCGTGACTCGGAGGAGTAGGCGTGGCGCTGCGTGCCGTTCTCCGCCTCCGCGTAGCCGGGCGGGCCGTAGCACCAGGCGTGGCCCATCATCCCGGGCTCGGACCAGAAGCAGACCTGGCCGGGGGCCGCCGCGGCGCGTGGCGCGGTGGTGTGGGGCCCGGCGGTGGCCGAGGGGGCGACGGCGGTCAAAAGGGCCGCGAAAGCGGCGGTGACTGCGGCGGTTCTGAAGCGCATGCGCGTGGGCTCCCCGGGGTGGTCGATGCGTTGTGCATGACCTCAATCCCCAGCGTTTACGCAGGTAAGCGCCTCGTCACCCGGAATGATTACTAGTCGTACCGGCGGGCAGTTCCGACTGCGACAGCAAGCGCCAATGCGACGGCCCGGCTCAGCGGCCCGATCCCGGGTGCGTGCGCTTGTACCTGCGGTCCCATCGCTCCTGGCGTTCCTTGCGGATGCGGTAGTCGCGGTAGGTCTTGGGGAATCCGCCCCCAGCACCTCCGCCACCGCCTCCGCCGCCCGCACCGCTGCCTGCACCCGCGTTTCCGCCCGCTCCGGAACCCGCCGCACCGCTTCCGCTTCCGCTGCTCTTCTCCGAGCCCCCGCGGTCGTACTGCTGGACCATGAAGAAGATGAGCGCCGCTGCGGCCAGCCACAGAAGGGGTTGGCTGAAACCCAGGCCGATCAGTGCAAGGAGCAGGACGACCAATAGAACACTCATGGCGGCACCTCCTTGGCGTAGCTGGAGTCAACGCCCGCCGTCACTCGGTGTCAATGGCTTTCCCATGGATGTGTTTGAGCCGTGCGCGGGCCGCCACGGCGTCCGGGCCCGCCACTTCCTCCCAGAAGCGATGACAGGTGACGAACACGGCCAACTCCCGCTCCCGCGAGCGGAGTTTCTCCACCTCCGCTTGTTCGTCCGGGGTCCAGCCGGGGGAGGCGGGCCGCTCCACTTTCCGCCAGCCGTGGTCGTCGCTGAAGCCGTCCAGGGGCGTGACGGACCAGGGGAGCCGCTTCAGCAGGGCCAGGAGTTCGGCCCGGACCTGGTGCAGTTCCTCCTGACCCGCGAGGAGGTCGTCGGGGAAGTCGTATGCAGGGGTTGCAGGCACCCGGTAATGGTACTCCTGTTCGAATTTCGAGTGCGAGGGCATCCAGAGCATCCAGAGCATCCAGAGCATCCAGAGCACCAAAAGCATCGCGAGGACGTGACGACTTCACGCCCGAGCCTCATACGCGGCAAGCTGGAAGCATGTGCCGCAGCATCAAGACGCTCCGTCCGCCCGCCATCCCCGAGGACGCCACCGAGGAGGAGATCCGGGCCGCCGCGCTCCAGTACGTGCGCAAGGTCTCGGGATTCCGCGCCCCGGCCGCCCACAACCGCGAGGTCTTCGACCGAGCCGTGGAAGCGGTCGCCGAAGCCACCGCCGAACTGCTCGCCGGGATCGAGGTACGCGGGGCCAAGCCGCGGACGGCCGAGCAGGTGGACGAACAGACGGCCGGGAAAGCCCCGGCCGCCTAGCTCGCAGCCGCAGCCGCAGGAGGAGCAGGAGCCGCAGCGGAAGCCGCAGCCGCGGAGGCCGCGGTCGACGCCGCCCCGGGCCGCCGCACCAGGAACGCCGCGCCCGCCCCCGCCGCGAACAGCGCGAGCAGGGAGACGCCGGTGGCCAGCCATGACGCGCCGAGCCACTGCCCGCCGAAGTAGCCGAGCGCCACGCTGTAACCGGCCCAGGCCACGCCCGCCAGGGCCGACCAGGGCAGGAACTCGCGCACCTTGCGGTGGGCCGCGCCCGCGGCGAGCGAGACGATCGAGCGGCCCGCGGGGGCGAAGCGGGCGATGACGACCAGGGCGCCGCCGCCCCGGGCGAGCGCCGCGCCGAGACGTTCCTGCGCGGTGGTCAGACGGCGCGAGCGGGCGATGGCGCGGTCCAGCCGCTCGCCGCCGCGCCAGGCGAGGCGGTAGACGGCCATGTCGCCCAGGACGGATGCGGTGGCCGCGCAGAGCGTGAGGATCAGGATGTCGGGGACCTCGTGCGCGACGCTTCCCGCGCCCGCCGTGCCTGCCGCGGCCGCCGCGGTGGCCGCCGTGATGACGAGAACACCGCTCGGCAGTACGGGCAGGACGATGTCGAAGAGCACCGAAAGTGCCACTGCCGCGTAGATCCATGGGCTGCTGGTCAGCGCGCCCAGACTCATCTGCACCGAAATTCCC
The DNA here is from genome assembly GCF_042667685.1 of Streptomyces sp. NPDC057302. Lineage (NCBI taxonomy): Bacteria > Bacillati > Actinomycetota > Actinomycetes > Kitasatosporales > Streptomycetaceae > Streptomyces > Streptomyces sp. NPDC057302. Next base: position 129,454 of record NZ_JBHUZJ010000013.1, on the reverse strand, counting down.
CGTAACTCCCCGGCCGACGACTTGACTGCCGCGACGTCGCGGGGGAGCGGCAGGGGCGGCTTGGTGACAGCTGTACAGCGTACGCCGCGCTCTTCGCCGCAGATCCACGGGGGGCTCATATGTTCGCTACATCACGTTCACCCGGCTGCCGCTCCAGATGGGGCGTACGACGCCGATGTCCCGTACGAACAGAGACATCGGACCATCGGACGGACAGTACGGAAGGAGCGGGGCGATGGTGGCAGGAATGCTCGCCGGGGCCGTGGCGACGGCGGTGCTCGCGGCGGGCGGTGGCGCGGTCGGGGCGGACGCGCCGTGTTACGAGATGCGGGTCGGGGCGCGGTTCTCGCCGCCCACGGCCTTCATCCCCTCGTCGGCGATCACGTACGACACGAAGCTCGTCCCCGCCGGTTCCTCGATCGAGGTCGAGCAGCGCGGCGGGCCGGGCGACATGGCGGTCACGGTCCGGGTGAAGGGCATGAAACCGGGTCACGCGTACGGCGTGCACGTGCACCAGAAGCCGTGCGGGGCCGATCCGGCCGCGGCGGGCGGGCACTACCAGCACCACGTGGACCCGGAGCAGCCATCGGAGAACCCGGCCTACGTCAACGCCCGGAACGAGGTATGGCTGGACTTCACCGCTGGCGGGGACGGCTCGGGCGAGGCGAGCGCCCGCCACGGCTGGGAGTTCCGTACGGGCGGGGCCGGATCGGTGGTGCTGCACCGCGAACAGGGCGGCGCGGGGGACCGGTTGGCGTGCTTCACGGTGCCGTTCGCTCCGGTCGGCTGAAGGGCTCGCGCGCAAACGTGACGGCGCCTGCTTCCCCGTACACGTACGGGGAAGCAGGCGCCGTCACAAGAGCGTGCAAGCGTGCAAGCGTGCAAGCGTGCAAGCGTGCAAGCTGCACGCGTCAGGCGGCCACCGGCGTCCGCTCCGACGCCGCCTCCTCGTCGTCGCGCGCACCGCGCGAGGCGAAGAGGCGGTCGAGGCCGAGCGCGCCCGAGCCGGTGAAGACGAGCAGGAGCATGGCCCAGCAGAAGATCGCGGAGGCCTCTCCGCCGTTCTCCATCGGCCACAGGGCCTCCGGCTGGTGCACCTTGAAGTAGGCGTACGCCATCGAGCCCGACGAGATGAACGCCGCGGCGCGGGTGCCGAGGCCGAGGGCGACCAGGCCGCCGCCGACCAGCTGGATGACGGCCGCGTACCAGCCGGGCCAGGTGCCGGCGTCGACCGTGCCGCCGCCCATCGCGCCGCCGAGCACGCCGAAGAGCGAGGCGGCGCCGTGGCAGGCGAAGAGCAGGCCGACGACTATGCGGAAAAGCCCGAGGGCGTAGGGCTGGGCGTTGTCGAGACGTCCAGTCATGGGGGGTCTCCTTCGGTTTTTCGGGGACGGTAACCGAGCGGAGGCCCAAGGTTAGGGGAACCTAATCAATGCTTGCAAGTTCAACATCTGGCCATTCGGGCCATTCCGTTTCCCTCGCGGACGGGATCACTCCCCTTGCGCAGGCGATCTCCGCCGAGCCCGCCGCCGTCCGCAGCACGGCCCGCGCCACCGCGTCCGCGTCCGACAGGGTCACCGAGTCGACGCCCGGCCTGGCGCCCGCCGCCGTCACCCAGTGCACACCCTCCGTGGGCACTCCGAACGCGAACCTCCGTGTGTGGGAACGACCTTGACGGTCGATCAGGTGATAGGGGCGGGGCGTGACGTCCAGGCCTCCGGTTTCGTAGCCGTCGACGACGTGGGGGCGGCACTGGCCCGTCCGCAGGAGCCGGCCGAGCAACTCGTCCGCGGTGCGCCGCACGTCCGGCTCGGGGAGCCGGGCCTCGATGACTGTGGTGACGGACACATCGGACCCCGGTACGCCGGGGGAGTGAGCGAGATACGTGCCGTCCGCGGCGGGCCGTACGTCGAGGCGCGGGCCCAGCACTTCGAGCACCCCCGCCTCGATCAGGGCCGTCATCTCCTCGATGCGGCGCCGGGGTGGGCCGATCGACAGGAAGGCGTTGAGCGGCGTGTACCAGCGGTCCAGGTGCTCGCGGCGCGAGGCCCCGGACAGGCCGCCGTGGTCGAGGATCAGGCGCAGCTCGTTGCGCAGGTCGCGCAGCACGTCCAGGGCGGACTTCAGCGGGCTCGCGACATTGCCGAGCGCGGCCTGCGCGGTGTCCTCGCGCAGATAGGCGAGCAGCCAGGCGCGGAAGTCGTCCGGGGAGCGGAACGTGCGGCCGGAGTACGGCCTCGCGAGCCGGTCCCAGGACCAGCGCGCGGTCTCGGGGATCTCGAACTCACGAAGCACCAGGGCCTCTTGAGGCCCGTGATGCGGCGCCGCGAGGAAGGCCTCCCGGAAGTCCGCTGCCCGCTCGGCCGGTTGGACGAGGGCCGCGTAGTAGACCGTCTCCACTTCCTTCGCGACCAGTGGCCATATCTCGTCGAGGAAGTCCGGGGCGTCACCGCTGTCCGCACGCTTGCGGAAGCGGGCTATGACGTCGGCGGTGAGGACGAGCGGCTCGTGCCGTCCGTACGCGCCCTTCGCGTTGTCGCCGCGCGCCTGGTAGGGGACGCCGCGCCGCGATCCCGCGTACAGCTTCGGCTCGTGCCCTGATGGCTGATATCGGAGGCCGCCCCCGGGCGCGGGGCCGAAGTGCCCGCCGCGGCCCCGGGTCAGGAGCGCCATGTGGTCGAAGAAGTTCAGGCCGAGGCCGCGCAGCAGGACGCGCTCGCCGGGAGCGATCGCCGACAGGTCGACGTCGGCGGGGTTGGCCGGGGGTATGTGGCGCAGGCCGTGCAGCGCCGCGTGGGCGGCGAGGTGCTCCTGGCCCTCGTCGCTGTCCGTGGGGAGGTGGCCCTGCGCGAGGACGACGGCGCCGAGCCCGCGGAGTTCACGGCCGTCGTCGAGTACGAGGGTCTGGGCGCCGTCGCCGGTGCCGTCGGCGGAGTCGAGGCGCACGGCACGGGCCGCGTGCACCTCCACCCGGACCGTCGCGGGGGCGCGGTGCAGGATCTCGGCGAAGACCCACTCCAGATAGCGGCCGTAACCGGCGCGCGTCGGGTAGTCGTCAGGGCCGAGCCCCGGCGCGTTCCCGGCGGCGGCCCACGCGTACAGGCTCGGCCCCGGCCGGATCGGCCCGGCGCACTCGACGCTCTCGTCGGTGAAGAGGGTCACCTGCGAGGCGATCGTGTTCATGAGCAGCTCGGACGGCTGCGCGGTCCGCCAGACGCGCCCTGGGCCCGGGGGAGAGGGGTCGACGACGTGGACCGTGAGCCGTGCCCCCGGCGGCAGGAGTTCGGCCGCCGAAGCGCAGAGGCGTTCCAGGACACTCGTGCCGCGGGGCCCCGCGCCGACGACGGCGACAGCAACGTCATGTTCCGGTGCGGTCGCGGCGGATGGTGCGGACAAAGGCGTGACTCCCGGGCATCGGAGGGGGCGATGGAAGCGGACGGTCCGCCTCATCATGCCGCCGGAAGGCCCGAAGTCGAACCCCGGAACGGAGGATCGTCAGACGGGTGTGGCCTGTGTCACGTGGCTCGATCCGGACGCCGGTCGCCTTTGCGGGGCTATGGGAACTTAAGGGCGTACAGGCCTACGAGAGCCGTGACTCCTGGGTCGTCTTCAGCTGTACGCCCACGCCCTTCACCACCTGCGCCTGGTCCAGGCGCACCTGTGCCGAACGGCCCCGCAGCGTCAGCGTCATGAGCTGGTTCCCGAACCAAGGCCCACCCGTTTTGCGCCAGTTGATGGCGGCCCGCGTCAAACGTCCGTGCCGCTCGAAGCGGCGACCGAGGGCCCGGCCCACCCTGCTCCAGCCGAAGTGGAAACCCAGCTTTATCGACGTAGGGATGGAGTTGTGGACGGGGGAGCACGTCAGTTGCAGGACGCGGGCGTCGGGGTCGCTGCCGCCCGGCCAGGTCGGTTCCGCGATGTACGCGTGGTGGACGTCGCCGGAGAGCACGCACACCGTCGCCGGGGCGCCCGCGCCCGTGCCCACCTCGGCGATCAGGGAGGTCAGCGCGTCGAAGGACGCGGGGAAGGCGGCCCAGTGCTCCAGGTCCGAACGCCTGCGCAGGTTCTCGCCGAAGCGGGCCCAGCGCGCGCCCCGCTCACCACGGCACAGCGCCGCGTTCCACCCCTCGGCGTCATGGATGAGGTGCGGGAGCAGCCAGGGCAGCGACGTGCCGATCAGGAGGTGGTCGCAGCCGTCCGGGCCCCCCGCGCCGTCCAAGGCCTGCTCGCGCAGCCAGCGGGCTTCCTCCGGGTCGATCATCGCGCGGTTCTGCTCGTCCAGGACGCGGGCCGCCCGTGTGTCGACCATGAGCAGGCGTACGCGGCCGAAGTCCCGGCGGTAGCTCCACCGGGTCGCCGTGGGGTCGGCGTCCGACGCGGAGGCGAAGGCCCGCAGCGCGTCCGTGCCGTCCGGCGTCGCCCGCAGCGCCGCGTACAACTCGTCCCGTTCGAGGTCGGCGGGCGGCAGATTGCCGAGGTGCTGGTAGACCCAGTACGACATCAGGCCGCTCAGCACGCGCTCGCGCCACCAGGGCGTCGCCCGCATCTCGGCGAGCCAGGCCGCACTGGTGTTCCAGTCGTCTATGACGTCGTGATCGTCGAAGATCATGCAGCTGGGCACGGTGGAGAGCAGCCACCGGACCTCGGGGTCGAGCCACGATTCGTAGTAGAGGTGGGTGTACTCCTCGTAGTCCGCGACCTGGTCGCCCGGCGGGTCGTTCAGGTTCCGGCGGGCCGCGAGCCAGCGGCGGGTCGCCTCCGACGTGTTGTCCGCGTACACCTGGTCGCCCAGGAGGAGCAGGACGTCGGGGCGGTCGGCGGCCGTGCCGGTGGCGATCCTGGCGGCGAGGGTGTCCAGGGCGTCGGGCCCCACGGGGTCGTGCTCGTCGCTGGGCGGCGCCGCCCAGCGGCAGGACCCGAAGGTGACGCGGAGCGCCTCGTCGCCACCCTCGCCCGGGGTGTGGATGACGCTCGGCGGGAAGGGCGAGTCGGGCAACGGCCACACGGGGGCGCCGCTGTCGCCGAGCCGCACCTCGTACGCGGTCTCCGTGCCCGGACGCAGGCCCGTGACCGGGATGAGCGCGTAGTGGTGGCCCGCGATCTGGAACGTGTCCGCCGTGCCTTTGGCGCCGTCCTCGCACCGCACTTCGGCGGTGCAGGGACGGTCGGTCTCCACCCAGACCGTCGCCGTCGAACCGTCGACGTACCTCAGCAGCGGACCCAGGCGCAGCCGTGCCACGATGATCACTCTCCTCCGTCGCCCCGTACGGTACGGAACGACGGAGGGTGGTGGGGAGGTTCCGGGGATTCCCGCTGGTTACAGGCCGGTGACCTGATCGCTCGCGGGCCGGCGGGCCGGTGGCCCCGGCAGCCGTTCGAGCAACCGTTTCAGCAGCCGCTCAGGATCGAGGACAGCTTCGTCTTCTCCTCCGGGTTCACCGTGAGGCTGTAGTGGTGCTTCACGTCCACCCACATCCGCGCGTAGTAGCAGTGGTACGACGTGGTGGGCGGCAGCCACTCGGCCGGGTCCTGGTCGCCCTTGCTCTGGTTGACGTTGTCGGTGACCGCGATCAGCTGGGGACGGGTGAGGTCGTTGGCGAAACCTTCCCGCTGGGCGGTGGTCCAGCTGTTCGCGCCGGACTTCCAGGCCTCGGAGAGCGGGACGACGTGGTCGATGTCGACGTCGGCCGCGGCGGTCCAGCTGCCGCCGTCGTAGGGGGACTTCCAGGTGCCCGACGTGGCCGCGCAGCTGGAGTCCTGCTGGACGTTCGTGCCGTCGCGCTTGAGGACGACCTCGCGGGTGTTGCAGGCGCCGGACTGGGTCTTCCAGTGCGGGAACTTCTCGCGGCTGTAGCCGTCGGACGAGCCCTCGGCCTTCTCCGTGAGCTGGCCCAGGTAGGTGCGGGCGGTGGCGGCGGAGACCGGGGCCGGGGGAGCGGCCTGGGCGGGGGCGCCGGTGAGGAGCGCCGCCGCCGAGGCGAGGGCGGTCAGGGCGGTGAGAGTGGCGAGGCGTCGACGCGCGTAGACAGCGGACATGTGAACTCCCTTGTCGTGGGGGGACGTTGACCGGTGGGGCGGCCATGCTGACGCGGTGGGGTTTCCGGTGGATGTGCGTCAAGTGACAGGGTCGCGTCAATCAGGTGGTCAGTTCAAGGGTTCTGGCGCCGTGTCATGTCGGGCCACCTGTACGGGAGTTGCCGAAAGCGTGTCCGAAAGAGGGTCCGGGAGGGTGCCCGGAGGGCGTCCGGAGGTCCGCGGCGTGTGGCCTGGATCACTTTCCCGGCGGGTCGAAAGGCCCTGGTCCGGGGTGTGCGGACGTCCCGTACGATGGATGGCGCAGAAGGGGAGTAGCTCTTCGCCGGACCGTCGACATACTGCTCAGCTCGTCTGAGCCGGCGCCCGGAGGCAGACCTCGTCATCGACGTGGCCGGCCAGCGAGACCTTCGGCAAGCAGTGCCCGACGTACATGACCGTGTACGTCTGTGTGCGCTGCCGTGCCGAGGTGTCGTACGTGATGTACAGATTGCTCTCGGTGGGGCAGCCCCGACCGATTGAGGAACCTTGATCAGCATCAGCGTGATGGCGCTCGTCTTCGGCGTCGTCTTCCTTGCCGAACTCCCGGACAAGACAGCGCTGGCCGGGCTCGTCCTCGGGACGCGCTACCGCGCCTCGTACGTCTTCGTCGGGGTCGCGGCCGCCTTCGTCGTCCACGTCGTGCTCGCCGTGGCGGCCGGCAGCGTCCTGACGCTGCTGCCGCAGCAACTCCTGCACGCGCTCACCGGTGTCCTCTTCCTCGGCGGGGCGGCGATGCTGCTCCTGAAGGGCGGCGACGACGACGAAGAGGTCCGCGAGCCCAAGGACCAGAGCTTCTGGAAGGTCTCCGGGGCGGGCTTCATGCTGATCCTGGTCGCGGAGTTCGGTGATCTGACGCAGATCATGACCGCGAACCTGGCCGCGCGCTACGACGACCCGATCTCGGTGGGCCTGGGTGCGGTGCTCGCGCTGTGGGCGGTCGCCGGGCTCGGCATCGTCGGTGGAAAGGCGCTGATGAAGCGCGTTCCGCTCTCGCTCATCACCAAGATCGCGGCGCTCCTGATGACGGCGCTCGGCGTGTGGAGCCTGTACGAGGCGATTGCCTGAATTGCCTGAGGTGTCCCGCCGGGACGCCAGGTCAGGGGTGTGACCTGCGGTGCTGGCGTCCGGTGGCCCCTTTTTGTATCGTGGAGGAACAAAGTGGCTCCGCCCGTGTTCCCTGACCGGCGGGCGGGGCCGCCTTGATTCTTCCTCCGCGGGATCTTCCGCTGTGTTGTGAACCTCCCTCTGCGTTCTGGAGTACGTCGATGACGGCTGAGACTGCCTCTGTTCTGACCGCGCGGGCCCTCCTCCTGGACATGGACGGAACTCTCGTGAACTCCGACGCGGTGGTCGAGCGCTGCTGGCGGCGCTGGTCCGAGCGGTACGGGCTCGACTTCGACGAGGTCATCAAGGTCGTCCACGGCCGGCAGGGGTACGCGTCCATGGCGGTGCTTCTTCCGGAGCGGTCCATGGAGGAGAACCACGCGGAGAACCGCGAGATGCTGGCCGCCGAGACCGCGGACATGGAGGGCGTCGTCCCCGTGCCGGGCGCTGCCGCCTTCCTCGCGTCCCTCGAAGGGCTGCCGCACGCGCTCGTGACGTCCGCGGACGTGCCGCTGTCCACGGGCCGGATGGCCGCCGCCGGACTGCCGCTTCCCGCCGTGCGGGTCACCGCCGAGAACGTGGGGGCGAGCAAGCCCGACCCCGAGGGGTTCCTCAAGGGCGCCGCCGAGCTGGGGTTCGACCCCGCCGACTGCGTCGTCTTCGAGGACTCCGGGGCGGGGATCGCCGCCGGGCTCGCCGCGGGCATGCGGGTCGTGGGGATCGGCCCCCGGGCCGGGGAGTTCGGGCCCACCGTGCACGTCGACGACTTGACGCAGATCCGGGTGGAGCCGGTCGCCGGTGGGGGGCTTCGGCTCACCGTCGGCTGACGGGCGCCGCGGGGGGCGACTACGGCTCCCTGGTCTCCTTCTCCAACGCCTCCCGCGTCTCCTTCCCGTAGACCCCCTCCCCGTCCTCCCGCGTTCCCCGGGCGTACTGGAAGAGGGTCACCGCGTCCGCGAGCGGGGTGTCGTAGGTGCCGTCGGGATCGTCCATGTACAGGTACAGCTGCCGCAGGCGCTGCTGGAGCTCCTCGACCTCCGGGCCCTTGTCGCCGCGGCTCAGGACACCCGCGGCCTTCGGTGTGGCCGCCTCCACCGAACCCGTCGCCCGCGCCGTCGAGCGGCTCGGTGGCGGGGTGGTCCTCGGCTTGTCCGACGCCGTGTGTGAAGGGGATGCGGAAGGGGGCGGGGACGGACGCGCCTCGCTCGCTGTGGACGGGGGCGGGGACGGGGAACGCGACGGGGAGGGCGTCGTCGGCCTCGGCTCCGTGGCGGAGCCGGACGAGGCGTCCACCGCGTGTGTCGGCGCGTCCGGCAGCGCCTGATCCCGTTGCGGCTTGTCGGGCGAGAGCAGGACCGCCGCCAGTACCGCGACGGCCACCACGGTCACCACGGCACCGACCGCCGCGTACAGGCCGACGCGACCGCGCCGCGGTTGCGGGGCGTCGTCGTACGCGTCGTCGTCTTCGGCGTCGTCTTCGGCGTCGTACGAGCCAGGGGGCGGGGCAGGGTCGCCCCCGAGTGCGGCGGCGGTGGCACGACCTCCGGCGGGAGAACGGCCGCGGGATACGGCACCGGCTCGGGCGCCGCCCCCTGCCCCGGATCCGCCAGCGTCACGTACGGTCGTATCCGGAGCGGATCGAAGTCCTCCGCGGCGGCCGCGTCCGCGGACCTCGCGTCCCGTGCCGCGTCGGCGGCCCGCTCCGTACAGCCGCAGGCGGGCGCGCTGCCCGGCTCCCGCGACGTACCGCAATCGGGACATAGCTGACCGTCCCCGGCGTCCCCGCCGCCCGCGGCGTCCTTCGGACGTCCATCCCCCACACTGCTCACTCTTCGTTACCCCACCCCTAGAGAACACCAGCGATTATGCAGATCCTGGCTTCAACAGGCCATAACGGGTCGCACGGACCAGGATGGAGAGGGAGAGCCCCGCGGAACTCGCGGGAGCGCTCAGGAGGTGTCCATGACGCAGGACGTCAGCGCCCGCCCCGTGGGGCCGGAGCCAGATCCCGTCCCCGGGCCACCGGACGAGCACACGCACGGCGGCGTGCTGGTCTCCATCGGCGCTCTGCTGCTCGGCATGCTGCTCGCCGCCCTCGACCAGACCATCGTCTCGACCGCGCTGCCCACCATCGTCAGCGAACTCGGCGGCATGGAGCACCTGTCCTGGGTCGTCACGGCGTATCTGCTCGCCGCGACGGCCGCGACGCCGCTCTGGGGCAAACTCGGCGACCAGTACGGCCGAAAGAAGCTGTTCCAGCTGGCCATCGTGATCTTCCTGGTCAGCTCGGCCCTCTGCGGCATGGCGCAGAACATGCCGCAGCTCATCGGCTTCCGGGCGCTCCAGGGCATCGGCGGCGGCGGTCTGATGGTGCTGTCGATGGCGATCGTCGGCGACATCGTCTCGCCGCGCGAACGAGGCAAGTACCAGGGCCTGTTCGGTGCCGTCTTCGGCGCGACGAGCGTCCTTGGACCGCTCCTCGGCGGCCTGTTCACCGAGCACCTCAGCTGGCGCTGGGTCTTCTACGTCAACCTGCCCGTCGGCGTCGTCGCGCTCGTCGTCATCGCCGCCGCCCTGCACATCCCGGTGCGCTCGACGAAGCACGTCATCGACTACCTCGGCACCTTCCTCATCGCGGCCGTCGCCACCTGCCTCGTCCTCGTCGCCTCGCTCGGCGGCACCACCTGGGACTGGGGATCGCCGCGGATCATCGGCCTCGCGGTGCTCGGCGTCGTGCTCGCCGCGGCCTTCGTGTCCATCGAGCGCAAGGCCGCCGAACCGGTCATCCCGATGAAGCTGTTCCGGGTCAGGACGTTCACGCTCTCCGCGATCATCAGCTTCGTGGTCGGCTTCGCGATGTTCGGCGCGATGACCTACCTGCCGACGTTCCTCCAGGTCGTCCAGGGCGTCACGCCGACGATGTCGGGCGTGCACATGCTGCCGATGGTCATCGGCATGCTGATCTCGTCGACCGTGTCCGGCCAGATCGTCAGCCGTACGGGCCGCTGGAAGGTGTTCCCGGTCGCGGGCACCGGAATCACCGCGCTGGGCCTGCTCCTGCTCCACCAGCTCGACGAGAACAGCGGCACGGGCGAGATGAGCGCCTTCTTCTTCGTCTTCGGCTTCGGGCTGGGCCTGGTCATGCAGGTCCTGGTGCTCATCGTGCAGAACGCGGTGCCGTACGGGGATCTGGGCGTCGCCACGTCCGGCGCGACGTTCTTCCGCTCCATCGGAGCCTCGTTCGGCGTCGCCATCTTCGGCACGATCTTCGCCAACCGGCTCGTCACCAAGCTCTCCGACGCCGTCGCGGGACAGCAACTGCCGCCCGGCGTCAGCGCGGACTCCCTCAAGGCCGACCCGCGCGGCATCGCGGAGCTCCCCGCCGCGGTGCGCCCCGGCGTCGTGCACGCGTACGCCTCGTCCATCACGGACGTCTTCCTGTACGCGGCGCCGATCGCCCTCGTCGCCTTCGTCCTGGCCTGGTTCCTGCGCGAGGACAAACTGCGCGGCTCGGTCACGGCGCCCGATCAGACGCAGACGCTCGCCAGCAACCCCGTCGAGCGTTCGTCGTACGACGAGGTGGCGCGGGCGCTCTCGGTCCTCGGCACGCGGGAGGGCCGCCGCGAGATCTACGTACGCATCACCGAGCGCGCGGGCTACGACCTGCTGCCCGCCGCAAGTTGGCTCCTCCTGCGGATCAGCCGCCACGGCCACGTCGAACCGGCGACGCTCGCCGAACACAGCACCGTGCCGCTCTCCGTGATCACGGCGGCGTCCCGGCAGGTCGAGGAGCGCCGCCTCGCCCGGCGCGAGGGCATGGGCCTGATCCTGACCGACGAGGGCCGGGTGGCGGTCGCCAAGCTGGCCAGGGCCCGCGAGGAGTCCCTCTCCGAGCTGCTCGGCGACTGGTGGGGCCCCGACCGGCCCACCGACCTGGTCAAGCTCGTCGAGGAACTCGGCGCCGAGATGTGCGGCTCGGACGCCGAACGGCCGTACGACGACAGGCCACCACAGCGCGGCGTTGCGGCCTGAGCGGCGCCGCAACGCCGCTCCGGCTGGGGGGGGGGCGTCCTCAACCAGCAGCTGGGGCCAGCTGCTTGACGTACCAGCACTCGGCGTACATCCGCTCGGTGAGCGGCTCGCTCTCCTCGTAACCGTGCCGTGCATAGAGCGCCCTCGCCTCGACCAGATCGAGGCGGGTGTCGAGAACGATCTGCTCCGCGCCGAGCGCGCGGGCCGCGTCCTCGGAGGCGGCGAGAAGGAGCGCGGCGCCGCCCTTGCCGCGCATGTCCTCGCGGAGGAAGACGCGCTTGAGCTCGGCGGTCCTTGCCCCCTTCATGTCGTCCATGAGCCGCACCCCGGCCGTCCCCGCGGGCTCTCCTGCGTACCGGGCGACCAGGAGTACGCCGCCGGGCGCGCGGAGGTCGTCGCCGGTCTCCGCCGCGATCTCGCGCTCCAGCTCTTCGGGCGCGGTCCTGCGCTTCTCGTGGAGGAGGTAGTACCGGTCGCTCACCTCGGTGTAATACGTACGCCAGAGGGCTGCGGCGGCGGGGGAGTCGACGGCTTCGGGGGCGACGGTCCAGGGGTCGGTCCCGGAGGCGCCGCTGCTGGTACGTGCGGCACTCGTGGAGCTGCTGGTGCGGCTGCCGGTCTCGATGTGGCTCATGGGAGCCATTCTTGGGACGCGAGGGCCGTGCCCCGCAAGCGAATTACGCTTCCCGGGCCTTCTCCCGCCGGTCCGTCCTCGGTGCTCAGTCCTTGCGTCCGGTGGCGGCGACACCGATACCGAGCCCGATCATGGTGAGCCCGCCGACCCCGCCGATCATCGAGAGCCGCCGCGGCGAGTGCGCGAACCAGCCGCGCGCGGTGGCCGCGACCAGGCCCCACACACTGTCGGAGGCCAGGGCGATGGCGTTGAAGACGAGACCGAGCACCAGCATCTGCAGCATGACGTGCCCCTGCTCGCGGTCGACGAACTGCGGAAGCACGGCGGCGAAGAAGACGATGGTCTTGGGGTTGGCCACACCGACGGCGAACCCCTCCCACAACGTACGCAGCCCGCTGTGGGCGGGGCCTTCACCGGTGAACGCGGCGTGCAGCGAACGGCGTTGGCGCACCGCCTTGACCCCGAGGTACACCAGATAGCCGGCGCCGAGCAGCTTCAGCGCCGTGAAGACGACGACCGAGCGCTCCACGACGGACCCGACCCCGAGCGCGACGGCCACGACGAGCACGTACGCACCGACGGTGTTCCCCACCACCGAGATCAGCGCGGCCCGGCGCCCCTGCGCCAGCGCCCGCCCGATCACGAACAGGACGCTGGGCCCGGGAATCACGATCAGCAGGAACGACATGGCCGCGAAGGCGAGTATCCGGTCGGTGGACATCATGGGGTTCATCGCACCACGGGGCCGATGGGCTCCGGTACCGCTTTTCCCGCGCCGGGCCTTGGCCCTGGGGCCCGCCCTAGCTCTTGGGCGAGGCCTGCTGCACGACCTCGAACGACCACACCGCCGCGCTGCTGGACGCGGGCTTGGGCCGCTCGCCGCCACCGGCGCCGCCGCCCTGGTGAGCGGCCTTCATCGGGCCCTCCATCCAGGCCTTGAAGGACTCCTCGTCGCGCCAGCGCGTGTAGACCAGGTAGTCGTCCGTGCCCTCGATGGGGCGCAGGGTGTGCGGATGTACCTTTACGGGCCATGAGCGATGAAGACTTAGTCTCTCGCGCGCAATGGGGAGACCTACAGGGGCAGAACTGGGCGGTTCTCGTGCGCTTGTCCACGGACGAGGGCGAGGACGACGAGGAGCCGGCCGCGGAGCCCGGAGAGCCCGTAGAGGGCGCCCGGCGACGAGGTCCGATGACGGGCCGCGACATCAAGAGCACGAGCGAACAAGAGCGTGACGGCCGCGAGTTCATCGGCCGTCACGGGGGCGTGTGCGTGCACGTCTACTACGAGCCGGATACGTCGGCGTGGCGGAAGAAGCGCGTACGCATGCCGGATGGGCGGGTGATCTATCGCGTCGTGCGCCCGGTCTTCGAGGGTGCATTGGAGGACCTGAAGGCGGGCCAGGCCCCGAACGGGGCGCACCTGGACGGCTTGATCGTCTACGACATCGACCGATTGACGCGCGACAACAGGCACCTAGAGGACGCGATCGATGTGGTGGAGCGTCACCGGCGACCGATCATCGACATCAACGGCAGCCTGGACCTGTTGACGGAGAACGGTCGAGCGACAGCGAGAGTCGTCGTGGCGATGAGTAACAAGCAGTCGGCGGACACGGCCCGTCGAGTCCGCCGCAAGCACCGCGCACTGGAGCGGGAGGGCATTCCGACCGGGGGAGCGAGGCCGTTCGGCTGGAACGCAGACAAGCGGGCACTGCACGCGTCGGAGGCCAAGCTGTTGCGGGAGGCGGCTCTAGGGGTTCTCGGTGGCGCCCCCATCCGGGCCTTCACGACCCGCTGGAACGAACAAGGCATCATGACGCCGCGGGGTAGCAGATGGAGCACCACCAAGCTCAAGACGGTCCTGCGTAACCCGCGTATATGCGGGCTCCGTTCCCGGAAGTCGCGGGAGTTCAACCCCGACACAGGCAGCGAGACCGAACGCTGGGAGATCGTCTACGACGACAACGGCCAGCCGGTCCAGGGGCAGTGGGAATACATCATCACTGAGGTGCAGTGGAAGGCGCTTCTCGAAGTGATCGGCGAGAACATGTCGCCAGGCATGGGCCACAACACACGTAAGTACCTGCTCACTGGCACGCTCCGCTGCGACAAGGATGAGTGTGGGACTGCGCATCGGGCGTACAAGGCCCCGGCGTCGCGGAGGTCGGGCAAGCCCGAAGGATTCTTCTACTACGGCTGCCCGGATAAGGGGCAGGGCGGATGTGGCGGAGGCACGAAGATCCCGGGCCCCGACGCCGACAAAGCGGTGACGGAGCTGGTGATTGCCAAGTACGAGGAGGAAGCCGCAGCCAGGGATGCGCAGGCGGCGCCGAAGGAGTGGGGACGCGAGGACGAGTTGGCGCGCGTCCGAGAGGACATCGAGGAATCGAAGGAGGCCCGTCGGCTGCGGCTGCTGAGCAAAGAACGGTACTTCGCCATGCTGCAGGAACTCACTGCACAGGAGCGGCAGTTGGTGCGCGACCGCAACCGCTGGATCAAGCACCAGGTGGCAGCCATGGGTAAGCCTGTCGACTTGCGGGCGGAATGGGGCAACCTGACGCTTCCAGAGAAGCGGGCCTACATCGAGCAGACGCTGACGGCTGTGTTGGTCGCGCCGGCAATCGGCCGCCGCAAGCCGGTTCATACGAGGCTTACGCCGCTGTTCCGTGCGGAGGGCGAACGGCAGGGCGAACGGGCAGCAAACTTGAATACTTCGGTAGAGCCTTAGCTCGGCAAGCTCGGCAAGCTCGGCAAGCTCGGGTGTTCTCGGGAGAGTTGGGCGGCTGACCTGCGACCTGGCACGGGTTTGACGCGGGTCCAAGCGGAACGGCAGGCGGGCCGCTATCTGGCCGTCCAGGGAGCGCGTGAGCTCAGTACTCCGGGCTTAGGCATGGCTATACCAGTGTGGCAGATGGGCGGGGGTGACCTGGGGTCGTCGGCTGGGAGGCCTGTCACTGTCGGTCGCCGCTGGTCACTGTTGAGCGACCTCGGACGGCCCAGCGACGGCCCGAAATTCTAGGCTCGCCCATGCTCTTACCGGCTAGTGCTGTGACCGCGTAGGTTCGCCGGGTTTGGGGGGGCGGAGTGGTTGGGGGACCGTTACGGACCGGGGTGTTTCACCCCTGGGTGGGATTGGCTGGATCGGGTTGACCGGTGGGGCCGGTCTCACCGGAGGTGTATCTGAGCGTGTTGTTGTCCCCGACGGCGAGGACGGCGTCCTGTATGCCACCACCGACGGTGATGATGGGCCTGGGCTGATGGGACCGGACCAATACGTCGCGCAGCGCCCGGGCCGTGGGGGCGAGGTGCGGAACGACCGCGGCGATGAAGCTCGCACTCACGAACGCCGCGGTCAGCTCCCCGACGAAGCCGAAGGCGGAGAACACCGGCGGGACGGTGAACAGCAGGAAGGACAGCGAAAAGAAGGCGGGCATGTGCTCTCGGTCGTCCTTCATGCGGGCGGCAGACCGCTCGCGCAGGTCGACGTCCCCCAGCGGGTTGTGCGGGACGACCTCCCAGTTGCCGGAGCCCAGGCCCGAGGCAAGCAGCCGGAAGGTCACGCGCTGCCCGCGCTCCAGGTGGCCGATGGCGAAGGCCGCTTCCCTGAGGTTCTGTTCGAGGTCCGGACGTCGCTGCACACCCCACTCGGTCTCGTGGGTGGAGGTCGCGGCGGCGTCGAGAACCTCGCTGCCGTCGGCGAACCGGAACCGCAGCTGCTGCTGCTGGACAACGCAGTTCCCGGTGTTCTCCACGGTGAACTCGACGGAGCTGAGGTTCTCGACGTGCCTGCCGTCGTAGGTGAGCCCAAGCCGGGGCCGCACCTGGTCGTCGGCGGAGACAATCGCCGTTCGCGTCTCGGCGTCGTAGGAGAGCCGCTTGGTCGGCTCGCGGCGGGCCTTCACGTACTCGATCGCCATCGTGCCGAGCACGCCGACGAGCCCACCCGCGAGAGCGATGATCAGGTCTCGCTGGAAATCGGTCAGCGCTGCCTCAGCGGCCCAGTTCACCGTCGCCCCCCGTCGATCTCTGAGGAGTCACCTTAGCCGCGGAGGGTGCCGGTACACAGGCGGAATCCGGTGCGCGGGGACGATCCCGTCGCGCGCCCGCACAGGCTCGGACACCACACCTCCAGCAGTCGCGGCGGACGTCACTGCCCATCCAACCGCTCCGACCTCCAACCCGGCGAACCTATGCGGTCACAGCACTAGCATCGCGGCCAGTCCAGGGGAGGGGGGCTCGCCGTGGCCATCGGCCGCAAGGGTTCGCGACACATCGTCGTCACCACGAAGTAGCCGCACGCCAGCAACTGGTTCGGAGACCCCAGTGCTGCCCGCGGACGTCGCGGCCGCCATCGCATCGTCCCTTCGACGGGGCTGGTCGCCGACGCGTCCGGGCTCGACGTTCCATCTGGACCAGTCTCACGGATTCGTCCAGTGGACTGGACTGGCGCATCTCGCGACTGAGCACGTTGGAGGCGCACGCTAGTTGTACTTCAACACTCGGGCGCAGCGCAGGGCTCACTCCAGATCGCAAGAGCTGTTGCGCCTAGTCGACCGACTCACGGCATAGGGATTGCCAAATAAGTACCGTCTTGCTCTCATTTAGCAATGACCGTCACCTACGCGTTCGGAACGTGGAGTCAAAGCCCAGGACAACCGGGCATGTCCATTACAATTGAACGTGACACCTCAGAGGAAGAATTCCGTTCACACGCGGACGCGGTCCATGCGTATGAGTCCCTACTCAACAGAAGCGCTTTCTCCCTCATGAGGAGAAGCCATTCGAACATCAAGATGATGATCTCCTCGTTTTCGGACGCGGAAGAGTACGGCGGGAATTTCCGGAACGCCGACAAAGAAGCTATGAGCTCATCACTACTAGCCGAGATGACGAACTGGCTAGCAGCCACCAGGCTCTACCTGGAGAACGAGCGTGACTTTATCCAAGCAAACTTCGGCGACGAAAGCGATGAACTCAAGGAGTTTAAGTCCGCGACGGCTGCAGCATTTGAATCCCATGAAGGCTACCGCTTCCTCTATGATCTTCGAAATTATGTGCAACACTGCGGAATTCCTGCGGGGCGGCTAACAATTTCAGGTACGCCCCCGAATCGAAGAATCGTGATCAATCTAGATCGCTCCCGCTTGATGACGGCTCGTTTCAAGTGGAACCGTCATGCGATGGCTCTGTTGGAGCGCTGGTCAGAAGATATTCCGCTTTTGCCGCTCATGGAGGGGGCAATGGAGGGCTACACCAAAATCGAAGAGCAGATGCTGCGAATTAACCTGCGTCGATGCGTGGATGCGACGCCTCTACTTCTGGAGACCATCGCAAATTTGAATCACTCAGACGGTAACGCAGCAGCATTCCGGAGGACCGTCAATTCGGAGGGGTCCATGACGGACATTGCCACGTGTACATTCCCGCCCCGATCTTCGCTTGACTCCATTATCTCAGCTTCGGCAAAGGAAGATCCCCTCGAAACTCTTCGGTCCACCGAGCCATCGCCGCCACCCATGATGCCTACTGATGGGGCCAGGGCCTCGGCGGTCCTCTCGGCCTTGTTCGCCGGGGGCACTCCTGGGGCCGTCGGGGATTCCGTTAATCACATCATGGCGAGGGACGGCGGGCCCGACCTTCTCCTTTCTGACTTGATCAATTTTTCCGCAGCACTGACGGCCATGCTGAGTCAACTCTTGGGATCCTCTCCACATGCGGTGGCTGCTCGTTTGAGCGCGCAAACTAAGCCTGACTGAGGGCCGCTATTTGGCTGCGGCCTTGAACGCTGCTACCGATCGCCAAAGTCCGGCATTAACGCCCGCCCCAGCTCCCATCCCGCCCGCCGTCGACCCACACACCGTGGAGCGGGTGGTTCATGGCGTCCAGGTGGAGCGAGCCACTGTACGAATGGCCTGGGCGCGATGGGCCGCGTCTGCTCGGCTCTGCCTGGGTCGATGGTGGACGGGATGGGAGCCACCACGCTCGCCACGGAAGCTCTGTCGCGGGGAGTCTGAGGCGCTGGGGCAGATCCCAAGAGCCTTCCCGGCGCTGCCCAGCGCAAGCTAGTTCGTCGGGTTGCGCCGTGGACCCGGAGAGTGTCGTGGCACTGTGACATCCATACGCAGGGTTGCGTTGACCCGCCGCCACTTTCTCTCGGACCAGCGCGGCGCACGTCGAGCGTGCGCTCGTGCCCACTCGCGGAGCCCTTGGTCTGTCTCCATCAGCGCCCCGCGGCACGGGAGGCAGCTAGGGCCGCTCCGGCGATCTCTCGATTCTGTGCGAGATCTTCAGCGACGGCGGTGGCCATCAGGGCCGCGCCCGGTGTGTGCCCAGAGCCCGCGTAGCGCCACTTGCTCTCGACTTCGGCAATGGGTACGCGGTTGAAATCCTTGCGGACATGGACTGTGCGTGCGGCGCGCAGTGCAGCGTAAGTTGTTGAATAGGCGCGGGACTTGGTGAGGATATGCCCCCGGTAGCCGAGAGAATGGGCCCAGGCGCGTAGGCGGAGCGGCTTGTATTCGGGGACGCAGCCGAGGCGCCAGCAGGTCCGCATAAGTGTTCGCACGTGGCTGGTCACGGGTGCCGCGTTGATGTCGTTCCAGTTCCTGAGTCGGTAATCGGTGCCGGCGCCTGTGTCGCCCGCTCCTTTGGTGACGTACTTCGCGACGTACGCAGCTACAGCGTCGTCGTCCGGTCCGGTGCCGCCAGAGTGCAGGCGGCGAGTGTCGACCTGAACGCCCCAGCGGAGGCCGATTTCACCGATGGCGGGGCTGTAGGACGTGTGGACCAGTACCCGACTCGCGGAGGCGCGCACAGCGTCGGCCACGTGGTCGTCCGTGGCCCAGGCCGGGGGGTCGTCGTCGGGTCCGGCCGGGCCGTCGAGGCGTACGACCGCGTGGACGTGGACTGCGGCGCGCTTCTGGTACTCGGCGACGCGGGCGAAGGACAGGCGCGCGTGATCGGGGAAGCGTGATTGCACGAGGCCGGCGGAGGAGGCGAGGTGTCGGCGTACGCCGATGACGAAGCGGTCCCAAAGCTTGCCCGCGTGCGCGTGCCACAGAACGTGTGCCGGGTAGTCGTAGCAGTCCGCGCAGAGGGGTTGGCCGACGAGGTGGTGCTCTGCGTCGTGCACGGCGCCGCAGCCGAGGGGCCGTCCGTGCTCGCACGCTCCGCCGTCGCGGCGGGGGCGGCAGCGCTCCCCGGTCCGGTGCACGGGCCCGAAAGAGGGGGCGGTGAGGGTGACGAAGAGTCGAGGCCGGTCGCGGACTGTGGCGGGGACGTTCTTGCCGCCGAGGAGGCCCGCGCGGACGAGGTGGAAGGTGTCTCCGGCGTGGAGTCTGGAGCAGGGTGCGCAGACGGTCGCCCTGCGGTTGCGGCAGCGTACGGAGAGCCGTTCGCCGGGTTCGTCGCGAGTGTCGTAGTGGTGCAGGATCTCGCCAGTCTCTGTGTCGTGCGTGGTGGTCGAGCCGGAGAGGTGGATCGGGTGGGTACAGCCACCCGTGGCAGTGATCTGTTCCAGCCAGCGGGGGAACTTGGGGTCTTGGGCGATGCGGATGGCGTCACGGTCTGCTTCGGAGAGCTGACGCAGGCGCGCCGCGCGGTCGAGGGCGGCGCGCCTGTTAGCCGGGGTGAAGTCCGGGGTGATGGTGGGGACCTTCCAGGGTGGGCCGCCGAAGCGGCACGGTTGATGGGTGGTGGCGCGTGGTCGTCCATGGGGTTCGCTCCTTGCTCGGTCAGGTGGTGCGGATCGTGCTCAGCGGATGGTTCCGGCGCCTCGGCAGAGGCGGCAGCGGTGGCGCATTCCGGTCCAGGTCCGACGGGCGCCTTCGCCCTTGCAGTTCGGGCACCTCACGCGGCTCATGGGCATGTCCTGTCCTTCCTGCTAGGGGTGGGAGAAGCCGTCGATCAGCCAGGTGACGACGCCGTGGATGGTGAAGATCACCGGGGTCTGTCCGAGGTAGATCCCGAAGAGGCCGATGCAGACCGCTTCCCAGGCCCGTACGTCGCGGGAGCGGACGAGGAGAACGGTGATGATCCCGAAGATCACCGAGAACGTGAACGCTGCGCTTTCGCTGATCACTTGCCGTCTCCTTCCAGAGCCGTGAGAGCGCGGTCTATGGCGGGCAGTTCGGGCGTCATGGCCGCGTACTTCATTGCCGTAGTGACCGCCTCTTCGGTCGCTGTGAGGTGGGAGCGAGCGCGGCCCCATCCGCCGTCCGGTCCGGTGCAGACCGCCACGCCCTGTTCCTGCGCAGTGATCGACTGGGCGACGGCCACGGCGTCCTTGTTGAGATCGCCGAGGGTCATCTCTGCCGTGCCGGGGTCGTTGACCCGGTGGCAGATACGGCCGCCGAGCTGGGCCCGCAGCGCGGTGACTCCGGGGCCGAGATCGGAGCCGACCCGCTGGCCCGCGACCACCAGGTGCATGCCAAGTGCGGCACCGAGTTGGGCCAGGCGCAGGAGCAGAGTCGAGCACTGGTCCGCTTCCGCCTTGCCCTCGCGGGTGCCGTCGGAGAGGTACAGCTCTGCCAGCTCATCGACGATCACCACGACCGGTACGGGCCGCAGCAGGTCCGGGAGCTCCCAGATGGAGCGGACCCCGGCCGACCGGCAGGCGGCCATTCGGTCCTGCATGTCGACGACGAGTGCCGACAGCACGGCGACTGCCTCACGTCGGCATGTGGTGAGCGCGCTCAACCGCCCGGAGAACAGGCCGAGTTCCATGCCGCCCTTGCAGTCGATGCCGACCAGCGCGACGGGTTGGGGGGCGAGCTGGGTGATCAGCCGTGCCAGCAGGGTGGACTTGCCTGAGCGGGTGGCCCCGGCGATGAGCCAGTGCGGGACCGTCCGTAGGTCCATCACCCAGGCCCCGCCGCTCTCCAGTGCGCCGATGAGCGCGGACAGCAGCGCGGCGGGAGCCGTCGCCAGGCCGGGCCGGGCCAGTGGGTCACTGGCGGTTGCCGTCAGCAGCACGAGGCCGCGTTCCGGCGAGGTGACGCGCACGGCGTGGACCTTCCACGCGTGAGTGAGTGCGTCGGCCGCCTTCATGTACGTCGCCGGAGTCTGCCCGGCGTGCAGGCGCACGATCACGGTCAGGCCCATGCGGGTAGCGCGCGGGAAGGAGAGGCGCGGTGCCGCCGGCCGCAGGGGATCGCCTTTCACGACCAGGTCCCCAACCAGCCCACGGGGCGGACGCCGGGACACGGCAAGGTCGTTGAGCATCGCGACCTTGCGCCAAGTCGCCAGCACCCGGAAAGCGGTGGCCGGGTAGCCAGTGACGTACCAGTGCCAGGCCGGACGGTGCCGCCGCAGCAGGTCCGCGACGACGAGCACCCACGCGAGCGTGGCGAGCCCGAGGGCCAGCAGGATCGCGCTCATCACGCCCCACCGGCCTTGGGCGAAGCCGCAGCGGGGGCCGGTGCCGGAGCACCGTGTACGGGGCTGATCGAGTCGGCCCGGAAGCTGATTCCGTGGCGGTCACCCATGGCCCAGGCGAATGCCATTAAGCCGGTGACTTTGAGGATCTGCCCTTCTTCGATGCCCTTGGGCTCGCCTGTGACGGCGATTTCGATCACGGAGATACGCCGCCGGTCTTGGCGCACGGTGACGGCCACGGTGTAGATCGTGTTGCCGTCGCGGTCCTTCTTGACCTCCATGGTCTCGGGGTTGCTGATCTTCGCTTCGGGCGCGATGGCGCACCGCAGTACGCCCAGTCGCGCCGTGTCCACAGGGATGGACTGCATTGCGTTGGCCTCCTTGGCCGTGAGGACGCCAGACATATTCTGACGTCACTTGTCCTTACGAGTGATGACTATGGAACGCTGTACGGCGAGGGGTCAAGTACTTATGCTGACGAGTGATGTCGCGCGTGCGACGTGCCTACGGCCTCAACGCGAAGGTGCTGAGATGACGGAGATCCAACGCCCCGGAGCGCTCTACCAGCAGGTCGCCGCCGCGATCCGCGAAGCGATCCTCGCGGGTGAGTTCGAGCCCGGCGCCCCGCTCCCGTCCGAGGCTCAGCTCATCGAGCGCTACCAGGTCTCCCGCCCGACCGTCCGCAACGCCGTCGCCGCCCTGCGGGCAGAGGGGTTGGTCGACGTCCGTCATGGCAAAGGCAGCTTCGTACGCTCCGATGGCCAGCCCGCCGTCACCATCGAGCGCCACATCAGTCGGGCCCGCGACGGGAAGTTCGTCATGCCCAGCGGCGCCGTCTGGGACGAGGTCGAGGAGCCGACCCCCTACCGCGCCTACTCGACTGAAGCCAACGGCCAGTTGCTCGGTATCGGCGCAGATCAAGATCTCTTCGTCTGTGACCGGCTGCTGATCGACCCGGCCAGCGGCACGCGGGCCATGCACCGCACGGTGACCCCGCTCGCAGTGGCCGCCGACATTCCGGCGCTCGGCGAGAAGCCGCCGGGTCCGCCTCCGGTCGCCGCGTACGAGATCATGACGCACGCCGGGCACAAGCTGTGGTGGTCCGAAACGGTCCGCGCCCGCATGCCGCACCCTGACGAGCGGACCACGCTGCGCCTGCCCGACGCGACACCGATCCTGCACGTCGCCCGCGTCACACACGGCACCGACGACCGCCCCTTGATCCTCGAAGAACTCCGCACCGGTGCGGACCGTGCCGAACTCGCCTACCGGATCACCGCCGACAAGGAGCCCGCGCGGCGCGCCCGCGCCTGAGAGCCGTAGATCGGTCGAATCTTTCTTCACTTCCTCAAGGGCGCGCCTGCGGCGCGCCGGGCAGCTCGGGCGCCCCGGCCGGGCGTGCGGCGTGGCCGCCGATCCCGGCCGGTCGCCCGGCGCCCTGAGCCGCAGCGCGCCTAAGGCCGAGAGACATCGGCCGGTCACCCCAGGAAGACACCCGCGGGGCTGGGGGTCGACGGCCCCCGAGACTTTAGGCAGCTCCCATGGGGCGAGCCTCGAAGAACAGGGGGCCCATCGGGCACACCAGCGGGCAGGTCCAGTACCTGCCCGATTCGCCGGGCGAGCGTAAGGCCCCCTGTTCTCTCGCCCCATGGCAGCTACCGCCCAAAGTCTCTGCGGCCGGCGACGTGCCCACGCGCGGCGCTCACCAGGGGAAGCGCCCTTCACGCCGCACCGCCGCCGCCATTCACGGCCATCTCCAGGAACGAGGCGAGCCGTTCCACGGCGTCAGGTGAACCCGCCATTCGCACGAGCCCGCGCCCGTCCTCATTCGTCGAGGCGACCGCCCGCACCTGCGAGAGCTCCAATCCCGCCCCGAGAAACGCCCGGTTCAGCCGGTCCGCAGCCTCCCGCGCCTCGCGCCAGCCCGCCAGGTAGTCGACTCCGGGCACCCACAGACCGAAGTCCTCACCCGCGACACCGAGACCATCGCTCAGCCAGTCCTCACCCGCGCCAGTCACCCTGCCCACCTCTACCCTGATCTAGGTAACGGATCGTCAACTTCCTTTGCCCAGGGCATAAACGCAGCGCAGCGGCCCCGGTAGCATCAAGCACCGGGGACCGCTGAGTTCCCTCCCGGACCACCCCAGTTGCTGCCAGGCGCGGGGGTGGTCCGGTCTCGGTATGGGGTTGTTAAGCGCGGATCGCCGACGGAGGACCGTCGACGCGTTCCGGATCAACGTCGAAGCGACACCAGACGATCTTGCCGCCGCCCTCCTTGGGCGAACACCAAAGGGCGTCCGCGAGACGCTGGACGATGAACAGCCCACGCCCACTGTCCGGCAACACCGCTTCGACGAAGGCCCCTGCCAGATCCGCGAAGACAAAGTCAGCAACCGGCAGTTCAGGAGTAGTTGAGTCCTCATCTGCTACACCGATGAACAGCCAGCCCGGCCACGCCTTCAGAAGCACGTCGACCCGTCGAGCGGCCCCCGGTTGCGACAGACAAGCGTCCGGCACGGCGTGATGGACCACGTTGCCCACCAACTCCGAGACGACGAGCCGGGCATCCTCTGCCAGAGAGCCAAGCCCCCAGCTCTGAAGTGCGGCCCGCGTCATATCGCGTGCGGCGCGCACGCTGTCCGGCGCCTCCGCGAAGAGAGTCAGCGCGCGGAAATGCCCACCGGAAGGGGGACACGGCGCCACGTACCGGTGAGCCAAACCGTCTAAGTCTTCCGCTACATGCTCGTGTTGCTTGATCTGTCTCGCATCCACGGCACAAGTCACCACCCGTAGTCACGTCTGCTGAGGCGATCCCAGCTGGGTGGACCGAAGGATGCACGCCCTGTAACCCCTGTCGCTCCCCCCTCTTGGGGACCCCCCTCGTGGGTACACTCGCGAGACGGCACAGAGGAAATGTCAGGTCAATCACGATGGGATAGTGAGATGACCGAGAGTGCTCCGACACCGGCAGCTCTACCGCCGCATGTATTGGAACGCGCAGACGTCCGGTCGGCGATCACCAATCACGACTTCGGCGAGGTCTTCAGGCTCGCCAGGCTCCACGGGAAGATCAGCTACGCCAAGATCGCCGAGGCAGTCGGCTACAAGCGGGAACACATCGGCAAGATGGCCCGTCCGGAGACCGACGGCAAGGGCGCTCGCCCCCGGATCACGCAGCACCACAAGATCCTCGAAGTGGTAGACGGACTGCGCATCCCCGGCCACCTGGCAGGCCTCACACCGCGCCCCTGGGAACTGGAGCGCCAGGCGCAGACCTCCCAGCCGGACGACCCCAGCACCTTGCTGACGCAGGGCGGCGCGGGACTGTGGGACATCGCGGAACTGCTACGGCGAGCCGAGATGACCAACATCAACAGCACGGCCCTGGAGTCGATCGAGCAGGGTATCGATCAATTGGCGCGCGCGTACCCGTACGCCGATGCCGATTACCTGCACCAGCGAACCCGCAACGGTCTGCAATTCGTCACCAAGCAGCTTGAAAGCCGGATGACCCTGCGCCAGCACAGGGAACTTCTCGTCGACACCGGGTGGCTGTTCCTGCTGAACGCCTGTGTCCAGTACGACCGGGGCCAGCGTGAGGCAGCCAACCTCAGCAAGGCCGCAGCGCTCCGGATCGGCGACGAGGCCGGGCACGGTGAGATAAAGGCGTGGGCGTGGGAGATCGAGGCGTGGTTCGCCCTGACCCAATGCCGCTGGCAAGACATGGTCGACGCCGTGGAGGCCGGGCACGTCGCCGACCAGACGCATTCCGTCGGCGTGCAGTTGTACGCGCACAAGGCACGCGCCGCAGCACGCATGGGAGACGCACGCCTAGTCCGCGACTCCCTCGATGCCGGACGCGCGAGGCTGGATCGACTCCCCCGGCCGGACCACCCGGAACACCACTTCATCATCGACCCGGACAAGTGGGATTTCTACGAGATGGACGCCTACCGCCTACTCGGAGACGACGAGCGCGCCGCCGCCCACGCCCGGTCGGTGATCCAGATCAGTACCGGCCCCGACGGAACCGAGATCTCCCCCATGCGTGCCGCCGAGGCCCGCCTCACGCTCGGAGTCGCCGCCGCCCGAACCGGGGACGTCGAACAGGCCGTAGGCATGGGCACCACGGCCCTGGAAGCCGACCGCAAGTCCCTGCCCTCTCTGCTCTTGGTCGCCAACGAGCTGGACAAGGAACTCCGGTCTCGGTATCCGCGCGAGGCCGCTTCCCGCGACTTCCACGAACGGATCTTGACCATCACGCGAGGGGTGGCCAGAACAGAGCTTCCGTTCTGAACGCTCGCGACCCAACGTGAAGAAGAGCTGACACGGGGGGCCACCCACGAGTACATCACTCGCCGGGGCGGGTCCTCATAAGGTACTGAGAAGGTCCTCACAAGGTAGTGAGAACGTTCGCAGATGACGTGAGCTGCTGTAAAGTTGTTGATGTGTAGTGGGTAGGCACTATAGGTGCTGAACCACGAAGGGCCCGTCTGGCTCCTAACCAGAACAGGCCCTCCGCGCAGTTCACGAGCCCGGTCGAGCAGAAGACGATCGGGCTCGCTGCATATGCAGAGCTGCCTGACCGGTCCGGCCGGGTACTCGGGCGGCACTCAGACGAGCTGAGCGAACTGTCCCGCCAGGGCGATGACCGCCACCAACAGAGTCACCACCGCCAAGCCAACCTGCCACTTTTCAGGGCCGGTCCACTTCCTGCGGCGCTTCTCCACGTCGGAGCTCATCGCACCACCTCCCCTCTTCCTCCATCCGGCACCCGGGAATCAGGCTCCGGTGGCATGCGAACTGGCGTCCCCCAACGCCGAGTTCAAGCGAGGATCAGATGAGGCTTGCTAAGCATACCGGCACTGCACTGACAGGCCGTGCTTTCACCCTCAGCTAGCAGGCGGGGGCGAAAATCGTGCTACCCCGCCCCGCTTGGATCATTGAGACGGTCCAACATCCACGCGCAATAGCCCCACCAACACAACAAACGTGCCCCGCCCCCAGAACGAATCCAGGTGCGGGGCACGCTCACTACGAGCGGGGGGACGTCAGACGGCGACAGGCACCGGCTGCCGCTCGTCGGCAGGCTCCTCGTCGTACCCGTCGAGCGGGGACGACGTGGCCTTCGCGTACTTGTCGCGGTCGAGGATGTTCTCCCTCGCCGCCACAATCAACGGCGTTGCAACTTGACCGGCGACGTTCGTGGCGGTGTGCATGCTCTGCCAGTGCCGCTTGGTGGTGAGCTACCCGTTGCGAGCACTATTTGCCCTTGGGCGCGGCCTGCTGCACGACCTCGAAGGACCACACCGCGGCGCTGCTCGATGCGGGCTTGGGGCGGTCGCCCCCGCCTTGGTGGGCAGACTTCATCGGGCCCTCCATCCACGCCTGGAACGACTCCTCGTCACGCCACCGCGTGTACACCAGGTAGTCATCAGTGCCCTCGATGGGGCGGAGAAGCTCAAACCACTCGAAGCCGTCCGAGTTTTCGACGGCTCCGGCGCGGGACGCGAAGCGCTTCTCCAGGGTTTCCCGCTGTTCGGCGGGAACGGTCAGTACGTTGATCTTGACTACGCTCATGTGTCCCATCCTGCCGGATGCGCGGGAAGTCTCGGCGGGCGACCTAGTGGTACATCAACGCACCTGTTGCGGGCGCAGAAGCTCGAACCATTCGAAGCCGTCCGAGTTCTCGACGGCTCCGGCGCGGGAGGCGAAGCGCTTCTCCAGGACCTCTCGCTGCTCGGCGGGCACGGTCAGGACGTTGATTTTCACGATGCTCATGCGCCCATCCTCGCCCATGCCCCCGGCGGGTTCGGTCCGGGTGGCGTGCGCTCGGTCATGCGTCCATTGTTCCGGGGGCCCGTGCTTTCGCGCGAGGGGCGTCTTAGGATGCGGCGGCGCGGTGCGGAGCGGGTCGAGTGTGCTTCGGGGTGCGCGGCCGGTCGTCGAGAGTGGGGGGCGTACGTGCTGGAGCTGACCATGGCCTTGTTGTCCGGGGCGGACGAGGGGGCGACGGCGGGCATGCTCATGGCCGACGCGCCCAGTGCGCCGGGGTCCGTGCTGCGGGTGGGGCGCGACGGCAGCGTATGCCGGCTCGTGCCGCCCGAGGACTGGCTTTTCGTGTCGCGTACGCATCTGGAGTTCCGCTGCGGGACCGACGGGGCCTGGACCGTCA
The DNA here is from genome assembly GCF_042667685.1 of Streptomyces sp. NPDC057302. NCBI lineage: Bacteria > Bacillati > Actinomycetota > Actinomycetes > Kitasatosporales > Streptomycetaceae > Streptomyces > Streptomyces sp. NPDC057302. The sequence goes on along the minus strand of NZ_JBHUZJ010000013.1, from coordinate 102,059 downwards.
CCTGGCTGCGCGGGTCGCATCCCGAGCCCGCGTCGGAGGTGCGGCTGACGGTGAGCGGCGTGGCGGCGCCCCTTGGGTACGGGCAGACGGCTCCGCTGGCCCGGGGCGGGTCCGGTGATGTCGTCGTCCTGGACCGGGCCGGACCGCGCAGCGTCAACGTCGGGTTCTATGTAGAGGGTTGAGGGGGTGGGCTGGCGGTAGGGGGAAGGGCTGTCCTGCTAGTCCAGTACGCGGGCCAGTGCCAGGCCGTCATAGCCCTTCGTGCCCACCGTCTGCAGCGCCGTGCCGCTCAACTTCGGGTGCTGGGCGATGAGTTCCAGGGCCTCGCGCGTGCCCCGTACGCCAGGGTCGGTGCTGTCGGCGTCGGCGACCTCGCCGCTCCGTACGACGTTGTCGATGATGATGAGGCTGCCGGGGCGGGTGAGCTTGAGCGACCACTCCACGTAGCGCGGGTTGTTGGCCTTGTCCGCGTCGATGAAGACCAGGTCGAAGGCGGCGGTGTCCTCGGCCACCAGCGCGGCGAGCGAGTCGACGGCCGGGCCCACCCGGACCTCGGTGAGCTTGTCGAGGCCGGCGCGGGCGAGGTTGCCGCGGGCCACGTCGGCGTGGACCGGGGAGTACTCCAGGGTGATCAGGTGGCCGTCCGCCGGGAGGGCGCGGGCCAGCCAGATCGTGCTGTAGCCGCCGAGGGTGCCGATCTCCAGGATGCGGTGCGCGCCCTGGATCTGGGCCAGGAGCTGGAGCAGCTTGCCCTGGTTCGGCGCAACGCTGATCTGGGGGAGACCGGCGGCGTCGCTGTCGCGCAGGGCGGCGGTCAGGGCCTCGTCGGCGGGGGTGAGCAGGTCGGTGAAGTAGGTGTCCACCGCGGTCCATTGCTGCTGGGTCATGAGGGCCTTCCCGGGCGTTCGTTAGGTTCTCTAACGATGTTAGTGGGGTGGGGGTCGATTGTCAGTGGGGACTCGCATACTGGGGGCGTCGGGATGGACCGGCGGACGCGGGCCGTGGGCTGCGGGGGTTGAGATGACGTACGGGACCGAGCAGATGTTGCCCGCGGCGGCGATCCGGGGGCTCGCCGATCGATGGCTGCCGCTGATGGCTTCGCCGGGGGAGGGGGGCGACGCGAGTGCGGGGGACTTCGTGTGTTCGCCCGCCGGGCTGTGGCTCGCGCTGGCCGCCGTGGCGGTGGGCGCGCGGGAGGAGACCGCCGGGGAGCTGCGGAAGTTGCTCGGTGTCGCCGGGGATGAGGCCGCCGGGGTGGTCGCGGGGGCCGCGCGGGCGCTGGCGGGGACGGACGCGCTGGCCGTCGCCACCCGGGTGTGGAGCCGGGTTCCGGTGTACCGCGCCTACCGGGAGGCGCTGCCCGGCGTGGGGTTCGGGCCGATGGAGCCGGACGGCATCGACGCGTGGGTGCGGGAGGCGACGGGCGGGCTCATCGAGCGGCTGCCGGTGGTGATCACTCCGGATGTGCTGCTGCTTCTCGTCAACGCGCTGGCTCTCAAGGCGCGTTGGGAGATCCCCTTCGAGGGGGCGGGCACGCGTGAGCAGGACTTCACGGACGCGCTCGGCGTGCGGCACCGGGTGCCCACCATGCATCGGCCCGTTCCGCTGAACTGCGCCTGGACGGTGGGCGGCGCGAGTGTCGTCGAGCTGAAGTGCCGGGCGGAGGGCGGGCGGGCGCGGGGCGGGCGGGCGCCTGCCCGGGTGCGGTTCGTGCTCGGCGAGGTGGGCGCCGGGGCCGCGGAGGTGCTGCCGCTCGCCTGGGCGCCGGAGGGGCGGTGGACCGGGATCGACGCCGAGCAGATCAACATGGCGCTGCCTCGGATGTCCTTGCGGACGCGGACCGACGCTACCGCGCAGTTGGCCGCGATGGGGGTGCGGTGGGCCATGGGCGAGGGGGCCGACTTCTCCGGGATGTCGCCGGAGCGGCTCGCTGTGTCTCAGGTGGTGCAGGAGGCGGTGGTGAAGGTTGCGGAGGAGGGGGTTGAGGCGGCTGCGGTGAGTGTTGTGCCGGTTGCTGCGGGCAGTGCGTACGTGCCTCGGCGGATTGAGTGGATTGCCTTTAACCGGCCCTTTGGGGTTGTGGTGCTTGATGGGGTGGGGGAGGTGCCGCTGTTTGTGGGGTGGCAGGCGGGGGTGCCGGCGGCGGGGTAGGGGGATTCTCTCCCCAACCCCGCCCCTTCCCGAAAACCCGCTCTGGCGCGGGGGCCTTGGCGGACGCCATCACCGGCTTCGCCAAGTTCGTCCTCAAGCGCCGGACGGGCTGGGTGCGGAAACCTGCTGGCGCGGGGGGTCTTGGGTGCCGTCATCACCGGCTTCGCCGAGTTCGTCCTCAAACGCCGGACGGGCTGAAGGTGTCGCCGGACGGGCTGAAGGTGTCGGCGGACGGGCTACCTCTCCACCGCCGGTGGTGAGCCCGGCAGTGGCTTTCCCGCGCTTTCGGTCATGAACCAGACCGCGATGCCGCCCACCACGGCCGCCGCCATCATGTAGTACGCGGGCATCATCATGTTTCCCGTTGCCCCGATCAGCGCCGTCACTACCAGCGGTGTCGTGCCTCCGAAGACTGATACGGAGATGTTGAAGCCGATCGACAGGGAGCCGTAGCGGACCTTCGTCGGGAAGAGGGCCGGGAGCGTCGAGGGCATCGACGCCGTGAAGCAGACCAGGAGCAGGCCCAGGGCCGCCATGCCGAGGGCGATCGCCCAGAGCGAGCCCTGGCGGATCAGGAGCAGGGCGGGGACGGAGAGGAGCAGGAAGCCCGCGCAGCCCGCCGCGATCACCGGGCGGCGGCCCACCCGGTCGGTCAGCGCGCCCGCGAACGGCTGGACGCACATCATCAGCGCCATCACGGCGAGCACGACCAGGAGCCCGTGCGTCTCGTCGTACTTCAGCTCGCTCGTCAGATAGCTCGGCATGTACGACAGCAGCATGTAGTCCGTGACGTTGAAGACCAGGACCAGGCCCATGCACAGGAGCAGGGCCTTCCACTGGCCCGTCACCATCTCGCGCAGGCGCACCTTCGGGCGCGACCGCTCGTCCTTCTGCGCCTTGGCGAGCTCCGCCGCGAACGCCGGGGTCTCCTCCAGCTTCATCCGCAGATACAGGCCGATCAGGCCCATCGGGCCCGCGATCAGGAACGGGATGCGCCAGCCCCAGGAGAGCAGGTCGTCGGAGGAGAGGAGCGCCGTCATCAGGGTGACGAGGCCCGCGCCGCCGATGTAGCCGGCGAGCGTGCCGAACTCCAGCCAGCTGCCGAGGAAGCCCCGCTTCTTGTCGGGGGCGTACTCGGCGATGAACGTCGAGGCGCCCGCATACTCCCCGCCCGTCGAGAAGCCCTGCACCAGGCGGGCCAGCAGGAGCAGCACGGGAGCGCCCACGCCGATCGACGCGTAGGAAGGGATCAGGCCGATCGCGAACGTGCCCGCCGCCATCATGATCATGGTGAGCGCGAGGATCTTCTGGCGGCCGATGCGGTCGCCGAGCGGGCCGAAGACCATGCCGCCGAGCGGGCGGATCAGGAACGCCGCCGCGAAGGCGCCGAAGGTGGAGAGCAGCTGGGCCGTGGGGTTGCCCGAGGGAAAGAAGACCTTGCCCAGCGTCACGGCGATGTAGCTGTAGACGCCGAAGTCGAACCACTCCATCGCGTTGCCGAGTGCGGCCGCCTTCACCGCCCGCTTGACCAGCGCGGGGTCGACGACGGTGACGTCCGCCGACGGGTGCGCGGACGGAGGGGCCTGGGTCCGCGGGGCTACGGGTGCGACGGGTGTGGCTGCCGGCAAGGGTTCGCTCGCCTGCCTCTCGGTGGACGACAAGGACAGAGCCGCCCGGCAAGGAGCAGGGGGCGGCCCGCAAGCGACCATAGGTGTAGGTAGCACCATTACGGTCGGTGTCCGGTCAACCGCACGTTGTTCCGAATGTGCCGCTATCCAGGGCAAATGGTTCCGCTTGTGACGGTGGCGAGAAGACGCCCTTGTGATCTATGTCGCGCCACGCCCCGGGAACCGCGGTACGGGGTCCCGGCAGTTGTCTCATGGACAGGTGGTGGACGGTTTGTGGAGACCGGGCGGCGGCACGGACGAATCCGACGGTTGGGAACTCTGCGCAAAAGCCGGTAGAAAGCGGTATGGCTGACAGGTGAAATGGGGGCTGTGCGCGTCTCACCACAGGGCGCGAGCTTCCAGGAGCCGGGCAGCGACGACGACCGGGCAGCGACGACGGGCCGGGCAGGGACGACGGGCCGGACAGGGATGACGAGCGGGGCGGGAGGGCCGACGACGCGTGGCGAATGTTGAGCACGGAGGACCGGGAAATGCCTTTGGGGCCGGGGCGCCAGGCACACCGACAGCGCGGATCGGGGCGGTCCGCGTCGCCCTCTGGCTGATCGCCGCCGTACTGGCCGTACGGCAGCTGGTCGTCGTCCTGCGTACGCCGGAAGGGGAGCGGCTCACCGATCTGGAGACCTGGATCGGCCCGGACGGCGTCCTGCACGTGAACGGATCCTTCTACGACGCGGACAAGTTCACCGGTACCCCGTTCGCCGGACTCGTGCTCAAGCCGTTCTCCCGCGCGGCCGAGCAGGCGCTCGGCTGGGGCTGGACGTTCGGCACGCTGACCCTGGTCGTGATCCTGGGGCTGGTCGCCGCCCGCGCCCTGCCGCAGCCCGTGTCCCGGCGCACCTCACTGCTCGCCGCGCCCGTGGCGATCTGCCTCCTGATGCTGTCGCTCCCGGTGCGCAACACGCTGTATCTCGGCCAGACCAGCGTCATTCCCGTCCTGCTCGTCCTGCTCGGCTGTTTCGCGGTCCGCGGGGAGCGGGCCAGCGGCATCCTCATCGGGATCGCCGCCGCGCTGCAGCCCACCATCCTGCTCTTCGCCGCCCTCTTCTGGTTCACCGGCCGCAGGCGCGCGTCGGCCGCCACCGGCGCCACCTTCCTCGCCGTCACCGCGCTGGCCTGGGCCGCGATGCCCCACGACTCGTGGGCGTACTGGGTGCACCACCTGGCGGGCGCCGGCCTGGGCGCGAGCCCGGAGGGGGTCGCCAACCAGTCGCTGCACGGCGCGCTGCTCCGGTTCGGCCTCGAAGGCCCGCTCGAAATCGGCCTCTTCATCGCCTTGAGCGCCGTCGTCGGCTGGTTCGGCCTGCGCCGCGCCGTCCGCTATGCCAAGGACGGACAGCTGCTCCTCGCCGTCGCGATCACCGGCTGTGTCGCGGTCGCCGTGTCGCCGACGACCTGGCAGCACCAGCTCCTGTGGGTACTGCTCGCGGTGGCGGGACGGGCGGGCAAGAAGCAGTCCGACCGGTACATGTGGCCGGTGGCCGTCCTCCTGGTGTCGACGCTGCCCGCGAAGATGATGCTGCCGAACATGCCGGTCGTGGAGCCCATCCGCGACAACGTCGTGCTGATCGCCGCGCTCGCCGCGGCCACCGTCGTGCCCTTCCTGTCCCGCACGGACCCGCGATACCAGGAACCCATCCCCACCGACTACGCCAAACCGGCTCCCGCGCGCTGGAGCTGGGTGCCGTTGCTCCCGTTCTGGCGCCGCGTCACCACCCGGCCGAACCTCCTCCTCGAACTGCTCCTGATCCGCGTCGGCTACTCCGCCTACCAGCAGGCGCGGCTCGCCGCGACGGGCGGCACCAACTCGGGCGGGCGGGCCACCGCCGAGCAGCACGGCGACCAGATCTACTCGATCGAGCAGTTCCTGCACATCGACATCGAGCACTGGGTCAACCACGCGGTGGTGAAGGTCAGTTGGCTGGAGGAGTTCTTCAACTTCTACTACACGTCGTTCCACTTCGTGGTGCCGCTGACCGTCCTCGGCGTGCTCTACGCCCGGCGCCCCGCCGACTACCGCTGGGCACGCTCCGCGCTCGGCTTCGCGACGGTCCTCGCGCTCGTCGGCTTCTGGCTCTACCCGCTGGCCCCGCCGCGCCTGATGCCCGGCCTCGGCTTCATCGACACGGTGCACGGCGTGCAGGACTTCACCCAGCCCGACTACGGCACCCTGACCGCGCTCACCAACCAGTACGCGGCGATGCCCTCGCTGCACTTCGGCTGGTCGCTGTGGTGCGGTGTGGTGATCCTGGTCCTCGCGCCGAAGTGGTGGATGAAGGCGCTCGGCCTGCTGCATCCGCTGTTCACGGTCTCCGCGATCGTCGCCACCGGAAACCACTGGGTCCTGGACGCGGTGGGCGGCGCGACCGTCGTCGGCGCGGGCTTCGGCCTCGGCTACCTCCTCGCCGGGCCCCGGGTGGGCAGGACCCTGAAGGTGGCGACGGGCTCGGAGCCGGTCATCGACATGACGAAGGACCCGGCGAAGGACCGTACCCCGAGCTGATCTCGTACGTGCCCGGCGCGGACACCGTGAGCCGGGTGAAATCACCCTCCCGCTTCAGGCAGGCGCCCTCCGCCCGGAGCCACGGCGAGTACACCAGGCGCAGCGTCACCGGCCCGGTCGTGGGGACGCGGACCACCATGGCCGACCCGGTGGAGCGGACGACGGACGCGGGCTTCGACACCATCGGCACCGCGTCCTTCACCCGGAACACCCGCCAGTTCGCGTCCCGCCACACCGGCTCCAGCCACCGGGGGCCGCTCGCCACGAGCTCCGCCTCGTCCTCGGCGAATCCGTCCGGCTTGCCCGAGGGCAGCACCACGTAGCCGACCGCCCACTTGTCGAGCCACGCCCGGTAGGTGGCGGCCGAGAAGGACCCGTCGTAGAAGAGCCTGCCGCGCTCGATGTCGAGCTGCCTGTTCCAGCCGCGCGCCATGTTCACGTACGGGGCGAGGGCCGTGGCCTCGCGGTGGTTGCGCGCCGGGACCACCTCCACGCGCCCCCGGTCGGCGCCGAGCCGCTCCAGTTCGCGCACCACGCCCCGGGTGTCGGCGGCCCACTTCGGCACGGCCGTCGACACCGTCAGATCGTCCGCCGTCTTCTGCGTCACCCAGGCCGTGGACAGCACGAGCGCGACGACGAGCACGGCCTTGCGTACGCGGGACAGCGCGGGCATCAGCAGTGCGCCGAGCAGCGCGGCGGGCGCCAGCAGCTCGGCGAGGCGCTCCACGTTCGTGCCGATGGGGGACGGGATGAGATACGTCAGGACCGTCCCCGCCGCGTACACGGCGGCACCCCACCGCAGCACCCGCCACGCGCGCGGAGCCGCCACGATGAGCGCCAGGCTGAACACCACGGGCGGGAAGATCCGGTCGAACGGCATCAACTGCTCGCCGCTGAACGGGAAGAGCACGGTCGTCGCCCCCACGACCACCACCGGCGGCGCGATCAGGGCCGCGGCCCGCCCCCAGTCACGTACGAGGAAATAGCCGGCGCCCGCCACCACGAGGAAGAGCCCCGCCACCGGACTGGACATGGCGGCGAGCGCACCGCACACCGCGGCGGCCCCCACCCGCCGCTCCCGCACGAGCAGCAGGCACGCGGCGAACCCGAAGGCGATGCCGAGCGCGAACGTCGTGCGGCCCGACGCCACGTTGCACCACACCGCGAGCGAGGCGAGCACCGCGGGCCACGTCGGGCGCCGCATCCCGGTGCGTTCGATCAGCGCGGCGACCAGCCAGGCACCGGCGACGCCCGACACCACCGTCACCGTCTTCACGCCCACGGCGGCCATCAAGTAGGGCGAGATCAGGGAGTAGTTGGCGGTGTGCATGCCGCCGTACCAGAACAGGCCGTACGCGGACGCCCCGTGCTCGGAGGCGAAGCGCGCCCAGGCCTCCTGCGCCGCCAGGTCGCCGCCGCCGGTGGCCAGGAACGCCGCCCACACCGCGTACAGCGGAAGCGTGGGCAGCGTGGCGATGAGCGGGATCCGGTGGCGTCGGCGGAACTCCCGGAAGGCGGTCTTCCGCTCCGAGGGTGTGCTGCCCGACGGCGCGAGAGGGAGACCAGCGGAGACCACGGCACCGTTTCCGTTCGACGTCTTGGAGAGGCATCGTCTGCTTCTCAAGACGCGTAACGCAACAGAAACGTTGGCTCCGCACGGCGCATGGCCGGATCTGCGCCCAGGAGAGGCAGGGGCAGGGCGTAGGAGGGATCCGCCCCTGCCTCCCTGGCAGCAGGTCAGCCCGTGCTGACCTGCAGTTCCTTGACCCCGTTCAGCCAGGCCGAGCGGAGCCTGCGGGGGGCGGAGACCAGACGCAGATCGGGCAGCGCGTCCGCGATGGCGTTGAAGATGAGGTTGATCTCCAGGACCGCGAGCGACTTGCCGAGGCAGAAGTGCGGGCCTCCGCCGCCGAATCCCAGGTGCGGGTTCGGGTCGCGGGAGATGTCGAACTTCTCCGGCTCGTCGAAGACGTCGGGGTCGTTGTTGGCCGAGGAGTAGAAGATCCCTACGCGGTCGCCCTTCTTGATCGTCACGTCCCCGAGCTCGGTGTCCTGGGTCGCCGTGCGCTGGAAGGAGACGACGGGGGTCGCCCAGCGCACGATCTCCTCGGCGGTGGTCTGCGGGCGCTCGCGCTTGAAGAGCTCCCACTGCTCGGGGTGGGTGAGGAAGGCGTGCATGCCGTGGGTGATGGCGTTGCGGGTCGTCTCGTTGCCGGCCACCGCGAGCAGGATGACGAAGAAGCCGAACTCGTCGGAGGAGAGGTTGCCTTCGTCCTCGGCCGCCACCAGCTGGCTGACGATGTCCTTGGCCGGGCACTCCTTGCGGGCCGCGGCGAGGTTCATCGCGTACGAGACGATCTCCATGGCCGCCTCGGCGCCGACCTCCTCGGTGATCGCGTACTCCGGATCGTCGTAGGCCGCCATCTTGTTGGACCAGTCGAAGATCTTCGTCCGGTCGTCCTGGGGCACGCCGATGAGCTCGGCGATGGCCTGGAGGGGGAGTTCCACGGCGACGTTCGTGACGAAGTCGAAGGAACCGTCGGCCGCCGCGTTCGCCAGGGCCGTCTGGACGATGGAGCCCGCGCGCTCGCGCAGGGCGTCCTCCAGGGAGCGGATCGCGCGGGGTGTGAAGCCGCGCTGCACGATCTGGCGGACCCGGGTGTGCTCGGGCGGGTCCATGTTCAACATGATCATCTTCTGGACCTCGATCTGGTCCCGGCTGATCGTCTCGTTGAAGCGGATGACCGCGGTGTTGAGGTTGGAGGAGAACAACTCCGGGTGGGTGGAGACGTATTTGACGTCCGCGTGCCGCGTGACGGCCCAGTAACCCGAGTCGTCGAAGCCGGAGATGCGTGGCGGCTGGGTGATCCAGCGCACCGGTTCCGTCTGCCGCAGCTGGGCGAACTCCGGGAGGGGTACGCGCTCTTGGAGCAGGTCGGGGTCGGTGAAGTCGAACCCGTCGGGCAGCGCTGGACAGGGCATCGGCAACTCCAGGAGTTCAGTTCCGGTGGTGAGTCGTGGTGCTGAGTCGTGGGTCTGGGTATCGGCACTGTGTTCTGACGGTCCATCAGGAGATGCCCCGCAAGGTAGTAACGGGTTCTACAAGTGGCAAGGCCCGTGACGGGTCCGCTTTCGTGCAGGTAGTGCGCAAGGTGCGTGCAAGCCCCTTGCGGTGCCGGGCTCCGGCTCAGCAGACTGCATACAGAACTAGAACGCGTACTAGTTCTCCGTGTGGGTGCCGGGACACTCCCGCGGGATGTGGATGGAGAGGACGCCCATGGCCGCGGAACCTGTCATCGTCGAAGCCGTACGCACCCCCATAGGCAAGCGCGGTGGCGCGCTCGCCAATCTCCACCCCGCCTATCTGCTCGGCGAGACCTACCGGGAGCTCCTCGGCCGCACGGGCATCCACGCCGACTGCGTCGAGCAGATCGTGGGCGGCACGGTGACCCACGCCGGAGAGCAGTCCATGAATCCGGCCCGCACGGCGTGGCTCACGATGGGCCTTCCGTACGAGACCGCGGCGACGACGGTGGACTGTCAGTGCGGCTCCTCGCAGCAGGCGAGCCACATGGTCGCGAACATGGTGGCGGCCGGTGTCATCGACGTGGGCATCAGCTGCGGCGTCGAGGCCATGTCGCGGGTGCCGCTGGGGTCGGGCTCCAAGCACGGGCCGGGCAAGCCGTTCCCCGAGGAGTGGAACGTCGATCTGCCCAACCAGTTCGAGGCGGCCGAGCGCATCGCCCGCAACCGCGGGCTCACGCGGGAGAACGTGGACTCGCTCGGCCTCATCTCGCAGGAGCGCGCCGCCACCGCCTGGGCCGAGGAGCGCTTCAAACGCGAGACGTTCGCCGTCCAGGTCCCCACGACCGAGGAGGAGCAGGCCGCGGGGCAGGGCATGTGGCGGCTGGTCGACCGGGACGAGGGGCTGCGGGACACCACGATGGAGGGCCTCGGGCGGCTCAAGCCGGTCATGCCGACCGCCGTGCACACCGCGGGCAACTCCTCGCAGATCTCGGACGGCGCGGCGGCGATCATGTGGGCGTCGAAGCGGATGGCGCGGGCGCTGAAGCTGAAGCCGCGGGCGCGGATCGTGGCGCAGGCGCTCGTGGGGGCCGATCCGCACTTCCATCTGGACGGGCCGGTCGACGCGACGCGGGCGGTCCTGGGCAAGGCGGGGATGTCCCTGAAGGACATCGACATCGTGGAGATCAACGAAGCCTTCGCCTCGGTGGTGCTGAGCTGGGCGCAGGTCTTCGAGCAGGACCTGGAGAAGGTGAACGTGAACGGGGGCGCGATCGCCCTCGGGCACCCGGTCGGGGCGACCGGGGCGCGGCTGATCGCCACCGCCCTGCACGAGCTGGAGCGCCGCGACAAGGAGTTCGCGCTGATCACGATGTGCGCGGGCGGGGCGGTGGCCACGGGGACGATCATTCAGCGGCTCTGAGCTCTCTGGGCCGCCGGTCGCTGCGCGTACGACGAAGGCGGCCATCCCTGGAGAGGGGTGGCCGCCTTCGTGCGGTTCTACGGGTGACTCAGGGAGTCCTCGCGGCTCAGTACGAGCCGTTGGCCTGCCAGTGGTTCCAGGCGTCGACCGGGCTGCCGTAGCGGTCGTTCATGTAGTCGAGGCCCCACTTGATCTGGGTCTCGGGGTTGGTCTTCCAGTCCGAGCCGGCCGAAGCCATCTTCGAGGCGGGCAGGGCCTGGACCAGGCCGTAGGCGCCGGACGAGGAGTTCGTGGCCTTGGGGTTCCAGCCGCTCTCGTGCTCCACGATCTTGCTGAACGCCTTGTACTGAGCGGGGTCCTTGATCATCTTCTTCGCGATCGCCTGCGAGGAGGAAGGCGCCGCGGCGGGAGCGGCGGCCGGAGCCGCGGCCTTCGCCTCGGTCGGGGCGGCGGCCTGGGCCGCACCGGCGCTGAACACCATGCCGGTCGTGGCGACGGCCACGGCGGCACCGGCGAGGGCCTTCTTCGGGGTGGCGATACGGCGGAAAAGCGTGGCGGACAAAGCGTGACCTTCCGTGGGGGACAGAGTGTCGCGGGCACGCCGTGGGCCACGGTGTGTGGCGGGTGGAATGCGTCGGTGTCCTGGGCCTTGAGGCCGTCGGCGCCGTGCGACTCGATCCAGAGAAACAGGGCAGGCGCGTCTCCGCAATGACCCCTTTTACTAGTGGATGTCGCATCCAGGAGGAAAGTCCCCCGTGTGACGTGGCTCTCAATCCCCAGGTCAGCCCGCCTTTTGATGGGTGCGCGTCAAAACGGATGATCTACGGGCCTGCTTAGTAGAGGACCAAAGACCTGTGGGCCGCCTCACCGCGAAGGGACCCTTTCTGTGACGGAGAGCCGATGGCCGCCTACACCTTCGGGTCCTCGAATGTGACCTGGGCCTCGAAGGCGGCCCGGCGCGTGGCCCGGCGCAGCGCCTTCAGGACGGCGGGGCCGAGGGCGAGGCTCAGCAGGACGGTGACGACGGCGCGGGGGAGGTCCCAGCCGAGCGAGGTCGCCAGGCAGTACGCGATGAAGCGGCCGAGGTTCTCGCCGACGGGATCGCCGGGCACGAAGGAGACGCCGGTCGCGAGGCCGCCGAGGTAGGGCCAGCCCTGCAGATTCATGACGGTGCCGTACAGGACGGACGAGAGCGCCCCATAGGCGGCCAGCAGCCACAGCTCGCCCTGCCCGCGCAGGCCGTGGGCGCCCGGCAGCAGCCCCGCGCCCATGCAGACCCACCCCATGGACAGCATCTGGAAGGGCATCCACGGGCCGACGCCGCCGGTGAGGAGCGCCGAGGCGAACATGGACACGGCGCCGAGCACGAACCCGAACCCGGGGCCGAGCACGCGCCCGCTGAGCACCACGAGGAAGAACATCGGCTCGATCCCGGCCGTCCCCGCCCCCAGCGGTCGCAGCGCGGCACCGGCCGCGGCGAGCACCCCGAGCATCGCGATCGCCTTCGCGTCCAGCCCTACGTCGGCGATGGTCGCCACGACCACGGCGAGCAGCAGCGGCAGCAGGGCGGCGAACAGCCAGGGCGCGTCATCGGCGTGCGCGCTGAGCCCCGAATCGCCGCCCGCGATGAGCGGCCACCCGAAGGCCACGACGCCGACGGCGCTGACGAGCGCGAGGGCGCCGATGGAGCGCGGGCCGAGCCTGATGGGCCGGGCCTGGCGGGTGGCGGCCTTGCTGACGGCAGGGGAGGGGCTCACGCGGTACCGCCCTCCCCGCGCAACGCGTCCCGTACCTCCGTGACCGTCAGCCACTGCTGCGGGGCCAGGATCTTGGTGGTCTGCGGGGCGAAGGAGGGGGAGGAGACCACGATCTGCGCGGTCGGCCCGTCCGCGACGATCTCTCCGTCGGCGAGGATCGCCACCCGGTGGGCCAGTTCCGCCGCCAGTTCCACGTCGTGCGTGGCCAGGACGATCGCGTGGCCCTCGGCGGCGAGGCCGCGCAGGTGCGTGACCAGGCGGGCCTTGGCCGCGTAGTCGAGGCCGCGGGTCGGCTCGTCCAGGAGGAGCAGGGGCGGGCGGGCCGTCAGGACGATCGCCAGGGCCAGCGTGAGGCGCTGGCCCTCCGAGAGGTCGCGCGGGTGGGTGTCGTCCGCGATGCCGGGGAGCAGCTCCGTGACCAGGGCGCGGCAGGTGCCGGGCGCCGCCGCCGCGTCATGGTCGGCCGCCGTGCACTCGGCGGCCACGGTGTCCGCGTAGAGGAGGTCGCGCGGCTCCTGGGGGACCAGGCCCACGTGGCGGATCAGCTCGCGGGGGCCCGTGCGGTGCGGGACGGCGCCGCCGACGCGGACCGAGCCCGCCGACGGTTCGAGCAGGCCCACCAGGGTCGTCAGGAGCGTGGACTTCCCTGCGCCGTTGCGGCCCATCAGGGCCACGGTCTCGCCCGCGCGGACGGTGAGATCCACGCGGCGCAGGGCTTCCACCCGGCCCCGGCGGACGGCGAGCGCGGTGACGCTCGCGGCGGCTTCCTCCGGGACGCCCGACTTCGTCCGCCGTCGCAGGCTGGGGCGGCGCGTCGCGGGGGCCTCCACGGGAGGCGCCGGAGACACGGGAGGAGTCTCCGCGGCCAGGCGCTCCCGCAGCGGGCCCGCCTTGCGCCGCGCGTCGCGCACCGTCAGCGGCAGCGGCGACCATCCGGCGAGGCGGCCCAGGCCCACCACCGGCGGGAAGACGGGCGAGAGAGCCATCAGCTGCGCGGGGTCCCCGAGCACGGGCGCCTGGCCGGGGGCCGCGAGCAGCAGCACCTGGTCGGCGTACTGCACGACCCTCTCCAGGCGGTGCTCGGCCATCAGGACCGTCGTGCCCAGGTCGTGGACGAGGCGCTGCAGTACGGCAAGGACCTCCTCGGCGGCGGCCGGGTCGAGGGCGGAGGTCGGTTCGTCGAGGACGAGGACCTGGGGGTGCGGCGTGAGCACCGAGCCGATGGCCACGCGCTGCTGCTGGCCGCCGGAGAGCGTGGCGATGGGCCGGTCGCGCAGATCGGCGAGGCCGAGCAGATCGAGGGTCTCCTCGACCCGGCGGCGCATCACGTCGGGGGCGAGCCCGAGCGACTCCATGCCGTACGCGAGCTCGTCCTCGACCGTGTCCGTCACGAAGTGCGAGAGCGGATCCTGGCCCACCGTGCCGACGACGTCGGCGAGTTCACGCGGCTTGTGCGTACGGGTGTCGCGCCCCGCCACCGTCACCCGACCCCGCAGCGTCCCCCCGGTGAAGTGCGGCACGAGCCCGCTGACCGTGCCGAGCAACGTCGACTTGCCGACCCCGGAGGGGCCGACGAGGAGCACCAACTCGCCCTCGGGAATGGCGAGATCGACCCCGCGCACGGTGGGCTCGGCCACCCCTTCGTACGTCACGGAGACATCCTCGAAGCGGATCATGAGGACTCCTTGGAGCGGGCGGGGGCGGGGGCGGGGGCGGAAGCGGGGGCGGCGGAATCGGCGGGCACCGGCGCCACGAAGGCGGGCAGCAGCCCGATGAGGGTCGCCGCCGCTGGCCACAGCGGCAGTGTCGGCGCCGTCAGGGGGACGACTCCGGGGTGCAGGGCGGCAGCGTCGTACGAGGCGGCCCAGATCATCAGGCCCGCCACCGCTATCCCCGACCCGGCGACGAGCCAGGCGCGAAGCCCCCAGGGGTCGGGGCGGTAGCGGGTGCGCACGGAGCGCCGGCCGCCCAGCCGCAGCCCGGCGAGGGCGGCGACGAGCCCGGCGGCGAGGACCGGCAGGCCGTAGCCCGTGCCTCCCGCGGTGAGCAGGCCGTACGTTCCCGTGCAGACGCCCATCAGGCCGCCCAGGGTCAGCACCGCCGTGGCCCTGCGCACCCCGGCGGGCACCGGCGCGCTGCGGCCGAAGCCGCGCGCGTCCATCGCGGCGGCCAGGGCCACCGACCGCTCAAGGGCGCCCTCCAGGACCGGCAGGCCCACCTGGAGCAGCCCGCGGATGCCCTTGTCCGCGCGCCCGCGAAGCCGCCGCGCGGCACGAAGACGCTGCACGTCCATGATCAGGTTCGGTGCGAACGTCATCGCGACGACGATCGCCACCCCCACCTCGTACAGCGCGCCCGGCAGCGATTTGAGCAGCCGGGCCGGGCTGGCCAGGGCGTTGGCGGCGCCGACGCAGATGAGGAGACCGGCCAGGCGCACCCCGTCGTAGAACGCGAAGAGCAGCCCCTCGGCCGTCACCCGGCCCCCGATCCGCACGCCCTTCGCCCAGTCGGGCAGCGGTACTTCGGGGAGCGTCACGATGACGTGCGAACCGGGGATGGGGGAGCCGAGCACGACGGCGAAGACCAGCCGGATCGCGATCACGACGAGGCCGAGCTTCACGAACGCGCCGTACGACCGCGCCCAAGGGGCCGACGTCCTGCGGGCCGCGACGACATAGCCCGCGACGCCGATCAGCATCCCGAGCAGCAGCGGGTTGGTGGTGCGGGACGCCGCGACGCCGAGGCCGAGCGCCCACACCCACCAGGCGCCCGGGTGCAGCGCGTTGCTCCGGTGCGCTTCGGGGGCCAGGCGCCGCCGCAGCGCACCGGGAGCGGTGCTCGGGTGATCGTTCATCGCGCGGTTCAGCCGCGTCGGCGGCGTGCCTGCCAGAAGGCGGCCCCGCCGAGCAGGGCGATGGCGGCGACGCCCGCGATCAGGCCGACGGAGGGACCACCGGAGTCGTCCTTCTTCGCGCCGGACTCGCTCGCGGACGGCTCCTTCTCCGTGCCGTCGGACTCGCCGTTGCCCGCGACCTGCTCGCCGCAGCCCGACTTCGGGTAGTCGGCGATGGCGCACAGCAGGGCGTTGCTGTCGTAGCGCAAGGGCCTGGCGACCGCGGCGAGGGCGTCCGCGCTCGTCGCGTCGTCCGTGACCTGCGCGCAGGCGGTACGTGGCTTCGGCGGGCTCTCGCCGCCGGGCGCGTCACCCGGCGTACCGAAGTCGATGAGCAGGGCGATCCGCTTGCGGTCGTCCTTGGCCGGGGTCTTGGCGCAGATCGTGTCGAAGTCGGCGGCGCCGCGCGGCTTCGCGGAGTCCTGCGAGTCCTCGGACACGGAGAACCGGAAGCCCTGGACGGCGCCGTCGTCGGGGCGGGCCGTGCTCGGCCCCTGACTCGCGTACGCCCACTTCGCGCCGTCCCGGTCCCAGAAGGACCAGTAGCGGTAGCCGGCGGCCTGGGCGGGGGCGGCGGCGAGGACGCCGAACAGGGCGGCGAGGAGCGCCCCGATCACCAGGCGTCCGCACCGCACGCGACCCCGCGTCACAGCTGCTGCTTCTTCTTGTTGCCGCTGTACAGGAAGCCGATGCCGATACCGGCGACCATGCCGACGCCGATGATCCACCAGATGTTCACGCCACCGCCGTCGTCGCTGTCCTTCTTCTCGTCGGCCTTCTCGGTCGCCTGCGGGGCGGGACCCGTCGCGTTCAGCTGCTTGACCAGGTCCGCGCCGCCGAAGTCGCGCGCGTCCATGCCCGCGGCGTGGGCGGCGAAGATCAGCTGGGCGTAGGCGGCGGGCCCGGACTTCTTGGCCCAGTCCGCCGAGTTCTTCGCCAGCCACTGGGCGGACTTCTTCGCCTGCTCCTGCTGGCCGGCCGCGGCGAGCGCGAGCACGGAGTCGGCGGTGTTGCCCAGGTCGGGCATGTTCTTGGCGCCGGGCATCGACGACATGAGGTGGTCGTCGCCCTTGGCGAGGGTCTTCAGGAGGTAGCCCGTGCCGTTCGACGCGGCCTGCTCGGCGGTGTCCGCCTTCGCGCACTTCGGGGCGGCAGCCGCCTTCTTCGCCGGTTCGACGACCAGGCCCTTGCCGTGGGCGCCCAGGACACCGGCCGCCGTGGCGTCCGCGTTCGGCGAGAGCTTGCCGGTCTTCATGTCGGCGAGGCCGAAGGCGCCGCCGTCCTTGTCACAGCTCATCGACAGGGCGGGCAGCGCGTCGTAAGGCGACTTGCCGTCCTGGTTCTTCACCGACTGCGGCTTCTCGCCCGCCGCGGTGAGCGCGCCGATCACGATGCCGGTGGAGTTGGCGTCGGAGTCCATGCCGGGGCTGTAGCTCCAGCCGCCGTCCTTGTTCTGCACCGACTTCAGCCAGCCGACGCTCTTGTCGACGGTCTTCTGCTGACCGCCGAGCGCGGCGAGCGCCTGCACGGCGGACGCGGTCGCGTTGCTGTCGAACACCGTCTTGGAGTCGCACGGCTCGCCCGCGTCGGCGCGGTAGGCGGCGAAACCGCCGCTCGCGCAGCTCTGCCCGGCGAGCCAGTCGACGGCCTTCGCGGCGGGCTCCACCCCGGCCGAGTCCTGCGCGAGCAGGGCGTACGACTGCCGGAACACCCCGTCGAACTTCGGGTCCGATTCGCCGTAGAGACCGGAGGGGGGCGCCGCGGAGGGCGACGGGGACGCGGTGTCCGCGAAGGCGGCCGGGGCGGCGGCCGAACCGAACACGGCGACGGCGGCCAGGACCGCTGCGCTGCGGCGAACGTTCATGATGCGGCGGGTGCCTCTCCCTGCGGGGAGCGGGGCAGCACGGGCACGTAGCGGGCACGGGCACCGGGCGGCTCCGGCTCCGTATACCTCGACGGTGCCGTTCACCGGAGGGTCCGATGAAGCGAGCCGGTCATGCTCCGGGCAGGGCGATCCGGCTTCCGCGGGCCTTCAAGGGCTGCGGTCACGGCTGCGGGTCAGCGCCGGATTCGCACCGGCTTCTCCCCGTACGGGCATGATGACGACGGGGGCCACTCTACCGGCCCGTAGGGGCGCCGGCCCGGGGCGCTCGTCCGGAGGTCACACCGCGCGGTACCGCACCGGATCGTCGCCCACCGCTTCCGCGCGCCCCAGCTTCACCAGGCGCCGCACATGCGCCTCGGCCTCGGAGACCGCGATGTTCCGTGAGCCGTAGCGGATCTCGGCCCAGGGGCGGTTCCACTCCATCTGCACGGCGAGCTGCCACGGGGTCAGGGGCTCGGCGAGGAGGGCGAGCAGGTCGGTCAGGCGCTCCTCGTGGTGGGCCAGGATCTCCCGCACGCGGGCCGGGGCGTCGGTGAACGCGTACTGGTGGGCGGGCAGCACCTCGGCGGTGCCCAGCCGGCCGATGCGCTCCAGGGAGTCGATGTAGTCGCCCAGGGGATCGGTGACGGTCTCGTCGTCCGGGTCCTCGTACAGGCCGATGTGCGGGGTGATCCCGGGGAGCAGATGGTCGCCGGAGAACAGCCGCCCGTGGCCCGGCAGCCCCGCCGGGTGCTCCTCCTCCAGGTGCAGGCAGACGTGGCCCGGGGTGTGGCCGGGGGTCCAGATCGCGCGGAGCCTGCGCCCCGGCAGTTCGAGCAGCTCGCCCGGGGTGATGTCCCGGTCGGGGAGCGCGGCGGCCATGCCGGGGAGGCGGGGCGTGCGGCCCGCGTCGCGCGCGGCGAGCAGCGGTGTCAGATGCTCGGCGGGGGCGCCCGCGGCCGTCAGCTTCTCCACCATGTAGTCGAACCAGCGCGCGGGTGGCCCGGTGCGCGTGCGGCGTACGACCGACGCGTCCGCCTCGTGCATCGCGATCCACGCGCCCGACGCCTCGCGGACCTTGGCCGACAGGCCGTGGTGGTCGGGGTGGTGGTGGGTGATGACGATGCCGTGCACCGCGTCGACGGACGTGCCGCAGGCGGTGAGGCCGGTGGCCAGGGCGTCCCAGGACGTGGGGTCGTCCCAGCCCGTGTCGATGAGGACAGGACCGGCGTCCGTGTCCAGGAGGTGGACGAGGGTGAAGCCCAGGGGGTTGTCGGGGATGGGGACCTTGATGCTCCATACGCCCCCGCCGTGCTCGGTCACCTGCGGATCGGTCACCTGCGTCATCGGGAGCCCTCTTCTTCTCTCGACCGTAACTAGAACTAGTTCCAATGATCGCCCAAGTCGACCCTTCGCTCAGGCTACTTGAGCCTTGTGCTCCGTGGACTACTGGAACTAGAACTGGTATCAGTTCTGAAACAGTGTCAGAAAGCGTGCCGCGCAGGCGGAATCCCGCAGGAGGCAGTCAGCCATGACCGAGCTCGTGGAACACGGACAGCTTTTCATCGGCGGGGAGCTGGTGGACCCCCTCGGCAAGGACGTCATCGAGGTGATCTCGCCGCACACCGGCCAGGTCTTCGCGCGGGTGCCGCACGCCGCGCCCGCCGACGTCGACCGGGCCGTCGCCACCGCGCGCAAGGCCTTCGACGAGGGGCCCTGGCCCCGGATGACGCTCGACGAGCGGATCGAGGTCATCACCAAGATCAAGGACGCGTTCGCCGTACGGCACGAGGAGATCGCCCGCGTCATCAGCTCCGAGAACGGCACCCCGTACACCTCGAGCGTCATGGTGCAGGCCCTCGCCGCGATGATGGTCTGGGACTCGGCGCTCACGGTCGCGCGGAACTTCACGTACGAGGAGGAGCGCGCCGGAGCCCTCGGCAAGATCCTCGTCCGGCGCGAGCCGGTCGGCGTCGTGGCGGCCGTCGTCCCGTGGAACGTCCCGCAGTTCACCGCCGCCGCCAAGCTCGCGCCCGCGCTGCTCGCCGGGTGTCCGGTGATCCTCAAGACCTCGCCCGAGGCGCCGCTCGACGCGTACATACTCGCCGACATCGCCACCGAGGCGGGACTGCCCAGGGGCGTGCTCTCGATCATCTCGGCGGACCGCGAGGTGAGCGAGTACCTCGTCGGGCACCCCGGCATCGACAAGGTGTCCTTCACCGGTTCCGTCGGCGCGGGCAAGCGCGTCATGGAGGTCGCGGCCCGCAACCTCACCCGCGTGACCCTGGAGTTGGGCGGCAAGTCGGCCGCGGTGATCCTGCCGGACGCGGACGCGTCGGCGGCGGTCGCCGGCATCGTCCCCTTCGCCTGGATGATCAACGGCCAGGCGTGCGTGGCCCAGACCCGCATCCTCGTGCCCCACTCGCGCTACGACGAGTTCGCCGAGGCCTTCGCCGCCGCGGCCTCCGCGCTCAAGATCGGCGACCCGCTCGACCCGGCGACCGAACTCGGCCCGCTGGTCGCCCAGCGCCAGCAGCAGCGCTCGCTCGACTACATCCGCATCGGCCAGGAGGAAGGCGCCAAGATCCTGACGGGCGGCGGCCGTCCGGCCGGGCTCGACGACGGCTGGTACGTCGAGCCGACGCTCCTCGGCGGCGTGGACAACTCGATGCGCGTCGCCCGCGAGGAGATCTTCGGCCCGGTCATCTGCCTTCTTCCGTACGGCGACGAGAGCGAGGCCGTGAAAATCGCCAACGACTCCGACTACGGGCTCAGCGGCAGCGTGTGGACGGCGGACGTGGAGCGCGGCATCGACATCGCCCGGCGGGTGCGCACCGGGACGTACTCGGTGAACACCTTCAGCCTCGACATGCTCGGCCCGTTCGGCGGCTACAAGAACTCCGGTCTCGGGCGGGAGTTCGGGCCCGAGGGGTACGGCGAGTACTTCGAGCACAAGATGATCCACCTCCCGGCCGGATACGAAGGGACGGGTGCCTGATGGGTGACCGCTGGCACGTCGAGGTGGACCGGTCGGTCTGCATCGGCTCCGGGATGTGCGTGATCACGGCGCCCGGCGGCTTCACGCTCGACTCCGCCCGCCAGTCGCACCCCGCGGATCCCGAGACCGACGCCAACGAGAAGGTGCTCGAAGCGGCCGAGGGGTGCCCGGTCGAGGCGATCACCATCACCCTGGCCGACAGCGGGGAGGTCGTCTTCCCGCCGGAGGACTGAGGAGGTCCGCTCCCGCGGTGGGATTTACTTCCGTGACGCCGCCCGAGCGGACTATGTAGGGCTTGTGTGCTTTATGTGCACTCGAACGGGTGGGAACAGGACTTTACCCATGCGTTCTGCATGCCCGATCGATGACATCCGTGACTGTCCGTCCCCTTTGCGGCCTGGAACTCTCTGACCCAGACGACATGGGGAGGGGACGTCCGTGGACAAGCGGTACGAGGTCTACTGTCTGGCTGACAGGCACTTCTACGAGACTCCGGACCGCTTGTCCGTGGGCGGCAGCGCCCCCGAGTTCGAGACGGCGGGGCGCCCGGTCCCGCAGGGATGGCGCTCGGCGCGCCAGGGCGACTGGCTGACCTTCGTCCCGCTCGCCGACGACGGCCACGCACGGCCGGCGCCCCAGCAGGGCTGGAAGATCCACGTGTCCGCCACGCTGGAGAACGCCGACCGCATAGCCGCGGCGGTCCTCGACCACTGCGTGCCGCGTGACGTGCCCTTCAAGTTCATCGCGGGACGGCGCCTGCTCCACCTGCGCAACAGCAAGTACGCGGGACGCGACGGCAGCGGCAAGTTCGCCACGATCTACCCGGCCGACGAGGCGCAACTGCACGTGATCCTGAGCGAGTTGGGTCAGATACTCGAAGGGTACGAGGGCCCCTACATCCTCACCGACCTGCGCTGGCAGGAAGGCCCCTTGTATGTCAGGTACGGCGCCTTCACCCGCCGCATGTGCGCCGACGACCGCGGAGGCCTCGTCCCCGCCGTCGAGAACGACCGGGGTGTCCTCGTCCCCGACTCGCGCGACCCGGCCTTCAAGGTCCCCGAGTGGGTGAAGCTGCCGCCGTTCCTCGAACCCCAGCTGGCGGCGCGGAACAACACGACGACCACCGATCTGCCGTACCGCATGGAGAAGGCACTGCACTTCTCCAACGGAGGCGGCGTCTACGCGGGCACCGACACCCGGGACGGCCGCAAGGTCGTCCTGAAGGAGGGCCGGCCGCACGCGGGCCTGGCATCGGACGGGGCCGACGCCGTGGCCCGCCTGGAGCGCGAGCGGGACGCGCTGGGGAAGCTGGCGGGCCTCGGCGTCGCGCCCGAGGTGCGCGACTGGTTCGAGCTCGGCGGCCACCGCTTCCTCGTCATGGACTTCCTGGAGGGCCGCACCCTCAACTCCTTCTTCGCGGACCGCCATCCACTGCTGGTCAGCGAGCCGGACCCGGACGCGATAGCCGGGTACACGGCCTGGGCCCTGCGGATGCACCGCGCCGTCGAGGAGGCCGTCGCCGCCGTGCACGAGCGGGGCGTCGTCTTCAACGACCTCCACATGTTCAACATCATGGTCGCGCCCGACGAACAGTCCGTCTTCCTCCTCGACTTCGAGGCGGCGGGACGGGTGGGCGAGGGCGGCAGGCAGGTCGTGGCCCACCCCGGCTTCATCGCACCCGCCGACCGCGAAGGCGTGGACGTCGACCGCTACGCACTGGCGTGTCTGCGGCTCGCCCTCTTCCTGCCGATCACCACACTGCTCGCCATCGACCGGAGCAAGGCCTCGCACCTCGCCACGGTGATCGCGACCCAATTCCCCGACGTTCCCGCGGAGTTCCTCGCCGAGGCCGTGGCGGAGATCGAGCGCGGCGGGCAGGACCGGGCCGGGGCGAAGAGCGCCGCCAGGACGGCAGCGGGCGCGAGCGCCACGCCGCTCGTCGACGTCGCCGACTGGCCGCGCAGCCGGGACGCGATGGTCAAGGCCATCCTCGCGTCGGCGACGCCCGAGCGTGACGACCGGCTCTTCCCCGGCGACATAGCGCAGTTCACCGACAGCGCCGGCCTCGGCCTCGCGCACGGCGCCGCCGGAGTGCTGCTCGCCCTCGCCGAGGGCGGCGGCGAACGCTACGAGGAGGGCGAGCGCTGGCTACTCAAGCACACCGAACAGGCCCCGCCCGGCACGCCGATGGGCCTCGACAACGGCCTCGCGGGCATCGCCCACGTCCTGGGCAGGCTCGGCCACCGCACCCGCGCGCTCGACCTGGTGGAGCTCATCCTCCAGGAGAACTGGCAGCGCCTCCCCTCCGACCTGCACGGCGGTCTCGCCGGGCTCGGCCTGGTCCTGGACACCCTCGCGCACAGCACGGGCGAGGAAGAGCTGGCCCAACACGCGCTGCGGGCCGCTGAGTTGCTCGGCGAGCGGCTGACCGAGGAGGACCCGCCGAAGGGGCGGCAACGAGCCGGTCTGCAGCACGGCGCCACCGGCCCCGCGCTCCTCTTCCTGAGGCTCTACGAGAGGAACGGCGACCCCGCGCTCCTCGACCTGGCGGCGCGGGCCCTGCGCGCGGACCTCGCCCGCTGCGTGGCGCGGCCCGACGGCAGCATCGGCGTCGACGAGGGGTGGCGCACGATGCCCTACCTCGGCGACGGCAGCGTAGGCATCGGGATGGTCGTCGACGACTACCTCGCCCACCGGGACGACGCCGGGTTCGAGGCGGCACGGCCGGGCTTCCTGGCCACCGCGCGCTCGCGCTTCTGCGTACAGCCGGGCCTCTTCCAGGGGCGGGCCGGGCTGCTGCTGCACCTCGACCGCACCACCGCACCCGGCGTCACGCCCGAGGACATCGCCGCGCAGATCGAGGGACTCGGCTGGTTCGCCATGCCGTACGGCGGCGGGCTCGCCTTCCCCGGTCACCAGATGCTGCGGCTCTCCATGGACCTGCACACCGGAACGGCGGGCTGTCTCCTCGCCCTCGCCGCCGCCCTGGGGGACGGCGGAGCACACGTCCCCTTCATGCCGCCGCCCAGGCGGCCCCAGAGCCGGTCCCGCCACGCGGCGGGGTCGTGACACCACCCATAAGGACAATACGTCCCCAAATGAGAGGGAAGACCATGGCGCTTCTCGACCTGCAGAGCATGGAGTCCGACGAGATGACCGGTGGCGGCGGCCACGGCGGCGGCGGCTCCAACGTGAGCCTGCTCCTGTGCTGGAGCGACGCGAGCGTGCTGCTCTGTCTGTGACGCAGGACCGTGCCTGAACGGCACGGTCCGTGAGGGACCGGGCGGCGCCTCTCTCGGGAGGCACCGCCCGGAACCATTCCCGCCACGGACGCACCGGCACGGGCACACCGCCACGGACGCGCCGCCACGGCCACCGCGCCACGGACACGAGGACTGCGAGGACCCGGACCGCATGGCGACCACGACCACCCGTCCTCATCGACCCGCCGACGACGCAGGCCTGCTGAAGGCCGCGACCCGGCACAGCGCCGCCCGCTGCGCGGTCCTCGCGCTGTGCAGCGTCGCGGGGGCGGGCGCGAGCCTCTTCCTGCCGTTCTCGATCGGCCGCGCACTCGACGCCGTCCTCACGGGACACGCGGCAGGACACGTCGGCGCCGACGCCACCCGCTGGATCCTCGTGTGCACGGCGCTCATCGGCGCGAGCGCACTCCTTGACGCCTTCGACGGCGTCCTCACCGGAACCACCAACGCCCGCACCACGGCCTGGCTGCGCGGCCGTGTCGGACGCCATGTGCTGGCCGTCGGGCCACGCGCCACCGCCCGCTTCGCCCCCGGCGACCTGGTGGCCCGCCTCATCGACAACGCGGCACACGCGGGCGTCGCGCCCGCCACCCTCGCCGCGCTGCTCGCCGCCCTGGTCGTGCCCGTCGGAGCCGTGGCGGCCCTCGCCCTGATCGACGGCTGGCTCGCCGTGGTGTTCGTCGTCGGCGCGCCCGTCCTCGTCCTGCTCCTGCGGACGTTCGTACGCGTCTCGTCCGACTGCGTGGCCCGCTACCAGCAGGTCCAGGGCGACATCGCGGGACGCCTCGGCGAGGCGATCGGCGGGGTGAGGACCATCAAGGCCGCGCACACCGAGGACAAGGAAGCCGGGCGGGTCCTCGATGCGCTGCCCGAACTCTCCCGCCAGGGACACCGGATGTGGCGGGTCCAGGGCCGCTCCCAGGCGCAGGCCGTCGCGGTCGCGCCCCTCCTGCAGATCGCGGTCGTCGCCGTGGCGGGCCACCTGGTGGTCCAACAGCGCATCAGCGTCGGCGAGTTGCTCGCCGCCTCCCGGTACGCGGTGCTCGCCACCGGCATCGGCATGCTCGTCGGACAGCTGGGAGCACTCGTCCGGGCCAGGGCCGCCGCGCGGCGCCTGGGGGAGGTGCTCCAGGAACCCGCCACCTCGTACGGGGGCGCGGAACTGCCCCCAGGTGACGGCCTGTTGGAGGTGCGCGGGGTCAAGATGACCCGCGGTGGACGCACCGTGCTCGACGGCGTCGATCTGACGGTGCCCGCGGGCGGCACGCTCGCCGTCGTCGGGCGCTCCGGCGCGGGCAAGTCGCTCCTCGCCTCCGTCGCGGGCAGGCTCGCCGACCCCGACGAAGGAGACGTACGCCTCGACGGCGTCCCCTTGCGTGCGCTCGGCCGCGAGGAGCTGCGCCGCGAGGTCGGCTACGCCTTCGAGCGGCCCGCGCTGCTCGGCACCACCCTGGAGGACACCATCGGCTTCGGCGCGCCGCGCCCGGAGCCCGCCCGCATCCGCGACGCGGCCCGCTCGGCCCACGCCGACCCCTTCATCACCCGCCTCCCCGACGGCTACACCACGCCCTGCGCGGACGCGCCGCTCTCCGGGGGAGAGGCCCAACGCCTCGGTCTGGCACGGGCGTTCGCGCGAGGCGGGCGGATCCTGATCCTGGACGACGCGATGTCGAGCCTGGACACGGTGACGGAACACCACATAGCCGAGGCCGTGCTCCACCACACCCCGCACCGCAGCCGCCTGATCATCGCCCACCGCGCGGCGACGGCGGCCCGCGCGGACGTGGTGGCGTGGCTGCACGACGGCCGGATCCGGGCGGTGGGGACGCATGCGGAGTTGTGGGAGCGGCCGGAGTACCGGGAGGTGTTCGGCGCGTGAGGCGCGGGGAGCGTGAGATGCGCGTGAGCGGCATGAGCCGTGAGAGCCGTGAGAGCCGCGTGAAGTCGTCGCCGGTCCCGCAGGGGCCCTACCGCCGGGGCGTCCGCTTCCTGTGGCGCAGGTGGCCGGTCATGCTGCGGCTCGCGCTCTGGTCCGTGCTCGAGACCGGGCAGACCTTCCTCACCGGGTACGCCCTCGCGCGCGCCCTGGACGACGGATTCCTGGCGGGGCGCGAGGCGGTCGGCCTCGGGTGGCTCGGCGCGGCCGGGCTCGGCGTGGTGGTCGCCGCGTACGGAACGGGCCGTGTGTACCGCGCGGTCGCCGACCTCGTGGAGCCGCTGCGGGACACCCTGGTGCGGCAGGTCGTCGGACGGGGGCTGCGGGACGCGGACGGCGCCTCGGTCTCCCGGCTCACCCAGCAGGTGGAGATCGCCAGGGACACGTTCGCCGGCCTGGTCCTCGTCTCGCGTTCCTTCCTCTTCACGGCGGCGGGCGCGCTGATCGGCTTGTTCTCGCTGGCCCCGCTCCTCCTCCTGGTGGTCGGGCCGCCGCTGCTCGCCGGTGTCGCCCTCTTCGCGGCGAGCCTGCGCCCGCTGGCCCGGCGCCAGGAGAGGTTCCTCGTCGCGGACGAAGGCATCGCCGCGCAACTGGGTTCGGTCGCACCGGGGCTGCGGGACGTCGCGGCCGCGGGCGCGGAACAGGACATGGCCGACGACCTGGACCGGGGTGTCGCCACGGAGTACGCGGCGGCCCGTTCCCTCGCCCGCTGGGGCGTCCTGCGCACGGCCGCCCTCACGACCGGCGGCCAGCTCCCGCTCGTCCTGCTCCTGGTGACGGCCCCCTGGCTCCTGAACCACGGGGTGACACCGGGCGCCCTGGTCGGCGCGATCGCCTACGTCACCCAGGCGCTGCTCCCGGCCCTGCACAACCTCATCCACGGCCTGGGCACCAGCGGCTCCCGCCTGGCCATCGTCCTGCGCCGACTGACATGGGATCCGAGGGCCTCGCTGCCCGCGCAGACCGAGGCGTACGCGCAGGAGACCACCCCCGACGAGGCACCCGCCCTCCAGCTCTCCCGCGTCACCTTCGCCTACGGCCCCCTCGCCGAGCCCGTCGTCCGGGATCTGACGCTCACCGTGGCCCGGGGCGGTCATCTGGCGGTCGTCGGACCCAGCGGGATCGGGAAGTCGACGCTCGCCGGGCTCGTGGCGGGGCTCCTGGAGCCCGGGGCGGGCGTCGTCCGCGTCGCCGGGCGGTCCGTGCGGGAGCAAGGCGCGGTCGGGCGGCGGGTGTTGATCCCGCAGGAGGCGTACGTATTCGGCGGGACCGTGCGGGAGAACCTGGAGTATCTGCGGGCGGACGCCGTCGGCGAGGCGGAGCTGCTGGCCGCCGCGGAGGCCGTCGGGCTCGGCGGGGTGATCGAGCGGCTCGGCGGGCTCGACGCCCCGGTGGACCCCGCCGCGCTCTCCGCGGGCGAGCGGCAGCTCGTCGCGCTGACCCGCGCCTATGTCTCGTATGCGCCCCTCGCCCTGCTCGACGAGGCCACCTGCCACCTCGACCCGGTGGCGGAGGCCCGCGCCGAGCGGGCCTTCGCGGCGCGGCCCGGCGGCACCCTCGTGGTGATCGCCCACCGCATCAGCTCGGCCCGCCGCGCCGACCGGATCCTGGTGATGGACGGGACGCACACCCTGTGCGGCAGCCACGAGGAGCTCCTGGAGAGCTCCTCGCTCTACCGTGAACTCTCCGGCAACTGGGGCCCGGTGAACGCGACGTCACATTCCGGGTCGCCACACCCCGGGACGTCACACCCCGGGACGTCACACCCCGGGACGTCACACCCCGGGACGTCACACCCAGCCCTCCCCGCGTGAGATCCGTATCGCGTCGATCCTGTTGCGGGCCCCGGTCTTACGGGTGATGGCGGCCATGTAGTTGCGCACCGTCCCGTTGGTCAGGTGCAGACGGTGCGCGATCTCGGCGACCGGGGCACCCCCGGCGGCGAGTGAGAGCACCAGTAACTCCCGGGTGGTGAGCGGCATCTGAGAGGCTTTCAGGAACCCGAACCCCAGGGATTCGTCCACGAACCGATGACCGGCCGCCACCTCTCTGATTCCGGCCAGGAGACGGTCCGGCGGGCTCGCCTTGTCCACGTAGCCGAGGGCGCCGGCCTCCATGCAGCGCCGGAGCAGCCCCGGCCGGTTACCGGAGACCAGGACGAGCAGCGGGCTGCCGAGGCCGCCGTTCACCGGATGGGACTGCTCCCCGAACTCGGCGGACGTGTAGGCGGTGTCGCCGTCCGGGTCCACCACACAGACGTCAGGGCGCATCGCGGCCGTACTGTCGCGGGCATTGCGCCACGCGGCATGGAACACCTCCAGATCCGGCTCACGGGCGAGGCGTTCCGCCAGAGCCGATCGCAGCAGACAGGCATCGTGCACGAGAAGAACCCGGATCACGTTCCGATCCTCCAGCTCTTCGCAATCAGTCCCGATGGCTTCGTACGGCACGTAGACCATTCATAGCGGCGCCGACGGCTGGTATGGACCCGGATAACTGGCCAAGCGGGACGAGGAGATGCTCAGGGGCGCAATTGCCACATGAGTGTGCGCCCCCCGTGCAACGATTCAGGGGTTGCGGGCAGGCCGTCCTGGTGGGCGTGGGGCGGGCTAAGCGGCTTCGGGAGACGTCAGGTCGATCAGCCGGCACACCATCTCGATGTCGATCTTGACCTGGGCGATCGAGGCCCGGCCCGACAGCCAGGTGATCAGCGCCGAGTGCCAGGTGTGCTCGATGACCCGGACCGCGGAGAGCTGTTCGGGGGTCGGCGCGTCCGCGAGACCCATCGCGTCCAGGATGATCGCCGTGGTCAGCCGCGAGACCGTGTCCACCTCGGGGCTCACCGAGCGGTCGGCGAAGGTCAGCGCCCTGACCATGGCGTCCGCCAGATGCGGCTCGCGCTGGAGGGCACGGAAGGCCCGCATCAGCGTCTCGGCGCACCGCTCGGCGGGCGTCTCGCCGGCGGGCGGGCGCTTACGGATCGTCGTGTGCATGTGCTGGAGCTGGTCCTGCATGGTGGCGACCAGGAGATGCACCTTGGAGGGGAAGTAGCGGTACAGCGTGCCGAGGGCGACACTCGACAACTCGGCGACCTCGCGCATCTGCACGGCGTCGAACCCGCCCCTGCTCGCGAGTTGGGCGCTGGCGTGCAGGATGCGGCGGCGGCGCGCCTCCTGCCGTTCGGTCAGGGGCGGCGACGCCGGATCAGCTGCTGCGACTTCCGCTGGCTTGGCTTCCGCTGTCATGTGTCCCGTTGTCCCGTTGTCCCGTTGTCCCGTTGTTCCGTTGTCCCGTTGTTCCGTCGTCCCGGTCCGGATATGTGGTGGGCCAGCATGGCAGGGTGCCTGCCGTGGCGCGAATCACCTGATCCGGGCCTTACAGCGCGGCTACCTGCCGGTAGATTCAAAGCTCGTTCAGCGATCATTCAACGATCAAGTCTGAAACTTGTTCTAGATTACCGTCCCGGCGTAACCTCGCGGACAACCGCAGGGAGAAGGGGGCCGAGAGTGACCGCTGAGGCCATGGAGGCGGGTCCCCGGACGGGGCCGGACGCCGATGGTGACCGTCCGTTGCGCATCGCTCTTCTCACGTACAAGGGAAACCCGTTCTGCGGGGGACAAGGCGTCTACGTACGTCACCTCTCACGCGAGCTGGCCCGCCTGGGCCACAGCGTCGAAGTGATCGGCGCGCAGCCCTACCCCGTCCTGGACGAGGGTGAGGATCTGGAAGGCCTCAAGCTCACCGAGCTCCCGAGCCTCGACCTCTACCGCTCGCCCGACCCCTTCCGTACGCCCAAACGGGGCGAGTACCGCGACTGGGTCGACGCGCTCGAAGTGGCCACGATGTGGACCGGCGGCTTCCCCGAGCCCGCCACGTTCAGCCTGCGCGCCCGCCGCCACCTGCGCGACCGGCTCGGCGAGTTCGACGTCATCCACGACAACCAGACCCTCGGCTACGGCCTGTTGGGCGACCTCGGGGCCCCGCTCGTCTCGACGATCCATCACCCCATCACCGTGGACCGCAGGCTGGACCTGGAGGCGGCGCCCAGCTGGCGGCGCCGCATGTCCGTGCGCCGCTGGTACGCGTTCACGCGCATGCAGAAGCGGGTGGCCCGCCGGCTGCCCTCCGTGCTCACCGTCTCCGGCACGTCGCGCCAGGAGATCGTCGACCACCTCGGCGTACGCGAGGACCGCATCCACGTCGTGCACATCGGCGCCGACACCGACCTCTTCTCGCCGGATCCCTCGGTCGCCGAGGTGCCGGGCCGGATCGTCACCACGTCCAGCGCCGACGTCCCGCTCAAGGGCCTCGTGTACCTCGTCGAGGCGCTGGCCAAGGTCCGCGCCGAGAACCCGGCCGCCCACCTCGTCGTCGTCGGCAAGCGCGCCGAGGACGGCCCGGTGGCGCAGGCCATCGAGAGGTACGGGCTCCGGGACGCCATCGAGTTCGTCAAGGGCATCACCGACGAGGAGCTCGTCGACCTGGTCCGCTCGGCCGAGGTCGCCTGCGTCCCTTCTCTCTACGAGGGCTTCTCGCTCCCCGCGGCCGAGGCGATGGCGACGGGAACGCCGCTGCTCGCGACGACCGGCGGCGCGATCCCCGAGGTCGCGGGCCCGGACGGCGAGACCTGCCTGGCCGTGCCGCCGGCCGACCCCGGCGCGCTCGCCGCGGGCCTGAACCGCCTCCTGGGCGACCGCGAGCTGCGGGTGCGCCTCGGCGCGGCCGGGCGTGAGCGGGTTCTCGCCAAATTCACCTGGGCCCGCGCCGCCCAGGGCACCGCAGAGCTGTACCGCGCGGCGATCGCCGGAAAAAACGCGGGTCCGCAAACCGGCCGCCCCGCGGCCACCAACCCGACGTACTCCGGGAGCCATCGCTGATGCTGACCGTCGACTTCACCCGCTTCCCGCTCGCCGCGGGCGATCGCGTCCTGGACCTGGGCTGCGGCGCGGGCCGGCACGCCTTCGAGTGCTACCGGCGGGGGGCTCAGGTGGTGGCCCTCGACCAGAACGGCGAGGAGATCCGCGAGGTCGCCAAGTGGTTCGCCGCGATGAAGGAGGCGGGCGAGGCGCCGGCGGGCGCGACCGCCACGGCGATGGAGGGCGACGCGCTCAACCTGCCCTTCCCCGACGCCTCGTTCGACGTCGTGATCATCTCCGAGGTGATGGAGCACATCCCCGACGACAAGGGCGTACTCGCGGAGATGGTCCGCGTGCTCAAGCCCGGCGGCCGAATCGCGGTCACCGTCCCTCGCTACGGCCCCGAGAAGATCTGCTGGGCGCTCAGCGACGCGTACCACGAGGTCGAGGGCGGCCACATCCGCATCTACAAGGCGGACGAACTGCTCGGCCGGATGCGCGAGGCGGGCCTGAAGCCGTACGGCACGCACCACGCGCACGCCCTGCACGCGCCGTACTGGTGGCTCAAGTGCGCGTTCGGCGTCGACAACGACAAGGCGCTGCCGGTGCGGGCGTACCACAAGCTCCTGGTCTGGGACATCATGAAGAAGCCGTTGGCGACGAAGGTGGCGGAACAGCTCCTGAACCCGGTCGTGGGCAAGAGTTTCGTGGCGTACGCGACGAAGCCGCATCTGCCGAAGACCGACGCTAAGACCGACGCGTGACGAGCCCGGAGCGGACGGAACACCTGGTCCTGCCGGGCGTCCTGACGGCGGATCAGGCCACCCGGACGGTCCGCGGGATCCTGGCCGTCCAGCGCGAGGACGGCGCCATCCCGTGGTTCCGCGGCCACCATCTCGACCCCTGGGACCACACCGAGGCCGCCATGGCCCTGGACGCGGCGGGCGAGCACGAGGCGGCGGCCCGCGCCTACAACTGGCTCGCGCGGCACCAGAATCCGGACGGTTCCTGGTACGCGGCGTACGCCGACGGGGATCCGCACGACGTGACGGACCGGAGCCGCGAGACGAACTTCTGCGCGTACATCGCCGTGGGCGTCTGGCACCACTACCTCTCGACCGGCGACGACACGTTCCTCGACCGGCTGTGGCCGACGGTGGCGGCGGCGGTGGAGTTCGTCCTCGCGCTCCAGCAGCCCGGCGGCCAGATCGGCTGGAAGCGGGAGCCGGACGGGGCGGCGGTCGACGACGCGCTCCTGACGGGCAGTTCATCGATCCACCACGCGCTGCGCTGCGCCCTGGCGATCGCCGAGCAGCGCGAGGAGCCGCAGCCGGACTGGGAACTGTCGACGGGCGCGCTCGCCCATGCGATACGGAGTCACCCCGAGCGTTTCCTGGACAAGGACCGCTACTCGATGGACTGGTACTACCCGATCCTCGGCGGCGCGCTGACGGGCGAGCAGGCCAAGTCCCGGGTGGAGGACGGCTGGGACCGCTTCGTGGTGCCGGACCTCGGCGTGCGCTGCGTCATCCCCAACAACTGGGTGACGGGCGGCGAGAGCGCCGAACTCGCCCTGGCCCTCTGGGTGTTGGGTGAGTCGGACCGCGCCTTGGAGATCCTCCAGTCGATCCAGCACCTGCGGGACCCGGAGTCCGGCCTCTACTGGACGGGCTACGTCTTCGACGACAAGGCGATCTGGCCCGAGGAACTGACGACATGGACGGCGGGTTCCCTGCTGCTCGCGGTAGCGGCACTCGGCGGCGACGAGGCCACCTGCGCGGTGTTCTCGGGAGAACGCCTGCCGGTGGGCCTCGCGCCGGAGTGCTGCGGTGCGGCCGCGGGGGGTCAGTAGCGGCGGAGGCGTCCCGCGATGGCGTGGCCGACGAGGACGTAGACCAAGGCGGCCAGGCCGTAGCCGCAGACGACTCGGGCCCATGCTTCGTCGAACGTGAACAAGTCATGGGACCAGCCGGCCAGCCAGCGGGCCACGTCGTGGATGAACTGGACGAGGTCGTTGGCGCGGTTCGCGTCCAACAGATACATGAGGATCCACAGGCCGAGGATGATGGCCATCACGTCCGCCACGATGACGATGACCCTCGCTGCTGTGCTGCCACGTGCTTGTCGGGTGGACATGACATCCGTGTACCTGGATCGGGCCCGTTGAAACCCGTACGGGCTCGCCCGAGTGGCGGGCCCCGCCGGGCGGGGTGAGGCTGCGGGGAGAGCTGTCCACTCCTGGAGGTCCCCGTGTCGCTCTCCGCCGCTGCCGTACGCCGGTCTCTCGTCGCGCCTGTCCTGTGCGGCGCCCTGCTAGCGGGGACGACCGCGTGCAACGAGAAGGCCGACGCGGCGTCCGCGCCCTCGGCCAGCAGCTCAGCCGAGAAGCAGAAGTTCGCCAAGACGCGCTTCGTGGCGAACGCGGGGATCGCCGCCGGGGCCACGTACCAGTGGATCGTGAAGCCGTTTCGCGCAGGGAAGTTCAAGAAGGGTTCCAACGGGCGGAAGTTCGCCCTCATCAAGGCCGGGCTCGCGGGAACGCTCGCCTACAACCGCCTGAAGGCCGCGTCGAAGAACGCCAAGGGCGACCCGGCACTGGCAAAGGCGGTGGCCCCCCTGACCGCGGGCATCGACGCCCTCAAGGACCTGCCCTCCAAGCTCCGCAAGGGCGACTCCACGGACTCGGTCGTGAACTCCTTCGACGACGTCATCAACAAGGTGAAGGACGCGGGCAAGGGCGCGGGCGCGGAGGTCAAGGACAAGGTGCCGTCGGCGGGGGACCTGGCGAAGGGGTAACTGGCCCCGGGGCCTCTCGCGCGCCGTCAGC
Source organism: Streptomyces sp. NPDC057302 (assembly GCF_042667685.1). Classification (NCBI taxonomy): domain Bacteria; kingdom Bacillati; phylum Actinomycetota; class Actinomycetes; order Kitasatosporales; family Streptomycetaceae; genus Streptomyces; species Streptomyces sp. NPDC057302. Next base: position 68,879 of record NZ_JBHUZJ010000013.1, on the reverse strand, counting down.
ACCGGCTCCGCCGGGTTCGTCCTCGAACGCCGGACGGGCTGAAGTGGCCGGCCCGTCCGCCGTCCGCCGTCCGCCGTCCGCTAACCGTTGAGCTCCGCCAGGACGCGCAGCGTATGCCGGTCGGGGGCAAGGACCAGCAGATCCGTCACGGGGCCCTTGCGCCACAACTCCAGTCGCTCCGCGATCCGTTCGCGCGGGCCCACCAGCGAGATCTCGTCGGCGAAAGCGTCGGGGACGGCCATGACAGCCTCCTCCCGGCGCCCCGCCAGAAACAGCTCCTGGATCCGCCGCGCCTCCTCCTCGAACCCCATCCGCGCCATCAGATCCGCATGAAAGTTTCGCGCGGAGTGCCCCATTCCGCCGATATAGAACCCCAGCATCGCCTTGACCGGAAGCAAGCCCTCCGCAACGTCGTCGCAGACCTTCGCCCGCGCCATGGGCGCGACCACGAAGCCCTCCCGCGCATCGGTCAGCGAAGCCTCGTACACGTCGGACCGCATCGGCGACCAGTAGAGCGGCAGCCACCCGTCCGCGATCCGTACCGTCTGCGCGATGTTCTTGGGCCCCTCCGCACCGAGAAGCACCGGCAGATCCGCCCGCAGCGGATGCGTGATCGGCTTCAGTGCTTTGCCGAGCCCGCTGCCGTCCTCACCCTGATAGGGATGGGAGTGGAAGCGCCCGTCGAGGGCGACAGGCCCCTCCCGCCGCAGCACCTGGCGGATGACATCCACGTACTCCCGCGTCGCGGTCAGCGGTGACTTCGGGAACGGACGCCCGTACCACCCCTCCACCACCTGTGGCCCGGACAGCCCGAGCCCGAGCATCATCCGCCCACCGGACAGGTGGTCCAGGGTCAGCGCGTGCATCGCGGTCGTCACGGGTGAACGCGCCGCCATCTGCACGACGGCCGTGCCCAGCTTGATCCGTGAGGTCTGCGCCGCGATCCAGGTCAGGGGGGTGAAGGCATCGGATCCCCACGCCTCCGCCGTCCACACGGAGTCGTATCCGAGCCGCTCGGCCTCCTGGGCGAGTGCCACGTGCCCGGGGTCGGGGCCGCGCCCCCAGTAGCCGAGTGCGAGTCCCAGACGCATAAGCGATCCCGATCCCTTCTCGCGTTTCTGACGGTTCGTCAGTTCATTGCGGGGTGGCGACTGTACGACAACGGCCCCCCACCCGGAAGGGCGAGGGGCCGCGAGGTGCGGGAGAAGATCAGCCGCGCTGGATCCCCGTGGTGTCCTGCAGCACGCCGCGACGGCCGTCCTGCGTCTGGGCCACCAGGCCGGGACCGCGCTGCTCGACCGCCAAGTACCAGGTGCCGGGCGCCAGTTCGGCGATCGGCGTCGGCGAACCGTCCTCCGCGTACAGCGGACGCGGCACCGGCACGGCGAACCAGAACGGCGAGAACTCACCGGTGGCCTGCGCCTGCCCGGGAGGCGGCGTCTGCTGCCCCGGCTGCGGCTGACCCGGCTGGGCGCCGTAGGGCTGCCCCTGCTGCGGCTGACCGGGCTGACCGGGCTGGGCACCGTAGGGCTGACCCTGCTGCGGCTGGCCCTGCGTACCGGGGTACCCGTACCCACCCTGCGGCTGACCGCCGTAGGGCTGGGGGGCGGCGGGGCGGGGGGCGCCCATGAGGGGAGCCTTGAAGGCGGGGACCGTCAGAGCGAGGATCGCCCCGGCGGCCAGGACCAGCGTGGCGATCAGGGAGAGGATGGTGCCGATACCGGCGTCGAAGCCGCTGTCGCTTCCCTGTCCCATGTTGTCGAAGCCGCTAGCCGGGTCGAAGACCTGACCCAGGGCGCTCCAGGCGGAGGCGATGGTGAAAGCGACGCCGAAGTGTCCGAGGTCGAGACCGAGGACCTTCGGAGGTGTCGGCAGCCCGCGGGAGACGACGATGCAGACGGCGCCGATGACCCCGGCCAGGGTGACCCCCAGCAGGAACGGCCCGCTGTTCCAGGCGTTCGGCATGTCGGCTGAGTCTGAGACACCATCGATGTCCCAGATGTCCAGGAACGAGGCGATGAACAGCAAAACCGCTGCTCCGATCACCACGCCGTCGCCTCGAGTGAGAGAGCGGATATTCACTTCAGGTCCTTCGTAAGTCGTCTCGTCGGCGGAGGCGTCGCTCGCCCCAGGTCGCGGCGCAAAGCGCGGGGATGGCCCCCCATCGTACGGAGGACATTATCGTTCACACCCGTGGGGTGTCTGCTCGGGATAAAGACCTTCACGAGATGAAGATCTGCCAGTTGTCGCACCGTGACGTGCTGTGTGAAGCTGCGCACACCCGTGCTGGGCTCGGAGAGCGACCAGACCGATGGCATCGATGACGACGTGACGGTTGTGTACGTCGTACGCGAGCCGTCCTTGAGCGCGGCTGGCCAATCTGTTGTCCCTGTTGCGCGCCGGAGGGTGTCCGCGTCGCGGTAGCCAGCCCTTCAGTGTCGCCTACCGCCAGGCGTTTGACGTCTGTCCCACCTCGCCCAGGGCAGCCAGGTTTGGCTCACGTGAAGGGGAACCAGTTGTCGGTACGCCGTCCAGTACCGCGTGATCGATGCTTACCGTGGCTCTGAGCCCAACGGTCACAGTGCCTGGCGCGATGGGCGGGCTTGCTCAACACGATCCGACAGACGCCCGTGGTCTTCGGTCGCCCGGGGCCACGGAAGAGGAGTGGCCCACCGAGACAATTTGGTGGGCCACTCTTGCTCAGGCGCAGTTAGCGTTTACGAGTTGCGCTGCTTGTACTTGAAGCAGGCGCCTACCGGCTTCCATGCCTTCTTGCCCTTCTGGAGCCGTACCAGGGTGGGGTTGCCGTTGTTCCAGCTCGGCGTGTATACGTCGAACTTCTTTCCCGCGTACTTGGTGTAGGCCTTGAGGGTCCCGTACTTGCCGCGAGGTACTTCCTTCGATCCGCTCACCGTGATGGTTCGGCTCTTCGTCACGTCCCAGCCCACTGCAACACTGATGGCCTTGTACGTGGCCTGTATGCTCTTGGACTTTGTAGTGCTCCGGGTCCGAGTCTCGTCGATTCGGAGGATCATCTTCCCCTTGCCGGATGCCATGGCAAGGGGCTTCTTGCCGCACTTCGTTCCTGCGGACTTGACGTGCTTGATCCGGTTGTACCGGTCGGCATAGTCCTTGGTGGTGATGGTGTCGGCGTTCTTCGACGGCTTCGACGCCTGGGCCTGCGACGGTGTCGCGGCACCAATCAGGCATGTCGCCAGCGCTGCTGCTACCGCGCCATGGCGAAATATCTGCTGCTTCACGGTCCCTCGTTTGCAAATCAGAGAAGGTCTTGTTCGCCTTCGGTCACAGGTAGTCAACCAAGTGATGGATGCGAAAGGGGTTCGCTTGAGGGAAACCTGAGCATGTGCTTACGGCCAAGGGGGAAATTGAGGTCGGGGTGTGCTGGCCTCGCGGTTCGGCTGGTGCGTGATCAGCGGGTGATGTCACGGACGAGGACGAGTTCGGTGCTCGTCTCGCGGCGGGTGGGCCGCTGGGCGGTACGGTCGGAGACGAGGCCGGCGATCGTGAGGTGGGTCTCGGCGTAGGTGTCGCGGCGTCCGGTAGAGCGCCGCAAGGGTGCCCACTGCCGTAGCTCGGCGTGGGTGCTCGACACAGACCCGGGCCGAGGACTGGCGTCGCCGTGCCTCGCGCCAGGCGTACTTGTCGCCGTCGCACACCTCGTCCTTGGGCTTCTTGGGCGGGGCGGTGACCTGGCCCGGGAACTCCTTGGCCAGTGCGGCGTACCCGGAGTCGGCCTTGGCCTCCACTCTCGGTCTCAGGCGGAACTGCTCGGCGATGCCCTCGGTCCGCATGGCGGTCTGGTCGTGCATGCGACCAGGTCGGACGACCCCGGCCAGCAGCATCCGGCCCTGTCCGTCGCTGAACGTGGTGGTCTTGATGGTGTTCTGCCTGCGCTTGCCGGACACGAAGACCCGACGTCCCGGGTGTCCCGCCTGCGGGCGCCGCACCTGAGTCTCGGCTCCGTCGAGCCTCAGCTCGACACCCTCAGCCTCGGCGTAGGCGAACACGTCCTCCAGCGCCTTCAGTCGAACGCCGGGCCGGTCGGGCACGGCGAAGCCACGGGTTGCGAGCAGCGGGCGGACCTGCCGGATGGCCTCGGAGACGGTGAACGGTCCACGTCGAAGAGCTCGGCCAGGACCGCTTGCGGCAACTGGTGACGCAGATGAACCAAGGTGAGAAGCAGCCGGTCGAAGAAGACCAGTTTCGGCTTGCGTCCGGCTCCGGCCGCCCTCCGGCGCGGACCACCCCGGGCCGCCTGGAGCACGGACTGCCGTGCTGCCTCCCACGCGCCAGCGAGTTCGGCAAACAACTCGCCGGAGTGTGCGCGGCAGACCCCGGACAGGGCAGGATGGGAGCAGGCCGCACGGGCCCAGGCCAGCTTCACAACTCACCCAACCCGTGCGGCCCTTCTCATGTCACGGCTTGACCAGGACCACTCGTACTTCCCTCGCCCCCGTCAGGAGTCCCCGGCGCCCTCGACATTGGCGATCATCCTGCGCAGTACCTTGAGTGTGGCCACGTACTCCTCGTCGCTGATGCCCTCGTGGACCACGGCGCGCAGCTCGGTCACCAGCTCGCGCAGCCGCACCCTGGCAGCCTCCCCGGCATCAGTGAGGTGCAGGCGGTGCCCGGCGTCGATCCGCAGCCAGCCGCGGTGGACCAGTTGGTCCACGACCCGCCCAATCTCGTGCTTCCCGTCCGCGAGGGGCGTTAGCTGGATGACGACCTCCTCGCGGCTCGGCGCCAAGGACCCGCCGTTCAGGCGGTTCAAAACCCAGTACTGCGGCTGTGTGACGTCGATCCTGGCCATAGCGTCACGCAGATGCCGGGTGACGACTGCATGGGCGAGGCCGCTCCAGTACCCGACGGGCTGGGTGGCCAGCATGTCGTCAGTGGCGGCCGGATCGGCCGGCGCCTGATCGGTGGTGGTATCAATCGGCGGTTTCATGATCGCGACGCTATATCCCCCGAGCACGTTAGCCGAGAGGGCATGCGCCCGCGGCGGAGGTAGGGGCTGCTTACGCGTTGGCGGGCGCCTCGGCCTGCGGATCCTGGGAGTTGGCGTGTGTTGCAGCCGCTCCATGATTGAACTCATTGGCCTCAGGGGTCAGTCTCGCCGGTCATCGACGGAGTGGTTCAAGACTCCAGAAAGCTCTTGATTCCGTCGGAGATTCCCTGCGCCGCCTTCTGCCGCCAGGCACCGCTGGTGACCAACGCCTCGTCCTTCGCGTCCCGCATGTTGCCGCACTCGATGAAGACCTTGGGGACGGTCGACAGGTTGAGGCCGCCGAGATCCTTGCGTACGTCCAGTCCGGTGCCGTCACCGATGTAGTTGGAGGGGGCGCTGCCCGTCGCGCGCAGGAACCTGCCCGCGATGCGCGTGCCCAGGTCGCGTGACGGTACGACGATCCTGGAGGTGTCCGCGGCGCCGGACTTCACCGACGCGGGCAGGATCACGTGGAAGCCGCGGTTGCCCGCCGCCGAGCCGTCGGCGTGCACGGAGACGACGGCGTCCGCGTGGGCGTTGTTGCCGATGCGGGCGCGCTCGTCGACGCAGGGGCCCCAGGGGCGGTCGCCGTCCTGGGTGAACTTGACCGTGGCGCCCTGCTTCTCGAGCAGCGTGCGCAGGCGGCGCGAGACGTCGAGGGTGAACTGGGCCTCGCTGTAACCGTTGTTCGTGGAGGTGCCCGTGGTGTCGCACTCCTTGCGGTGCGTGCCGACGTTCACCAGGCGGTTGATCTCCGCCGTGTGCCTGCCGTTGCCCGTGTTGTGGCCGGGGTCGATGACGACGACCTTGCCCTTGAGCGGCCCGGAGGCGGCGGGACGGCCGGACGATTTCGGCGGCTTCGTCGTGCTCGGCTCGTCGCTCGCCTTGCCGTCGGCCTCGTCACCCTTGTCCCCCTTGCCGTCCGCGTCGTCCTTCCCGGACTTCGACGGGGACGGGCCGGCGGACGAGGAGCCCTGCGCGGACTGGCTCGACGCGGGGAGCGTTCTCGGGGGCTCGCTGCCCCCGGGACCGCTCGTCGCCTCGTAGATGAGCCACCCCGCCAGGCACGTCGGCACCAGCGCGGCGAGCGTCACGGTGAGAGGGCCGCCGCTGAAACGGCGGGGCGGGCGGGGGGGCTGGCTGTCCGGGCCTACGTACGACACGACTGCGACTCTAACCGTGAGGTCAGATCCCCGCTCCCGTTCGCCGCAGGACGCGCAGCGAGTCGGTTGCCGAGACCTCGGTGAACGCGCCGGACTCCAGGGCCCTGAGGTAGACGCGGTACGGGGCCTGGCCCGTCATGATGTCCGCCGGGTTCGGGAAGACGTCGTGGATCAGCAGCAGGCCGCCCCGCGCGATGTGCGGGGCCCAGCCCTCGTAGTCGCCCGTGGCGTGCTCGTCCGTGTGGCCGCCGTCGATGAAGACGAGACCGAGCGGTCCGCCCCACGCCTTCGCCACCTGCGGCGAGCGGCCGACGATCGCGATCACGTGGTCCTCCAGGCCCGCGCGGTGCAGCGTGCGGCGGAAGGTCGGGAGGGTGTCCATCCGGCCGATCTCCGGGTCGACCGTCGCCGGGTCGTGGTACTCCCAGCCCGGCTGCTGCTCCTCGCTGCCGCGGTGGTGGTCCACCGTGATGGCCGTGACGCCGGCCTCGCGGGCGGCGGCGGCGAGCAGGATCGTGGAGCGGCCGCAGTACGTTCCGACTTCCAGGAGCGGCAGGCCGAGGGCCGCGGCTTCCGCTGCCGCGGCGTACAGGGCGAGGCCTTCGCCGGTGGGCATGAACCCCTTCGCCGCTTCGAAGGCGGCCAGGACCTCCGGCGCGGGAGGCGCGGGGGGCGCGGAAGGCGCGGGAGCCATGGGGTTCCTCCGGTCGTTCAATGCGGTGGGGTTCGTCCGCGGGCCGCCCTATGCTGCCGCATGGCCTGGCCATTCACGGAGGCGGGGCCTTACAGAGGAGTGGAAGGCGGCATATCCATGCAAGGCGTACCGGCCGATCCGACGGTGCTGCATCCCTTTCCCGACCAGCCTCGTGTCGTGCTTCTGAAGCCGCTGGTGAAGTCTCCGTTGATCGAGGTGGGGGAGTACTCGTACTACGACGATCCGGATGACGCGACTGCCTTCGAGACGCGCAATGTCCTTTACCACTACGGGCCCGAGAAGCTTCGTATCGGGAAGTTCTGTGCGTTCGGGACGGGGGTGCGGTTCATCATGAACGGCGCGAATCACCGGATGGACGGGCCCTCGACCTTCCCCTTCCCCATCATGGGGGGCTCGTGGAGCGACCACTTCGATCTGATCAGTGGGCTGCCGGGGCGGGGGGACACCGTTGTCGGCAACGACGTCTGGTTCGGGTACGGGGTGATGGTGATGCCGGGGGTGCGGATCGGGCACGGGGCCGTCATCGCCTCCGGGTCCGTGGTCGTGGACGACGTGCCCGACTACGGGGTGGTCGGGGGCAATCCGGCCAAGCTGATTCGTACGCGGTACAGCGAGGACGAGGTGGCGCGGCTGCTGGCCGTCGCCTGGTGGGACTGGCCCGCGGAGCAGCTCACCGAGCATGTCAGGACCGTCATGTCCGGGACCATTGATGAGCTGGAGAAGGTCGCTCCGCGGGTCTAGCGGTGGTCAACGCCGGACGGGCTGAAGGAGTTCGGCCCGTCCGGCGTTTGAGGGCAGCCCCCCAGGACTCGCCCTACGCCAGCACGTCACTCCCGCCCGGCAGCAGCAGGTCGACCTCCACCGCGGCCTCGCGGTACGCCGCCGCCGAAGCCAGCGGAGCGTGCCCCGCCGCCGTTGCCGCGAGGACGTACGAGCCGTCGCCCGGCACCGGCAGCGCGTAGCGGCCGCCCTCGTCCGTGAGCGCGGAGCCCGCCTGGCGTCCCCGGCGGTCGATCAGTGTCACCTTGGCCCGCGCGACCGGCGCCCCGGAAGGGCTCAGTACCCGGCCGTGGAAACCGGCCAGTGCCTCGGTGGCCGCGCGCAGGTTCGCGTCCTCCTCGCTGCTGGCCCGCAGCTGCGGCTTGGCCGAGCGGCGCGCGGAGGGGAGGAACAGGGCGAAGACCAGACCCAGGGCCACCGCGCCCGTGGCGATGAGGAACGACGTGCGGAAGCCCGTCATCGTGGGGACCGCGACGCCGCCCACGTGGTTCGCCGTGTTGGCGAGGACCATGCCGATGACGGCGCTAGAAACCGACGTACCGATGGACCGCATCAGGGTGTTGAGGCCGTTCGCCGCGCCCGTCTCCGAAGGCGGCACGGCCCCGATGATCAGCGCGGGGAGCGAGGAGTAGGCGAGGCCGATGCCCGCGCCGACGACGACCGCGATGATGATCGTCTGCCAGGCCGCGCTCATCAGGCCGAGGCCGGCGCCGTAGCCGATCGCGATGATCAGCATGCCGAGGATGAGGGTGACCTTCGGGCCGTACTTCGCCGAGAGGCGGGCGTAGACCGGGGCCGTGAACATCATCGTCAGGCCGAGCGGCGCCACGCACAGGCCCGCGACGACCATGGACTGGCCCAGGCCGTAACCGGTGGCGGTCGGCAGCTGGAGCAGCTGCGGGAGGACGAGCGAGATCGCGTAGAACGCGACGCCGACCATGATCGAGGCGAGGTTGGTGAAGAGGACCGCGGGGCGGGCCGTGGTGCGCAGGTCCACCAGCGGCGCCTTGAGGCGCAGCTCCATCACGCCCCAGAGGACCAGGACGAGCGCCGCCGCGCCGAACAGGCCAAGGGTCATGCCCGAGGTCCAGCCCCAGTCGCTGCCCTTGGTGATGGGCAGGAGGAAGAGGACGAGGCCCGCGGAGAGGCCGAGCGCGCCGAGGACGTCGAAGGTGCCCTGCGCCTTCACGGTGCTCTCGGGCACGAAGAGGACGGTCAGGAGCATCGATATGACGCCGAGGGCCGCCGCGCCGAAGAACAGCGCGTGCCAGTCGGCGTGCTGCGCGGTCAGCGCCGCGAGCGGCAGGGCGAGGCCGCCGCCGACGCCGATGGACGAGCTCATCAGGGCCATCGCGGAGCCGAGCTTCTCGCGGGGCAGCTCGTCGCGCATCAGGCCGATGCCGAGCGGGATGGCGCCCATCGCGAAGCCCTGGAGGGCGCGGCCGACGATCATCACGACGAGGTCGTCGGTGAAGCCGCAGACCAGGGAGCCGACGACCATCACGGCCAGGCTCGTCAGGAGCATCCGGCGCTTGCCGTAGAGGTCACCGAGGCGGCCCATGATCGGGGTCGAGACGGCGCCCGCGAGCAGGGTCGCCGTCATGACCCAGGTGGCGTTCGACGGCGTGGTGCTCAGCAGCGTCGGCAGGTCCTTGATGACCGGCACCAGGAGCGTCTGCATCACCGCGACGACGATGCCGGCGAAGGCGAGTACGGGGACGACTCCGCGGGTGCCGCGTTGGTGGGTCGTCGACTGCGTCATTACGTGGGGCCTCCGGGGGCGATGCAGGTGCGGGCAGGGGTACGTGCAGGGGGAACCTGTTTCCCGAGGCGACTATTCCGACGGATGTCGTACGAGGGGAAGTCTTGACCTGTTGTTAACCGGGCGCTTACGGGGAGCCCGCGACCCTTGCGGGGCGGCCCGCGATCACCGGCCGAGATCACCGGCCAAGCCGACCCGTATCTGACCTTCCGTCAGATTGGAACGTGTTCTAGTCTGTCGCCGTCCCGGAAGCTGCTACCGGCGAGGACGCGCATGAGCATCGGAATCACGCAGGAACAACGGGAGTTGGCGTCGGCGGTGCGCGGCTGGATCGCCCGCGCGGTGCCGCCCGAGGAGATACGCAAACTGCTCGATGCCCCGCCGGGCTCCGGCGGCAGGCCCGCGTACTGGGACGGGCTCGCCGAGCAGGGGCTGCTCGCGGTGCACCTGCCCGAGGAGTGCGGCGGCGGTGGCGGCGACCTCGTGGACCTCGCCGTCGCCCTGGAGGAGGCCGGGCGGGCCGCGCTCCCGGGGCCGTACCTGGCCAGCTCCCTCGCCTCGCTCGTACTGCACCGGGCCGGCGCCCCTGACCTCGCCGCCGACCTCGCGTCCGGCGCGCGGATCGGCGCCGTCGCGCTCGGTGCGGGCACGCTCACCGCGGTCTCCGTGGCGGACGGCTGCGTCCTGGACGGTGTTGCGCCGCCCGTCCTCTCCGGGGCCGACGCCGACCTGCTGATCCTGGCCGCGGAGTCCGCGGGCGGAACGGTGTGGCTCGCTGTCGACGCGGCCGAGCTGACCGTCCGTACGCAGGAGAGCGCCGATCCGACGCGGCCCACCGCCGAGGTGACCGCCGCCGGGGTGGAGGTCCCCGCGGGGCGGGTGCTCGACGTCGACGCGGCGCTCGTGCGGGACCTCGCCCGCGTCGTGTACGCCGCCGACGCGTGCGGCAGCGCGGCCTGGGCCCTGGAGACCGCCACCGGGTACGCCAAGGTGCGGGAGCAGTTCGGGCGGCCGATCGGGCAGTTCCAGGCGGTCAAGCACAGTTGCGCGGACATGCTGGTGCGGCTCGAACAGGCGCGGGCGCTGGCGTGGGACGCGGCGCGGGCGGCCGATGAGCCCCCCGAGGTGCGCGGACTCGTCGCCGCGCTCGCCGCGGGGGGCGCGCTCGACGCCGCGTACTCCTGCGCCAAGGACGCCATCCAGATCCTCGGCGGCATCGGCTTCACCTGGGAGCACGACGCGCATCTGTATCTGCGCAGGTCACTGACTGCCCGGCAGCTCCTCGGCACCGGTGACGCGCACCGGCTGCGGGCGGTACGGCTCGCGGAGGGCGGGGCCAGGCGCGAGCTGCGGATGGAGCTGCCGCAGGAGGCGGAGGCCTACCGGGAGCGGGCCCGCGCGGCCATCGCACCCGCCCGGGGGCTCGACCCCGCCGCCGCCCGCAAGGCACTCGCGCCGACCGGCCACGCGGCGCCCCATCTGCCCGAGCCGTACGGCCTGGGCGCGGGGCCCGTCCAACAGCTTGCCGTGCAGCAGGAGTTGGCGGCTGCCGGGGTGCGCGTCAGCGAGCTGGGGATCGCCACCTGGGTGGTGCCCTCGCTCATCGCGTACGGGACGAGCGAGCAGCAGGAGCGGTTCCTGGCGCCGACGCTCAGGGGCGAGGTGCTGTGGTGCCAGCTGTTCAGCGAGCCCGGGGCCGGTTCCGATCTGGCAGCGCTGCGGACGCGGGCCGAGCGGGTCGACGGCGGCTGGCGGATCAACGGCCAGAAGGTGTGGACGAGCGCGGCGCAGTGGGCCGACCACGGGATTCTGCTGGCCCGCACGGACCCGGACGCCCCCAAGCACAAGGGGCTGACGTACTTCCTCATCGACATGAAGCGGGCCGAGGGCATCGACATCCGCCCGCTGAAGGAGATCACCGGGGACTCCCTCTTCAACGAGGTCTACTTCGACGACGTCCTGCTGCCCGCGGACGCGGTCGTCGGCGAGGTGAACGACGGCTGGCGGGTCGCGCGCCACACGCTCGGCAACGAACGCGTCCACATGGCCGACCAGCTGACCTTCGACACCGGCCTGGAAGCGCTCATCGCAGGCGCCGCCGACCTCGACGGCGCCTGCCGGGCGCGGATCGGCGCGCTCGCCGCCGAGGCGCACGCCCTCGCCTGCATCGGCCTGCGTACGACCATGCGGCAGGTGGCGGGCGCGGAACCGGGCGCCGGGGCCTCCGTACGCAAGCTCGTACAGACCCCGCATCAGCAGAAGGTCGCCGAGCTGGCCCTCGAACTGCTCGGCCCGGCGGGCGCGGTCCGCGAGGGCGCCGGGGAGCGGGCGCTGCACGGCTTCCTCATGTCGCGCTGCCTGACCATCGCGGGCGGCACCACGCAGGTGCAGCTGAACGTCGTCGCGGAGCGGCTCCTCGGCCTGCCGAGGGACCCCGAGCCGCGCCCCGTCATCTAGCCCGTCCCATCATCCAGAAGGAGCTGGCCCGTGAAGGCGTACATAGTCGGCGTCGGAATGACGAAGTTCGAGAAGCCCGAGACGCGGGACTGGCAGTACTGGGACATGGCGAAGGAGGCCGGGACCAGAGCGCTCGACGACGCCGGAATCCCGTACGAGAAGGTCGAGCAGGTCCCGGTCGGCTACTGCTTCCAGGCGTCGACGGCCGGACAGCGGGCCGTGTACGAGCTCGGCCTGACCGGCGTCCCCGTCTACAACGTGAACAACAACTGCGCGACGGCGTCGACCGCCCTGATGATGGCGCGGCAGTTCGTCGAGGGCGGCATCAACGACTGCGTGCTCGCGCTCGGCTTCGAGAAGATGGCGCGCGGCGCGCTCGGGGGCGGCTCCGACGGAGGCGACTTCAAGACGTCCCCCGTCGCCCGCCACTACGGCGTGATGGCCGCACGCCACGGCTTCGAGATGACCCCGCCCACCGCCCAGATCTTCGGGAACGCGGCACGCGAGCACATGGAGAAGTACGGCACGACCGAGGCGCAGCTCGCCGCCGTGGGCGCCAAGAACCACCGGCACTCGGTGCACAACCCGTACGCCCAGTTCCAGGACGAGTACACGGTCGACGAGATCCTCGCCGCCAAGACCATCCACCGCCCGCTCACCAAGCTCCAGTGCTCGCCGACGTCGGACGGCTCTGCGGCGGCGGTGGTGGTCTCGGAGCGCTTCGTGGAGCGGCACGGCCTTCAGGACCGGGCCGTGGAGATCGCGGCGCAGGCGATGACGACGGACACGGGGGAGTCCTTCGACTCGGGCTCGTGCATCGACGTCGTGGGGCAGCCGATGTCGAGGGCGGCGGCGCGGGAGGTGTACGAGAGGTCGGGCCTCGGCATCGAGGACGTCGACGTGATCGAGCTGCACGACTGCTTCTCCGTCAACGAGCTCCTCACCTACGAGGCCCTGGGCATGTGCGCGGCGGGGGAGTCCGGCAAGCTCGTCGAGAGCGGGGCGACGACGTACGGCGGGCGCTGGGTGGTCAACCCCTCGGGCGGCCTGATCTCCAAGGGGCACCCGCTCGGGGCGACCGGGATCGCCCAAGTGACGGAACTCACCTGGCAGTTGAGGGGCGAGGCGGACGCACGTCAGGTGGCCGGGGCGCGGGTGGGGCTCGCGCACAACATCGGGCTGGGGGGAGCGGCGGTGGTCACGCTGCTGCGCAAGGGGTGAGACGGGGGCCGCGGGTGCCGGCCCCGAAGTCCTAGGACCCGCGGCCGAGGACACCTGCGCCGAAACCCCGATGCACGGGGCACGCAATCCCTGAGAGCATGCTCGTCATGGTCCAAACGCCCCCTGACACTTACATACCCGCGACCTCCCGGAAGTCCGTACCGGTGTGGGCGGTGCTGCTCGCCGCCTGCGCCGGACAGTTCCTCGTCGTCCTGGACGTGTCGGTGGTGAACACCGCCCTGCCCTCCATGCGGTCCGACCTGGGCATGAGCGCCGTCGGCCTGCAGTGGGTCGTCAACGCGTACTCGATCGCCTTCGCGGGGTTCATGCTGCTCGGCGGGCGGGCCGGGGACCTCTTCGGACGCAAGCGGATGTTCCTGGTCGGGCTCGGGCTCTTCACGGTGGCCTCGCTCGCGGGCGGCCTCGCGCAGGCCGAGTGGCAACTGCTCGCCGCGCGGGCCGTGCAGGGGCTCGGCGCGGCGGTCCTTGCCCCCTCCACCCTCACCATCCTCACCTCTGCGGTGCCCGCGGGGCCCGCCCGGATACGGGCGATCGCGACCTGGTCGGCGGTGGGCGCGGGCGGTGGCGCCGCGGGCGGACTCGTCGGCGGGGTCCTCACCGACCTGCTCTCCTGGCGCTGGGTGCTCCTGATCAACGTGCCGATCGGCGCGCTCGTCGTCGTCGCGGGCGTGGCCTGGCTCACCGAGAGCAGGGCCGGCGAGGCACGCCGCCTCGACGTGCCGGGCGCGGTGCTCGTCACGGCCGGGCTCGCCACGCTCGCGTACGGGATCGTACAGACGGAGGAGAAGGGCTGGACCGCCTCGGCGACCCTGGTCCCACTGGCCGCGGGGCTCCTGCTGCTCGCCCTCTTCCTCCTGGTCGAGGCGCGGACGAAGGTTCCGCTGATGCCGCTGAAGCTGTTCCGGGTGCGGTCCGTGTCGGCGGCGAACGCGGCGATGTTCGTGTGCGGCGGCGGCATGTTCGCCATGTGGTTCTTCATGACGCTGTACGCGCAGAACGTCCTTGGCTACTCGGCGTTGAAGGCGGGCCTCGCGCTGATCCCCTCCTCGCTGACGATCGTCATCGGCTCGAAGCTGGCGCCGCGGCTGATGCGGGTCCTGGGGGCGAAGAACGTCTCCGTGCTCGGGATCGTGGTGGCGGCGGCCGGGTTCGGCTGGCAGTCCCTGATGACCGCCGACGGCGGCTACCTCACTTCGATCATGCTGCCCGGCATCGTGATGATGTTCGGCGCGGGACTCGCCACGACGCCGCTCGCGTCGCTCGGCACCTCGGGGGCGGACCCGCAGGACGCCGGGCTCGTCTCCGGGCTCATCAACACCTCGCGCACGATGGGCGGCGCGCTGGGCCTCGCGGTGCTCTCCACGGTCTCCGCCTCGCGGATGGGGGGCTCGACCACTCCGGAGGCGCTGACCGCGGGGTACGCGATGGCGTTCCGGACCAGTGGGTGCATTCTGCTGGTGGGGGTGCTCGTGCTGCTGCTGTGGATGCCGCGGGACGGGCGTGTCAGCCCGTCCGGCGTCTGAGGGCGGACTCGGCGGAGCCGGTGATCGCGGTGATCGGCGGCGCTCAAGGCCAGGGGGCCCGCTAGAGCCAGCCCCGCTGCCGCGCCTCCCGCACCGCCTCCATGCGGTTGCGCGTCCCCGTCTTTCCGATCGCCGCCGAGAGGTAGTTCCGCACCGTCGACTCCGACAGGTGCAGCTTGCCCGCGATGTCGGCGACCGTCGCTCCGTCCACCGAAGCCCGCAGGGCATCCGCCTCGCGTGTCGTCAGGGGACTGGGACCCGCGCTCAAGGCCGCCGCCGCGAGCGCGGGGTCGATCACCGTCTCGCCCCGCAGCGCCTGACGGATCGCCTCCGCCAGGTCCTCCACCGGGCCGTCCTTGACCAGGAAGCCCACCGCGCCCGCCTCCATCGCCCGGCGCAGATAGCCGGGCCTGCCGAAGGTCGTGAGGATGAGCACGCGGCACTCGGGGCACTCGTCGCGCAGGTCGGCCGCCGCGTCGAGCCCGCTGCGGCCCGGCAGTTCGATGTCCAGGAGCGCCACGTCGGGACGGGAGTTCAGCGCCGCGTCCACGATCTCGTCGCCCGCGCCGACCTGCGCGACGACCTCGATGTCCCGCTCCATGCCGAGCAGCAGCGCGAGGGCGCTGCGCATCATGCCCTGATCCTCGGCGAGCAGAACTCTGATCATGGGGTGCGCTCCTCCACAACGGGTCCGGTGCTGAGCTCGGTGACCGGCAGCTCCGCGCAGACCCGGAAGCCGCCGCGCGGTGCGGGTCCCGACTCCAGGGAGCCGCCCACCGCCGCGAGGCGTTCGGCCAGGCCTTTCAGCCCGCTGCCGGGCGTGGTCGAGCCTACGCCGCGGCCGTCGTCGGTGATCAGCAGCCGGGTCCGTTCGGCGGTGCCCGCCACCTCGATCTCGCAGCGGGTCGCTTCGGAGTGGCGTACGACGTTCGTGGCGGACTCCCGGACCACCCAGCCGAGCAGCGCCGCGCTCTGCGGGGCCAGCGGCGGCCCCGACTGGCGTACGACCGCCCCGATGCCCGCCGCGTCCAGGAGATCGCGGGCCCGGTCCAGCTCCGTGGCGAGGCTGCCCTCGCGGTAGCCGGTGACCGCCTCGCGGATCTCGGTCAGGGCCTGGCGGCCGACGGACTCGATGTCGGAGACCTGGCCGAGCGCCGCGTCCAGGTCGCGGGGGGCGAGCCGGCGCGTCGCCTCCGCCTTGACCACGATCACCGAGAGCGTGTGACCGAGCAGGTCGTGCAGGTCCCGGGAGAAGCGCAGACGTTCCTTCTCGACGGCGCTGCGGGCCAACTCCTCGCGGGTGGTGCGCAGTTCCTTGACCGTCTCGGAGAGGGCCAGGATCGCCGCCGTCACCATGACGGAGAGGAACGTGCCGTACGCGATGCCCGCCGCGTCCCAGCCCTCCTGCAATCCGCCCACCACCGCCGCCGAGATGCTCAGGGCGAACCCCGCGGGAGCCAGCTGCTTGCCCCGCAGGACCGAGCCGGTGGCCAGGCCGAGCAGCGGGAAGAACATCAGCCAGCTGCCGCCGTAGCCGATGGCGAGCGCGAAGGTGACCGCGGTGAGCCCGAGCAGCGAGTACCGGGTGGCGCGCGCCTCCCGCGCCTGCCGGGTGAAGGCGCGGAACACCACGCTGATGTAGAGGGAGTTGAAGGCGAGCAGCCCGATGCCCGCGAGCCAGGGGTTGCCCGTCTTGCCCTGGAGGAGGTGGGAGAAGGAGCCCATGCCCATCAGGAGCCAGGGCAGCATCGCGAAGCCGTTGGGCGGGCCCAGGTCCTGCGGCTTGCTCCGGCCCGACCCCTCCTGCGCCCGCGTCTCGGCGCACTGCGCCCTGCCGCCGTGTTTCCATCCCGCGAGACGCGTGCGCCTCCGCCAGAAGCTCTTCACCGGCACCGCCTCTCCCACATTGCTTCTCTGTACGAGGTCACAGCGTACGAACCGAACACCAGCGGCCACGGCCGGCTCGGAGGCGTGCTCGGCGGGACGCTCGGAGGGAACTGTCTTCGTCATGGCTATGACGCTACGAATCCGGGGCGGGGCAGCGGCAGATGTGGTTGTACCGACTCGGCCGGTACAAATGTCACACGCTTGATCGGTGGCCTATCTGACGTGACGTCAGGAGTCTTCACAACTACCGGACGCTCGGCTATACATGGGATCGCCGGACTGGAACGCGTTCTAGAACGGGCTCCTTCCGGCCCTGTTGCGACCTCGGTGCGACCGACGGTGCGGACGGCCGCACCGAGGTCTTCAGACCGGCCAAGGAGCTGCCACCACATGCCCATCGATGCCGCGAAAGCACTGGCCGCGGAGCCCAGGTCGGCCGAGATCACCTGGGATCACAAGGACATCCAGCTCTACCACCTGGGCCTGGGCGCGGGCGTCCCCGCCACCGACCCGGACGAACTGCGCTACACCCTGGAGTCAAAGCTGCACGTCCTGCCCAGCTTCGCCACCGTCGCGGGCGCCGGCATGGGCGTCGTCGGCGGGCTCTCGTCGCCCGGCATCGAGGTGAACCTGGCCGCGGTCCTGCACGGCGGCCAGAGCGTCACGCTGCACCGCCCGATCCCGGTCAAGGGCAAGGCCGTCACCACCTCCAAGGTGGCCGCCGTGTACGACAAGGGCAAGGCGGCGATCCTGGTCCTGCGCACCGAAGTGGCCGACGCCGAGGGCCCGTTGTGGACCAGCGACGCCCAGATCTTCGTACGCGGCGAAGGCGGATTCGGCGGCGACCGCGGCCCCTCCACCCGCGTCCCGGCCCCCGAGGGCGAGCCCGACAAGACCGTCGAGCGCCCCGTCCGCGAGGAGCAGGCGCTGCTCTACCGCCTCTCCGGGGACTGGAACCCCCTGCACGCCGACCCCGAGTTCGCCAAGCTCGCGGGCTTCGACCGGCCGATCCTGCACGGCCTGTGCACCTACGGGATGACGCTCAAGGCGGTCGTCGACACGCTGCTCGGCGGCGACGTGTCACGGGTGCGGAGCTACAGCACGCGCTTCACCGGAATCGTCTTCCCCGGCGAGACCCTGCGGATCCGGATGTGGCGCTCCGAGGGCCGGGTCCACGTGACGGTGACAGCGGTCGAACGGGACGACGCCCCGGTCCTCGCCGACACGATCGTCGAGCACGCCTGAATCTTCGTACGAGAGGAGCCGCACCATGCGCGCAGCCGTACTGCACGAGATAGGCCAGGACAAACTCGAGGTCCTCGACGACGTCGAGACGGTGGGCTTCGGCCCCGGCAAGGTCAAGATCCGGGTGCGGGCCACCGGTCTGTGCCACTCCGACGTCTCCGCGATGAACGGCGTGCTGCCGCAGCCCGCGCCCTTCATCCCGGGCCACGAGGGCGCGGGCGAGATCATCGACGTGGGCGACGGCGTGAGCGGGCTCAGCCAGGGCGACCGGGTCCTGGTGTGCTGGCTGCCCGCCTGCGGCCAGTGTCCGGCGTGCAAGCGCGGCCAGAGCCAGCTGTGCCTGGCCGGGTTCATGAACGCGGGCACCCCCAACTTCAAGCGCCCCGGCGGCGAGGTCTTCGGCTTCGCGGGCACGGGAACCTTCACCGAGGAGGTCGTGGTCGACGCGGGCTGCGCCGTGCCGATCCCGGACGACGTGCCCTTCGACATCGCGGCGCTGATCGGCTGCGGAGTGACGACGGGGCTCGGCGCGGCCATCAACACCGCCGACGTGAAGGCCGGTTCGTCGGTCGCCGTCATCGGCTGCGGCGGCGTCGGCATCTCCGCGATCCAGGGCGCGCGGCTCAAGGGCGCGGCGCAGATCATCGCCGTCGACCCGGTGGCGTCGCGGCGCGAGGCCGCGCTGCGGTTCGGCGCGACGGAGGCGGTCGCACCGGACGCCCTTGAGGACGCCAAGCAGCGGATCACCGGGGGCGAGGGCTTCGACTACGTCTTCGAGGTCGTCGGCAAGTCCGCCACCGCCCGCACCGCGTACGAGACGACGCGGCGCGGCGGCACGCTCGTCATCGTCGGCGCGGGCGCCATGGACGACAACCTCCAGCTGAACATGTTCGAGCTGTTCTTCGACGAGAAGAAGATCCTGCCGTCCATGTACGGCGGCGGCGACGTCCTGCAGTCCTACGAGCGGGCCATCGCGCTGTGGCGCGCAGGCCGGATCGACCTGGAGAGCCTGATCACCCACCGGGTGCCGCTCTCCGAGATCAACGAAGCGCTTGACCAGATGCGTACGGGCGTCGCGCTGCGTACGTGCATCGAGATCTGAGAGGACCTTGATCCCAGATGTCACAGCCATTGCCATCGCCACTGGCACAGCCACAGCCACTCGAAGGTCTGGCCGCGATCGTGACGGGAGCGGGCCGGGGCCTGGGGCGTGCCGAAGCCCTGGAACTCGCCCGGCTCGGCGCGAGCGTCGTCGTCAACGACTTCGGACAGCCGGGCCGCGACGGTTCGGGTGAGGCGTCGGCGACGCCGGCCGAGGAGGTCGCGGCCGAGATCCGGGCGGCGGGCGGGCAGGCGGTCGCGCACCTGGGCGATGTCGCGGACCACGAACAGGCGCGCGGGCTCGTCCAGTTGGCGATCGACACGTACGGCAAGCTCGACATCCTGGTCAACAACGCGGGGATCCTGCGGGACCGGATGATCTTCTCGATGAGCGAGGGCGAGTGGGACTCGGTCATCCACGTCCACCTCAAGGGCCACTTCAACACCTCGCACTTCGCGTCCGTGCACTGGCGTGAGCGGTCCAAGGCGGCCGGAGCGCCGGTCTACGGCCGGATCGTCAACACGTCGTCGGAGGCGTTCCTCGCGGGGTCGGCGGGCCAGCCGAACTACGCGGCGGCCAAGGGCGGCATCGTCGGTCTGACGACGTCGAGCGCGCTGGCGCTGGGCAAGTACGGGGTGACGGCGAACGTCATCTGCCCCCGCGCGCGGACGCGGATGACGGAGGACGTCTTCGCCGGGTTCCAGGAGCCGGGCGCGGGCGAGCTGGACGCGCTCGCTCCCGAGCATGTCGCCCCACTGGTCGGCTACTTGGCGTCGCCTGCGGCTGCCGGGGTCAACGGGCAGCTGCTGGTGGTCCACGGCGGGATGGTGGCGGTGGTCGAGCGGCCCAAGGTGGCGGCGAAGTTCGACACGGCGAAGGGGGTCTTCACCTTCGAGGAGCTGGACGGGGTGCTTTCGCCGTATTACGCGGGGCGGCCGGCGGCTGAGACGTTCGCGGCGTCCGAGGTGCTCGGGCTTAAGAGGGGATGATTTTCCCCCCACCCCGCCCCTTCCCGGCTGTGACATGTGCAGCTCCGCCGCGGGCCGCTCGGCGCGGGCGCCAGAATCCAGCCTCTCCGGCGTTCGAGGAGCGGGGTCTGGGGCGGAGCCCCAGGTAGGTCCGGGGCGCAGGCACGGTTTTCGGGAAGGGGCGGGGTTGGGGAGTAAGTCAGTTCTCCTCGCCCTGTCGGCGGTGCCGGCCTCGCGGCGTCTCACCCTCGTCATGCTCGGCCACAGGCCCCCGATGCCTACCGGCGCCGGAACTGCCCGCCGCCTCCCGCGGCTCGGGATTCCGCTCGGATTCCGTGCTGATCTCGGCTCTCATCAACATACTCACCCCGTAAACCAGTAACTCTGTAAAGAAGATCGTTCGGTACGGCCGGGCGAGTCTAACCAACGCCCCCGCGCCCGGTGAGAGGCGCCTGCTGCAACGGAACCGGCCGCGCGGCCACCGCCACGGGCGCCGCCTCCGGAGCGGGGAGTTCCGCCTCCGCGACCCCGCACGGCACCGCCCCCGTCACATACGGAAGGCGCAGTCCGCCCTCCCGCGTCCACCATCCCGCGCCCGCCAACCACCCCTCGGGCGCCGCCAGTTGATGCAGTCGCCGGTCGGTGGGGCGCCACAGGCCGAGCCAGCTCCCCGCCGCCCCGTCGATCCGCATGGCCACCGCGCAGCTCTCCGGCATCAGCGTCTGCTCGGGCTGGATGGCGAACGGCGTCACCGCGAGGCCGGGCAGGTGCAGGCACTCGGGGAAGCGCACCGGGCGCGTACCGCCGAGGACCCCCCAGCCGAGCCGCTCGTGGCCCGGCGCGTCCGAGCGGATCAGGAGCAGCCCGCTGTCCGCGTCCGCGAGCAGCAGCCGGTCGTTGCTCTCCTCGGCGATCTGGAGGAGGGGCGACACCTCGCCGCCCCGCTCCAGGTCCACCGCCACCGCCTTGACCCGGCCGCCCAACTCCCGGTCCAGGGCCAGCATCCGGCCCTCCCCGTCCAGCCAGACCCCGCCCGAGCAGCGGCCGGGGATCTCGGCGACGTGCTCGGGCCCGAAGGCGCCGCCCGCCACCATCCACAGGGCCGTGGACCCCGTGCCCACCGCGAGGGCGTACGCGTGGCTGCCTACGGGTGACGGCGGCAGCAGCGTCAGCCGCGCCTGCCCGCACTCCACGGCGCCCAGCGGCACCTCGCCGGTGTCGGGGCCCGTCGGGTACAGGAGAGCGAACATGTGCCGCCCGTCGGCGACGCGGTGGATCAGGACCCGCCCGTCGGCCATCGGGAGCACCTCCGTTCCCGGCTCCTCCGGCTGGTTGCCGGGCAGTGGCACCGCGTACGGCTCCGGGGAGTCGAGGGTCCAGCGCTCGGGGAACCAGGAACCGCCGTCGTGGGCGAGTCGAGCGGCGTACGCACCGTTGGCGGTGATCACTGGGGGCGTCGCGGGCACCGGGCGGGACGTCGGCGGGGACACCGGCGGGGACGTCGGCGCGGTCATGGGCTCGGGCTCAAGCGTGGGCGCTGTCATGGGGGGTACCTCCGGGCCCCGAAGCTAGTTTTCGCACGCGCTGCCGTGGCACCCGTGGCCGCCCGCTTCACACAGAAGGGTGGCGAAGTACCGATTCGCCTGAGGGGGCGGGGGTGGTTGTGCTGGGCGGGGAAGGCGCGCTTAAGGTAAGGCGAACCTAAGTGGTTGCGGGGCCCGCGGAAGCGGCAGCCGCGGCACACCCCCTGGAGCATGGAGCACCGATGGCACCGTCGTCCCCGTCCCCGCGGTCCATACGGCCCCGCCGTCTCCGTGCCACCGCGGCGGTCGCCCTCGCCGTGGCCGGCGCACTGTCCCTCGCGGCCTGCGGCTCCGGCGACGGCTCCGGCTCGTCCGACGACGGCAGCGGCAGCAAGGCCGTCGCCCAGGGCGGCGACGACTTCGCCAAGGCCGCCGAGCAGACCGCGAAGATGGGCACCACGGCCAAGCCCGGCGAGTTCCCGCGCACCATCACGCACGCCCGCGGCAAGACGGAGCTCAAGGCGCGGCCGAAGCGGGTCGTGGTCCTGGACGTCGGCGAGCTCGACAACGTCGTGTCGCTCGGCATCAAGCCCGTCGGGTACGCCCCCACCGAGGGCGACGACGGCATCCCCGGCTACCTGAAGAAGGACGCGGGCAGCCCGAAGGACATCGGCACGATCAACGCCCTCAACCTGGAAGCGATCGCGGGTCTGAAGCCGGACCTGATCATCGGCAGCGAACTGCGCGCCGCCAAGCTCTACCCGCAGCTCGCGAAGATCGCCCCGACCGTCTTCTCCATCCGCCCCGGCTTCACGTGGAAGGAGAACTACCTCCTGAACGCGGCCGCGCTCGACAAGACCGCCACGGCCAAGAAGAAGCTCGCCGCGTACGAGGAGAAGGCGAGGTCCCTGGGCCGCGACCTCGGCGACGACAAGCCGACGATCACGATGCTCCGCTACATGCCCGACCGCGTACGCCTCTACGCCAAGGCCTCCTTCATCGGCACGATCCTCGACGACGCCGGCCTGCCCCGCCCCAAGAACCAGCAGGTCAACGACCTCGCCACGGAGATCAGCACCGAGAAGATCGACGACGCCGACGCGGACTGGATCTTCACGGGGGTCTACGGCGACGCGGAGAAGACCGGCCGCTCCGCCGCCGAGAAGAACCCGCTCTGGAAGAAGCTCGACGCGGTCAAGGGCGGCCGGGCCAAGGACGTTCCGGACGAGACCTGGTACCTGGGTCTTGGTGTGACCGCGGCGAATTCGGTCCTTGACGACCTCAGGACCACCCTGGCCCCGTAAGGGGCTCGCGCCCTCTACGGGGGCGCTCAGTAGCAGCCCGTGGCGGTGCGTGACGGACGACATGCCGAGCGCAGCGGGAAGGTAGCCTTTCCTCGTGCCCCGTCTGTCTGAAGTCATCGCCGCGCTCGACGCCCTGTGGCCCGCCGAACTGGCCGAGAGCTGGGACGCGGTCGGCACGGTCTGCGGCGACCCCGACGCGGAGGTCTCCCGGGTCCTCTTCGCCGTCGACCCCGTCCAGGACATCGTCGACGAAGCGGTGAAGCTCGGCGCCCAGCTCCTGGTCACGCACCACCCGCTCTACCTGCGCGGCACGACCACGGTCGCGGCGGACACCTTCAAGGGCCGCGTCGTCCACGACCTCATCAAGAGCGACGTCGCGCTGCACGTCGCGCACACCAACGCGGACCGCGCCGACCCCGGTGTCTCCGACGCCCTCGCGGGCGCGCTCGACGTGCGGATCGTCCGTCCCCTCGTACCGGACCCGGCCGACGCGCACGGCCGCCGCGGCCTCGGCCGGATCTGCGAGCTCGAACACCCCCTGACACTGCGCGAACTCGCCGCCCGCGCGGCCGAGCGGCTGCCCGCCACCGCGCAGGGCATCCGCGTCGCGGGCGACCCGGAGCAGCTGATCCGCACCCTCGCCGTCAGCGGCGGCTCGGGCGACAGTCTCTTCGACGACGTACGCGCGTCGGGCGTGGACGCCTTCCTCACCGCCGACCTGCGCCACCACCCGGTGTCGGAGGCCCGCGCACAGACGCCGCTCGCGCTCCTGGACGCCGCGCACTGGGCCACCGAGTGGCCCTGGTGCGAGCTGGCCGCGGCGCAGCTCGATCAGATCTCCGACCGTCACGGATGGGGACTTCGCGTCCACGTCTCCAAGACGGTCACCGACCCCTGGACCGCCCACGCGGCCTCCAATACCGACACCACAGGAGCCCCCAACTGAACGCCGCGCCCGCCGACCAGATCCGACTCCTCGACATCCAGGCATTCGACGTACGCCTCCAGCAGCTCGCGCACCGCAAGAGGTCCCTGCCCGAGCACGCCGAGATCGAGTCCCTGAACAAGGACCTCACGCAGCTGCGCGACCTGCTCGTCGCCTCGACCACCGAGGAGAGCGACTGCTCCCGCGAGCAGACCAAGGCGGAGCAGGACGTCGACCAGGTGCGCCAGCGGGCCAACCGCGACCAGCAGCGCCTCGACTCGGGCGCCGTGACCTCCCCCAAGGACCTGGAGAACCTCCAGCGCGAGATCGCCTCGCTCGCCAAGCGCCAGGGCGACCTGGAGGACGTGGTCCTGGAGGTCATGGAGCGCCGCGAGGCCGCCCAGGAGCGGGTCTCCGAGCTGACGGAACGTGTCTCCTCGGTCCAGTCGAAGATCGACGACGCGACGGCCCGCCGTGACGCGGCCTCCGAGGAGATCGACGGCGAGGCCGCCACCGCCTCCAAGGAGCGCGAGGTCGTGGCGGGTTCGATCCCGGCCGACCTGCTCAAGCTCTACGACAAGCTTCGCGTCAAGGAGGGCGGCGTCGGCGCGGCCAGGCTCTACCAGCGGCGCTGCGAGGGCTGCCGCATCGAGCTGGACATCACCGGGGTCAACGAGGTGAAGGCGGCCTCCCCCGACACGGTCGTGCGGTGCGAGAACTGCAGCCGCATCCTGGTCCGTACGTCCGAGTCGGGTCTGTAAGGGACTGTGGCCGTGCGGGAGTTCATCGTCGAGGCCGACGGCGGGTCGCGGGGCAACCCGGGGCCCGCGGGCTACGGCTCGGTCGTCATCGACGCGACCACGGGGGAGACCCTGCGGGAAGCCGCCGAGTACATCGGCGTCGCGACGAACAACGTGGCCGAGTACAAGGGGCTCGTGGCCGGTCTGAAGGCGGCACACGAACTCGACCCGGCCGCCTCGGTGCACGTCCGCATGGACTCCAAGCTCGTCGTCGAGCAGATGTCGGGCCGCTGGAAGATCAAGCACCCGGACATGAAGCCGCTGGCCGCCGAGGCGGCGCGGGTCTTCCCGCCCGCCCAGGTGACGTACGAGTGGATCCCGCGCGCGCAGAACAAGCACGCGGACCGGCTCGCCAACGAGGCGATGGACGCGGGCAAGCGGGGCGAGCGGTGGGAGCCGTCGGATTCGACGGCGGAGCTCGACGCGCGGGCCGCGCGGTCGGCGGCGCAGGCTCCGACGGGTCCTCCTGGTGACGCGGTCGCCGGTGCGGCGAAGGCGAGGGCTGCGCTGGCAGGCACGGTTCCGGTCGGCACAGCGGCCGACGTACGCGCCGCGAGCAGCGCGGCGCGGATCGCGCGGATCCCGCAGGTCGGTTGGGCGGCGCCGGCGGATCTCGGCGCCCCCGCGACCTTCGTGCTGCTGCGGCACGGCGAGACCGCGCTGACGCCCCAGAAGCGCTTCTCCGGCAGCGGCGGGACCGATCCCTCCCTCTCGGACGTGGGCCGGGAGCAGGCCGAGCGCGCGGCGGCGGCGTTCGCGGCGCGGGGCACGATCCAGGCGATCGTCACCTCGCCGCTCAAGCGCTGCCAGGAGACCGCGCAGGCCGTCGCCGCGCGCGTCGGCCTCGACGTACGCATCGAGGAAGGGCTGCGCGAGACTGACTTCGGGGCCTGGGAGGGCCTCACGTTCGGAGAGGTGCGGTCGCGCCGGCCGCAGGAGCTGAACGCGTGGCTGGCCTCGCCGGATGCGGCGCCGCCGGGCGGCGAGTCCTTCGCCGAGGTGGCCCGCCGGGTGTCGGAGACGCGGGACCGCCTCACCGCCGAGTACGCGGGCCGCACGGTCCTGCTTGTCACGCACGTGACGCCGATCAAGACGCTGGTGCGGCTCGCGCTGGGAGCGCCGCCGGAGTCGCTGTTCCGCATGGAGCTCTCGGCGGCGTCGGTGTCGACGGTGGCGTATTACGGCGACGGGAACGCGTCGGTGCGGCTACTGAACGATACGTCGCACCTGCGGTAGGGGATTGCCCTCAGGCCGGTGGGGGCTGAGCGCGCAGTTCCCCGCGCCCCTTCGGGCGCTCCGGCTTCGGCCCCGTAGGGGGCGCGGGGAACTGCGTGACCAGCCCCCACCGGCCCGCGGTCGTGCACGCGCGGCAGGCCCCCGGCGCGGGATCAGCGAAGGGCAGCGGCCTCGCGGGCCAGGGACTCGATCCGGGTCCAGTCCTTCGCCGAGACCGCGTCAGCCGGAAGCATCCAACTGCCGCCCACGCAACCGACGTTCTTCAGGGCGAGGTACGACGGCGCGGACGCGAGGCCGATGCCGCCCGTCGGGCAGAAGCGGGCCTGCGGCAGCGGTCCGCCGAGCGACTTGAGGTAGGCGGTACCGCCCGCGGCCTCCGCCGGGAAGAACTTCATCTCGTGCACGCCGCGCTCGATCAGCGCCACGACCTCGGACGTCGTCGAGACACCCGGCAGGAACGGCACCCCGGACGCCTTCATCGCGGCGAGCAGCGTGTCGGTCCACCCCGGGCTGACCAGGAAGCGGGCCCCGGCGTCCACGGAGTCCGCGACGTTGCGGGGCGAGATGACGGTGCCCGCGCCGACCACCGCGTCCGGCACCTCCGCCGCGATGGCCCGGATCGCGTCGAGCGCGGCGGGCGTCCGCAGCGTCACCTCGATCGCGGGCAGCCCGCCCGCGACGAGCGCACGCGCCAGCGGCACGGCGTCGGCGACGTCCTCCACGACGACTACGGGGACGACGGGGGCGAGATCGAGCACGGAGGTGGAGGCCTCGGCGGAGGGGGAAGTCATGGGAGCATCCTGCCTCGGCGTACGCAGCATGCGCAAAGGGCGTTGCGCATGCTGCAACCAGGGTCCGGAGGGGTCAGTGGATTTCCCGGACCACCACGTCGAGCGCCCACGCCTTGCCCGCCTTCGCGGGCGCCTGGGCCTCCACCACGTGTCCGAGGTCCCGCAGCGCCTCGACCAGTTCGGCCGGGTCCTTCGGCTGGGTGCCGGTCTCCAGGAGAGAGCGGACGATGCGGCCCTTCGTCGCCTTGTTGAAGTGCGAGACGACGGAGCGCTTCTCGACGCCGGTCGCCGGGTCGAGCTGCGCGTGCAGCACCCGCACCGTCGCCGTCCGGTCCGCGACCTCGCCCTTCGGCTTCCACGCGGCCGTGTACGCCGATGAACGCAGGTCCAGTACGAGTCCGTCGCCCGCCGCTTCGGGCATCGCCGAGGCCATCGGCGTACGCCAGTAGGCGCCCAGTGCGCCGAGGCCCGGCAGTTTCACGCCCATCGAGCAGCGGTAGGAGGGGATGCGGTCGGTGACGGCGACGGCGCCCCACAGTCCGGAGAAGACGAGGAGCGAGCGGGCCGCGCGGCGCTTGGCGGCGGCGTCCAGGGTGGCGAGGTCGAGGGCGTCGTACAGGACGCCGGTGTAGATCTCGCCCGCCGGGCGCGCGCCCGCCGTGCGCAGCTCGGTGTTCTTCGCGATCTCGCCGCGCAGGCCCTCGCTCAGTCCGAGTACGTCACGGGCCTTCTCCTCGTCCGCCACGCAGAGGTCGACCAGCTCGTCGAGCACTGCCTGCCGGGCGTCCGCGAGCGCCGGCAGCGAGAGCGACTCCGGCTTCAGGGGGGCGCCGCGGCCGGAGGGCGCCTTGCCTTCGGAGGGCGGCAGGAGGACGAGCATGGGTCTCCTTCGGAGGTGAGGGCGGTGGGGGTGCGGGCCCTGGGCCAGGGTATTCGCTTCCGGGGGTGGGGTCCGCAGGTGCCTGATGCGGTGGCTGGGGCGTGGTCGCCCGTTCACCCGGGGGTGAGGCTCCAGCAGTGCTTCCCCGCCCGCCCACCGGCCCGATTGCCCCGGGGCGTGGCCCGTGACGTAGGGCGTGGGGGTGTCCGGCCGCGTGCGGGTGGCTCGCGGCGCGGGGGGTCGGCGGGCGCGGGTGGCTCGTGCGTTCGCCCTGGGGAGGGCCGTGTGCGGGTGGCTTGTCCAGCGGCTCGTGCGTTGGCCGTGGGGTCGGGCGTGTGCGAGTCGCCCGCCGCGCGGCTCGTGCGTTTGCCATGGGGTTGGCCGTGTACGGGTGGCCTGCGGCACGGCGGGTGGGCGGGCGCGGGTGGCCCGCCCCGCTTCGGGGTGCCCGAGGCGCGGGGGGTTGGGGCGGGCCCGCCCCGCGGCTCGTGTGTTTGCCCAGGGGTGGGCCGCCCCCTCTCCCGCCGTGCCGCGACCGCCCTCCCCGCCTACGCTCGACCCATGCCCCGTCGCCATCTCCGTGTGACCGGCGCAGCCGAAGCTCCGTTGCGGGGCGCGCTGCGTGAGCTGCGTGCGAAGTTGGAGGTTCCCGAGGGCTTTCCCGGGGACGTCGTCGCCGATGCCGAGCGGGCCCTCGCCGCTCCACGGCTTCCCGTGCACGACGCGACCGACATCCCCCTCTTCACCATCGACCCGCCCACCTCCGTCGACCTCGACCAGGCGATGCACCTGTCCCGGCGGCAGGGCGGCGGCTTCCGGGTGCGGTACGCCATCGCGGACGTCGCCGCGTACGTCACGCCCGGCGCGCCGCTCGACACGGAGGCCCACCGGCGCGTCACCACCCTCTACTTCCCCGACGGCAAGGTGCCGCTGCACCCCACCGCGCTGAGCGAGGGCGCCGCGAGCCTCCTGCCGGGCCAGGACTGTCCCGCCGTCCTGTGGACCATCGACCTCGACGCGGAGGGCCGCGCCGTCTCCACCGAGGTGCGCCGCGCCCTCGTACGCAGCCGCGCGAAGCTCGACTACGACGGCGTGCAGCGGGCCATCGACGGTGGCACCGCCGATGAGGCCCTCGCGCTGCTGGCCGACATCGGGCGGCTGCGCGAGCAGTTGGAGGTCGAGCGGGGCGGCATCTCCCTCAACGTGCCCGAGCAGCAGATCGTCGAGCGCGACGGCGCGTACGAACTCGACTTCCGCGCCCCGCTGCCCGCCGACGGATGGAACGCCCAGATCTCCCTCCTCACCGGCATGGCAGCCGCCGAGCTCATGATCCAGTCGGGCGCGGGGATTCTGCGTACCCTGCCCACCGCCCCGGACGGTGCCGTCGGCCGGCTCCGGCGCACCGCGAAGGCCCTGAAGGTCGACTGGCCGCACCACGTCCCGTACGCCGAGCTGGTCCGCTCCCTCGATCCGCGCCGGCCCCACCACGCCGCGTTCCTCCAGGAGTGCACCACGCTCCTGCGCGGCGCCGGCTACACCGCGTTCAGCGGCGGCGACGTCCCCGACCTCACCACGCACGCCGCCGTCGCCGCCCCCTACGCCCACTGCACGGCCCCGCTCCGCCGCCTCGTCGACCGCTATGCCGCCGAGCTGTGCCTGGCGGCGGCGGCCGGGGAGGAGCCGCCCCAGTGGGTGCTCGCCGCGCTGCCCGACCTGCCCAAGGAGATGGCGGACGGCACACGGCGCGGCAACACCGTGGAGCGGGAGTGCGTGGACCTCGTCGAGGCCGCGGTGCTCAAGGACCGCATCGGCGAGCTCTTCGACGCGGTGGTGGTGGACGTCCAGGAGCGTGAACCGGCCGTCGGTACCGTCCAGTTGACCGATCCCGCGATCGTCGCCCGCATCGAGGGCGGCACCGGCGCCCTTCCGCTGGGGGAGCGGCTGCGGGTACGGCTCACGCAGGCCGACCCCGGGGCGGCGAAGGTGCAGTTCGCGCCTGCGTGAGGTCCAGGGCCTGCTTGAGCGCGGCCCGCAGCTTCTCCGGTTCGTCGGAGTGCAGCCGCACCGTCGTCACCTGCCGACGCCTGCCGAGGAAGGCGACCGCGGTGACGGGCTCCGCAAGCTCCAGCGTGAGGGAGGTCTGCGCGGCGACGGGAATGTTGAGCACCCCGTCGGCGGCCTCGTGCGTGAAGCGCCGTTCGCCCCGCACGGCGGCGATCCGGTCCAGAGGTATCCGCAGGTCACGGTGGGCGCCGTGGCGTACGCGAAGTGCGTCGGCGGACAGCACGTGGGGCCGGGTCACGGAGGCCGCGTGCACGCCGAGCATCAGGACCACGGTGTAGACGTCCACGACGAGCATCACCGCGTGGAGCGTGGGCCAGTTCCGCAGCAGCAGGGCAAAGCCGACGGTCTCCACGACGCAGACGAAGACGAAGCCGTAGAGCATCGCCGCCTGATCGCGGGCGTGCCCGAACGCCAGATCCCCCTCGCGCACACCGTGCCGCCGCCGGGTCACCCACAGGGCGAGACTGCCGAGCACCCGCAGCTCGTGCCCGACGATCCTGCGCACCGGCTCCGGCACGACGTCCCTGACCGCCGCGCGCCCGCCCCGCCGGTGGACGACCGCGAGCGCCACACCTTCGACGGCGAGCAGCGTCAGGGCGACGGCCTCCACGCCCATCAGTACGCCGGTGGGGAGCGAGGCCCCGGCCAACAGGCAGACGACGAGGGTGAGTTCGAGGGGTACGACCACCCAGGCGAGCCCCCGCACGAGGCGCCTCATCGCGCACCCCGCTCCATGAGCAGCCGCATCCCGCGGCGCACGGCCTCCGCCTGCGCGGGGGCGAAGTCGGCGAACAAGGCCCCGAGGAATCCGTCGGCGCCGCCGCCGACCCCGCCGACCCCGTCGGCCACCGCCCGCACGCCCTCCGTGCCCAGCTCCTCCAGGAGCGAGTCGGGCAGCGCGTCGGCGAGCGCCCGCGCGGCCTTGTCCACGGCTGCTTCCGTACGCGGGTCGGCAAGGTTGGCCGGGTCGGCAGGGTCAGCCGGGTCGGCAGGGTCGGCCGGGCCGGAGTCCGCGAGCGCGTCGAGCAGCGCGTACACCTCGTGCGCGCGCTCCACCGCCTCCGGCGTGGTCAGCGCGGGGCGCATCGCGGCGAGGAGCCTGTCCCGGTCCTCCGAGGGCGCGGTCGTGTCGATCAGGGCGAGCAGCTCACGGTCCTTGGCGGCCATCGCGGACTCGGGCCCTGCGCGGTCGGCGGTGGAACGGGCCAACTCGGCGAAGAAGGCGCCCAGTTCGGGCGAGACGGGCCCCTCGGGGGAGAGCGTGCCGCGCTCCGCGTCGTCCAGCAGGACCCGCAGCCGCTCACGCCGCCCACGGATCGCGTCCTCCTGCCGGGCCAGATCCGCGTCCAGCTCGGCGAGTACCTCGGCGAGCTCGCGCCCCGCGTCATCCGCGAGCACGTCCCGCACCTCGGCGAGGCCAAGACCCAGCTCGGTGAGCCGCCGGATCCGGGCGAGCGCGACGGCGTGCCGCAGCCCGTACTCCCGATAGCCGTTGGGCCGCCGCTCGGGCTCGGGGAGCAGCCCGAGGTGGTGGTAGTGCCTGATGGCCCGCGTGGTGACGCCGACGATGGCGGCGAGCTCACCGATCCGCATCCCGTTGCCCTGGCCGCGCCGCCCGCTCGACCCACTCGACCCGCTCATCCCGTTCATGAGGCCAGTAGAAACGTTGACGCTGCGGCAAGGTCAAGCGGCGCTGGGCCTTCCGGGGCCTCCCGGGGCCTTTCCCGGTGGCGTACCTCTTGACGGCTAATGTCGTTAGCCTTAGATTCTAGCTAACAAGGTTAGCCAACCGCTTCCGAGGGGGACCCCATGAGCGCCACGGCAACACACCCGCAGAGCAACACCACCGCGAAGGCCGTCACCGCGAACACCACCGCCCCGGCCGCGCCCCTCGGCGGGCTCACCGTCGCGCGCCGCGTGGCCTGGCTGGCGAACGCGCTCTTCTGGTCCGCCTTCGCCGTGCTCGAAGCCGTCAACCACGGCTGGCTCGCGGGCCTCCTGGCCTTCGCCTTCTTCATCGCCCCCGACCTGACCTTCCTGGTGGGGATCGGCGACGCGCCCCGCATGGCGAAGGGTCAACTCCCGCCCCGCGCCGTCCCGTTCTACAACGCGGCCCACCGCGCCCTGATCCCCGTCGCCCTCATGGCCCTCTACACCTTCACGCCGATCGAATGGGCGCCCGCCTTCGCCGCCCTGTGCGGCTGGCTCGCCCACATCTCGTACGATCGCGCCTTCGGCTATGGACTGCGTACGAAGGAAGGGTTCCAGCGTGGCTGACCAGCAACAGGAGCGGCGGGCCGTGCAGGAGCAGCAACAGGAGCGGCGGGCCGAGACCGAAGGCCGGCCGCGCCTCACCCCCCGCGCTCGGGAGATCGTCGCGGCGGCCCGCGATCTCCTGGAGGAGTCGGGCGCCGAGAAGCTCACGATGCGCTCCCTGGCCGACCGGCTCGGCATCAAGGCCCCGTCCCTCTACAAGCACTTCCCCGACAAGACGGCGGTGGAGGTCGAGCTGATCGCGCACATGCTCGCCGAATCGGCGGAGGTCTGCGAGGCGGCCGAGGCCGAGCACCCAGGCTCCCTCCAGGCCCTGACCGACGCCTATCGCGCCTACGCCCTCGCCCACCCCCACCTCTACCGCCTCGCCACCGAACGCCCCCTCCCGCGCCACGCCCTCCCGCAAGGCCTGGAGGACCGGGCCGCGGGCCCCCTCATGCGCGCCTGCGACAACGACCTGGACCTGGCCCGCGCCGCCTGGGCCTTCGCGCACGGCATGGCCATCCTGGAGATCCACGGCAGGTTTCCCGAAGACGCCGATCTGGCGACGGCATGGAAGAGGGGCGTACGGGCGTTGCACCCCTGAGGACGGCGACGAGGGGGAGCGGCATGAACGGTGGACCGGGGCCAAGAGCCCAGGGATTGCAGGGAGCCCATGGAGCCCAGGCAGCCCATGGAACCCACGGAGCGCGGACAGCTGACCCCGGCGGTCGTGAGCACGCGATCTGGACCCGCGCCCGACTCGAACCGTGCGCGCCGCCCCTGGACCTCCTCACCGCCCGCTTCGACCAGCACCGCTACGCCCCGCACTACCACGAGGAGTTCACCGTCGGCGTCTGCGTCGGCGGCTCCGAGGTCATCGACTACCGGGGCGGACGCCTCGACGTGGGGCCGGGAACGATCGTCGTACTCGCGCCGGGCGAAGTGCACACCGGTGGCCCGGGGAGCCAGGGCGGATACGCCTACCGCGCGATGTACCCGGCGCCGCACCTCCTCGCCGAAGGCACCCTGACCGTCCCGAACTTCCGCGACCCGGTCCTGAACGACCCCGAGCTGGCCGCGGCCCTGCGCGCGGCGCACACCGAACTCAGCGGCGGACCCGGCCCGGAGTTCGGCGCCGCCCCCGACCTCCTGGAGGCCGAGTCGCGCCTGCCCTGGCTGCTGGCCGCCCTCGCCCGCAGACACGGCACCGCCCGGCTCCTGTGCGACACCGTGCCCGGCGCCGACCGCATCGCCCGCGCCGTACGCGACCGCCTCGCCGACGAACTCCTGGCCCCGCCCTCCCTCGCCGAACTGGCCGCGCCGCTCGGCCTCTCCCGCTACCAGCTCCTGCGCGCCTTCCGTACGTCAACGGGGATGCCGCCCTACGCCTGGCTCGCCCAGCACCGCGTGACCCGGGCCCGCGCGCTCCTCGACGCGGGCCTTCGACCGGCACAGACGGCGTCCCTGGTGGGCTTCGCCGACCAGGCGCACCTGACCCGGTGGTTCCGCCGGATCCTGGGGGTGACCCCGGCGGCGTACCGCAACAGCGTTCAAGACGGCGGGCGCCGAACGGCCTGAAACTGCCCGTATGACTGCACGCGGCTGGTTCCTCTTCTCCCTGATGGGCGTCCTCTGGGGCATCCCGTACCTGATGATCAAAGTGGCGGTCGAAGACCTCTCCCCGTCGATGGTGGTCTTCACCCGCTGTGCGCTCGGCGCCGCCCTGCTGCTGCCGTTCGCCCTACGGCAAGGGGGCCTGACCCGCGTCCTGCGCAGCCACTGGAAGCCGATGCTCGCCTTCGCCTGCATCGAGATCCTGGGCCCCTGGTGGACCCTGACGGACGCCGAACGCCACCTCTCCAGCTCCACGGCGGGTCTGCTGATCGCCGCCGTACCGATCATCGGCGCCGTACTGGCCCGCTTCTTCGGCGACACGGAGCGGCTCGGCGCGCGCCGCCTGACGGGGCTCGGGCTCGGCCTCGGGGGAGTGGCCGTCCTCACGGTCCCGCACCTCACGGGCGGCGACGCCTGGTCCCTGACGGAGGTCCTGATCACGGCGCTCGGCTACGCGACGGCCCCCCTGATCGTGGCCCGTCACCTCAAGACGGTCCCCACGCTCCAACTCATCGCCCCCTGCCTGACGTTGGCGGCGCTGGTCTACGCCCTGCCCGCGGCGGCGACCTGGCCGGCGGAGCTGCCGGGCGCCGCCACTCTCGCCTCCCTGGCGGGCCTGGGCGTCATCTGCACGGCCCTGGCCTTCGTCGTCTTCCTCGAACTCATCCACGAGGCGGGCCCGACCCGCGCGGTCGTCTTCACCTACGTGAACCCGGCGATCGCGGTCGCGGCAGGCGTCGCGTTCCTCTCCGAACCCTTCACGGCGGGCATCGCGGCGGCCTTCACGCTCATCCTGGCGGGCTCGTTCCTGGCGACGGGGGCCTCCGCGGGCCGGAGCCCCGGCACGCGCCGGGTAGCATGGTCGACACGGCAGACGAGCCGGGCGGACGGCCGCGTGAAGCTCCCCTCAACGGGGGCTCTTCCCGAGGAACGTCCGGGCTCCACAGGGCAAGGTGGTGGCTAACGGCCACCCGGGGTGACCCGCGGGACAGTGCCACAGAAAACAGACCGCCGGAGACTTCGGTCTCCGGTAAGGGTGAAACGGTGGTGTAAGAGACCACCAGCGCCTGAGGTGACTCAGGCGGCTAGGTAAACCCCACCTGGAGCAAGGTCAAGAGGGGCCCTGGAAACAGGACCCTGCGCGGATGATCGAGGGCTGCCCGCCCGAGTCCGCGGGTAGACCGCACGAGGTCCGCAGCAATGCGGACCCTAGATGGATGGCCGTCTCCCCGGCCGCCGCGAGGCGACCGGGCGACAGAACCCGGCGTACAGCCCGACTCGTCTGCCGCTCCAACCGGGCCATGGGGTGCCCCTCAGAACACCGAAAGCCCCGTCAGCGTCGTGAAGCGGTCCAGCGCTGCCACCCCCGACACCGAGTTGCCCCGCTCGTCCAGGCCGGGGCTCCAGACGCAGAGGGTGCAGTGGCCGGGGATCACCGCGATGATGCCGCCGCCGACGCCGCTCTTGCCGGGCAGGCCCACGCGGTAGGCGAAGTCGCCCGCCGCGTCGTACGTCCCGCAGGTCAGCATGATCGCGTTGACCTGCTTGGCCTGGCTGCTGCTGAGCAGGCGGGTGCCGTCGGCGCGGACGCCGTGGCGGGCCAGGAAGCCGGTGGCCAGGGCCAGGTCGGCGCAGGACGCCTCGACGGAGCACTGGCGGAAGTACTGGTTCAGGAGAACCGGGACCGGGTTGCCGATGTTCCCGTACGACGCCATGAAGTGGCCGAGCGCGGCATTGCGGTCCCCGTTGGCCGACTCGGACGCGGCGATGGCCTCGTTGATCGCGAGCCCGTCGTTGCCGCTCTCGGCGCGCAGCAGGTCGAGGAGGGTGCCCGCCGCGTCCCCGGTCTGGGTCTGGAGGCGGTCGGTGACGACGAGCGCGCCCGCGTTGATGAAGGGATTGCGCGGGATGCCGTTCTCGTACTCCAGCTGCACGAGCGAGTTGAAGGGGTTGCCGGAGGGCTCGCGGCCCACGTGCTCCCACAGTTCGTCGCCCTCGCGCGCCAGGTCGAGGGCGAGGGTGAACACCTTGGTGATGGACTGCGCGGAGAACGGATGCCGCCAGTCGCCCACCCCGTACACCGTGCCGTCAGGCTCCGCGACCGCCATCCCGAACCGGCGCGGGTCGCACGCCGCGAGCGCCGGAATGTAGTCGGCGGGCCTGCCGCGCACCGGCGTGTTCTCGATCTCGGCGGCGATGCGGTCGAGGACCGACTGGTAGGTCCGGGGCGAGGGGGAGGGTGAGGGGGAGGGCGAGGTCATGATCGCCATTTTGCACCCCCTGGAGGAGGGGGAGCGGGGCGAACGCGGGGGCGCCGCTGCCGGGAGGTCGGGGCGCGGCTGAAATTGGCCGTAGCATGTCAAGAATCATGGAAGTGTGCCTTGCCGCCTCAAGGGCCCCATGCCTCAATGGGAGCGGTTCGGGATGTTGACTGGTCGTCAGGTCCCGTTGGCCGTCCCCCCCCGCAATCCCCCCACTTGAAGGCAGGACTCCCCATGAGGCATGGCAGTTGTGCAATCGGCAGACAGGGCAGATTCGGCACCGGCAGGATCCGCGGGCTCGGCGCCGGGTCGGCGTTGGGCGTCGGTCTGGTCGCCGTGGGCGCCATGGTGATGGCGCCCGCCGCCACCGCGGTGACGCCGGACACCGCGACCATCTCGTTCGACTGCGGTACGTGGGGCTCGGGCTCCGCGACGCTGAAGGCAACCCAGGACGGGACCGCCGCCACCATCAGCGTCTCCACCTCGGCGATCACCGCCCCCATCGACATCGCCGCGGGCTCGGTCGACTCGACGCTCACGCTCACCAAGAACGGCTCGGACACCGCGACCTTCACCGGCAGCTCCAACCCGGCGATCCCCGCCGGCGGCGAGGTGTCCACCGGTCCGCTCGACGGGACCGTCGCCACCGGCGACAGCCTGGAGGGCAAGTCGCTGCAGGTCGTGGTCTTCGGGATCAGCGTGACCTGCAACGCGACGTCGGCGCAGGCGCCCGGCCCGTTCGTCTTCTGAGGCTCCCGGGGCTACCAGGACTCTTGGGGCTCTTGAAGCTCCTGTGATTTCTGGGGTCTCTCGGCGTCCGGGTGACTCCCCTCGCGGGGCGGTGGTGCTCAGGCCTCAGGCAGTCTGGGCGGCGCCGCCCCTTTCGCCCTCCGCCAGCGGACGCCAGTACTGATCCGCGTTCTTGTCCTTGCCCTCGTCCCGTACGACGTAGCCCAGACCCTGCATCGTCTCGGCGAGGTCCCGGACGTCCCGTCCCGCCTTGTTCTTCAGCGCGGCCTTCCGCGCCCCGAGGACCGCGTGCGCCTCGGCGGGCAGGCCGGGAGCGCCGGGGATCCAGCGGTGGAACAGGGCCGCGTGCGGGTCGGTCTCCCGCCACGGGTAGCCGTGCGCGCCGAACGCCCCGGCCAGGGCCGGCGCCGCCGCCTTGTGGACGCCGCGCGTGAACTCGCGTGACGTCTCGTCGAGTACCACCAGTTCCTTGCCGTCCAGGAACACCGCCGACACGCGGGCGCGTTCGATGGTCCGCGTCCGGTCGTGCTGCTCGGCCGCCAGCTCCTGGTCGGTCAGCGTCAGCTTCAGGGTCTCCTCGATCTCCGTGAGGGCGAGGAGAAGACCGGCGACCAGGCCCGCGCCCATCGCGATCGCCGCCTGCCACGGCTTGTCCAGGGTTCCGACGAACGTGATGCCGTCCCGCCAGGGCAGCACCGGCGACCGGCTCAGCCACCGGGCCAGCGGCGGCAGGGCGATGCCGAGCAGGAGGCCGAGGAGCGGCATGCCGATGAGTACGGTCAGCAGGTCACCGCGCGGGTAACCGAGCACCGTGGTGCGGTCGTTGCCATCGTTGCGGTCCTTGCGATCCTTGCGGAGCGAGACGGGGCCGAGGCTCTCTTCGCTGGTCATGTCCTCGACGCTAGGCGGCCGGGGGCCGCGGGGGAGCGGCCGAAAGTCGATGGGCGGCAGACTTCGGTCGCTATCGCTATCGCCGTCCCTGGGCAGCCGTTCCCGGACAGTCGTCCCCGCTAGCCCACGGCCGGGGCCCTCAAATCACGTTGCCGCGGCCCCGACCACCCCCTACCGTGCCGATCATGCTGCCTGTGGTGGACACCGACGAGCAATGGGACGTCGTCGTTCCCGACGAGGCCCTCATGCGGCCCGGGGTCGAGGACCTCTGCGCCAGGCTCGGCGTCGCCGGGGCGCCGCTCGTCCGGTTCACGGAGGGGACACAGCCCGTCTACGGCGTCGGCGACGACCTCGTACTGAAGCTCTTCCCCGGCGTCACCGCCGACGACGGCCTCGTCGAGGAGCGGGTGTTGAGCCATCTTGAGGGGCGGCTGCCCGTCCCCACACCGCGCGTGCACGCGGCCGGGACGTACGAGAACGGCTGGCGCTACGTGTTGATGTCCCGGCTGCCCGGCGAAGACCTCGCCGTCGCCTGGCCGCGCATCCCGCGCGCCGACCGGGAGCGCCTCGTCACCGAGGCCGGCGAGGCGCTCGCCGCGCTGCACGCCCTGGATCCCGCGCCGCTCGCCGATGTGCTCGGGCCCGGTGACTGGGGGGCCTTCCTCGGCAGACAGCGCGCCGGGGCCGTGCGGCGGCAGCGGGAGCGCGGGCTGCCGGAGAGCTGGGCGGAGCAGATCCCCGGCTTCCTGGACGCGGTGCCGCTGCGTGCCGATGCGCCGCCCGTACTCCTGCACACCGAGTTCATGCGCCAGCACCTGCTGGTCGGCCCCCTGGGCGGGCAAGTGGCTCTCACCGGACTCTTCGACTTCGAGCCCGCCATGATCGGTGACAGGGCGTACGACTTCGTGGGCATCGGCGTTTTCGTCACGCGCGCGGAACCGGGCCTGCTCGGGCGCTTCCTGCGGGCTTACGGCCGCACCTTCGAGCCACGTGAACTCCTCGCCCACACCCTGCTCCACGTCTACAGCAACCTGCCCTGGTACCTGCGGGAGCTGCCCGCCCCGCCGGAGCCGACGCTCGACGCGCTGGCCCAGGCGTGGTTCGACACCGGGAGCCGGGATCTGGCTACGTGACCGGGTCTCCCGGCGTCGCGGGGCTCTGCTGCTCGCGTACGTTCTTCGCCCGCGAGCCCACCGAGACGAGCGCCCCGACGGCCGTGCCCGCCAGGGCCGCGGGCACCATCCAGTTGCGGTTGAAGGAGTGGCCGAGTGCGCTGTCGACCGAGTAGGCGCCGGGGCCGGTGACGGCGAGGGCCGCGGAGACCATGCCGAGGAAGGCCGGGTACTCGTAGCCGCCGCCCTGGCTGAAGAAGCCGTTGGGGGCGTGCACCGCCGTCGCCCCGGCCATGGCGCCCGCCGCCGCCGAACCGGCCGCGGGCGTCGCGAGGCCCAGGGCGAGCAGGGTGCCGCCGCCCGCCTCGGCCAGCCCTGCGATGACGGCGTTCGCCTTGCCGGGCTGGAAGCCGATGGACTCCATGAAGGCGCCGGTCCCTTCGATGCCGTGCCCGCCGAACCAGCCGAAGAGCTTCTGGGCGCCGTGCGCCGCAAGGACCCCGCCGGTCGTGACCCGGAGCAGGAGCAGGCCGAAGTCGCGTCGGTCGAAGCAGGAACGGGTCATGGCGCTGTCTCCTGAGGTAGGCGGGCATCTTCTGAGGTTGGCGGGCGTCTTCCCCCACCGTCCGCCAGAGCCCCGCCGCGTACCCGGCTCAATCGGCCGTACGGGTGACCCCGCCCGGTGGCGGGGCGGGACGGCCGATGTGACCGTGGGTGCATGAGCATTCAGGTAAACCGGCTGACCGACCCGACGGTCCGGGACTTCGTCACCGCCGTGAACTCCCACGACCGGGCCGCCTTCCAGGCGCTCCTCACCGCCGACGCGACCATGTCGGACGACGGCAACGGCCAGGACATCTCCGAGTGGGCGGAGCGCGAGGTCTTCTCCTCGCACGGTCACATGGACGTGGAGAA
This sequence comes from Streptomyces sp. NPDC057302, assembly GCF_042667685.1. Classification (NCBI taxonomy): domain Bacteria; kingdom Bacillati; phylum Actinomycetota; class Actinomycetes; order Kitasatosporales; family Streptomycetaceae; genus Streptomyces; species Streptomyces sp. NPDC057302. The sequence goes on along the minus strand of NZ_JBHUZJ010000013.1, from coordinate 29,705 downwards.
CGAGTCGGACGGCGGGCGCATGATGATCGTCACGTACCGCAACGACACGTGGGGCGAGATGCGGACGAAGTGGCGGTTCACCGTCGACGGCGGGAAGATCTCCCGGTTCGAGACGGGCCAGGCCTGAAGCAGGGGCGGGGAGGATGATTCGTGTGCGAGGGCTTGCCTTCGTATGCACTTCAACTCCTAGCGTCCCTGGGCATGGAGACGACAGGTACTGCAGGTACGGCAGGGACGACGGGTACGGCCCGTAGGACGTTGGGACGCAGCGGCATCGAGGTCAGTGCGCTCGGGCTCGGCTGCTGGGCCATCGGCGGCGAGTGGTCGGGGCCCGGCGGGGAACCGCTCGGCTGGGGCGCGGTCGACGACGAGGAGTCGGTGCGGGCGATCCGGCGGGCGGTCGACCTCGGCGTGAACTTCTTCGACACCGCCGACAACTACGGGACCGGGCACAGCGAGCGGATCCTGGGCCGTGCGCTGGGCGCGCGGCGGGACGACGTAGTGATCGCCACGAAGTGGGGCAACCTCTTCGACGAGGAGAAGCGGACCGCGCTCGGGATCGCGGACGACTCGGTCGCGTACGCACGCCGTGCGCTGACCGCCTCGCTGAAGCGGCTCGGTACGGATCACGTCGACCTCTACCAGCTGCACATCGCCGACGGTGACCTGGAGCGGGCCGCTCAACTCCGGGACGCCTGCGAGGAGTTCGTGCGGGAGGGGCTCATCAGGGCGTACGGGTGGAGTACGGACGACACGCAGCGGGCCGCGGTCTTCGCCGAGGGGCCGCACTGTGCGGCGGTGCAGTACCGCTGCAATGTGCTTCAGGACGCGCCGGAGATGGTGGCGCTCTGCGCGGAGCTCGGGCTCGCGAGCGTGCTGCGGAGCCCGTTGGCGATGGGGCTCCTGACGGGGAAGTACGTGGCCGGGCGTGCGCCGGTGGCCGGGGACATCCGCAGCGCGCCGCCCGCCTGGCTGCCGGGCTTCGGGACGGGCGGTGGCGCGGACCCCGAGTGGCTGGGGCGGGTGGACGCGGTGCGGTCGGTGCTGACCGGCGGTGGCCGGAGCCTCGCGCAGGGAGCCCTCGCCTGGCTGTGGGCGCGGAGTCCGCAGGCCGTGCCCGTCCCGGGGTTCCGGACCGTGGCGCAGGTCGAGGAGAACGTGGGCGCGCTGGAGCACGGGGCGCTGACGGAAGGGGAGTTGGCGGAGGTCGAGCGGATCCTGCGGGGGGCGTAGGCCCCGAAGGGGCTAGCCCTCGATCCGCACCGCCGCCCCGCTCACCCGCACCCGGGCGTCGCCTTCGCGCAGGTTGACCGTGAGCACTCCGGGGCGCCCCATGTCCGCCCCCTGGTACAGGGTGAGCTCCGACTCCTGCGGGATCAGGCCCAGTTCACGTGCGTACGCGCCGAAGGCGGCCGCCGCCGCACCCGTGGCGGGGTCCTCCACGACCCCGCCCACCGGGAACGGATCGCGCGCGTGGAAGGTCAAGTCCGACTCCCGCCAGACCAGTTGGACCGTGGTCAGATCCAGGCGCCGCATCAGGGCCGCGAGGCGTTCGAAGTCGTACGACAGGTCGGCGAGCCGTTCGCGGGTCGCGGCGGCCAGGATCAGGTGGCGGGCGCCCGCGTAGGCGAGACGGGGCGGGAGCGCCGGGTCGAGGTCGGCCGCGGGCCAGTCCAGCGCGGCCAAGGCCTCGGTCAGGTCGGCCGCCGTGACCTCCTCGACGTGCGGCTCGACGCTGGTGAGCGTCGCCCGCAGGGTGCCGTCCACGTCGGTCACGGTCACCGGCACCGTGCCCGCCTGCGTGGAGAAGACGAAGTCGCCGGGCCCGTGACCCCGTTCGGCGAGCGCGACCGCCGCCGCCACCGTCGCGTGACCGCAGAAGGAGACCTCCGCCCGCGGGCTGAAGTAGCGCACGTCGAAGGGCCGGGCCGCACCGGCGGCGGGGGAATGGGGGCCCGGAGTCAGGAACGCCGACTCGCTGTACCCCACCTCCGCCGCGATCCCCAGCATCACCGCATCGTCGAGACCCGCGGCGTCGAGCACGATCCCGGCCGGGTTGCCGCCCGCCGGGTCGGTCGAGAACGCGGTGTAGCGCAGCACGTCGCAGGAGGCGGAGGCGGTGTCAGGCGTCTTCGTCGTCATGTCGCAGGGCAACCGTTCCGCGGCCCCGGTCATTCCCGCGGCTCCCCGGCGCGGGCTTTCATCGGCCGTCACGGAGCGGCTGCCCTGCCCCCTCCCCTTCGCGGTGGCATGTGAGCCGTCAGTGGCAGCTCTTGTAACCGGGGTTGCTGTTCGTCCAGGAGCAGGAGTCCTTGAGCGAACCGCTGGGCTTGATGAGGCGGGCCTTGTCGCTGGTGTTGTTCCAGACGTACGAGCCGCGGCCCCAGTAGCGCACGCCGGACGCGTTGGTGCCCTTGCCCGTGCGGACCTTGACCGTCTTGCCGGAGCCGATCTTGTAGCTGCCGAAGGTGTACGTGTAGCCGGTGTTGTCCTTCAGCTTGTAGCCCTTGAGCTGGACCGCCGAGCCGGAGCTGTTGTGGATGTTCACCCACTCCGCGTTCATCGAGGAGTTGGAACGGGAGTCCCGGCCCGGACTGTCGAACTGGATGTACCCGAGGTGCAGTCCGCCCTGATGGCGAGCGGCGGTGGCCGCGGTCGCGGGGGACGTGGCGAGCAGCGAGACCGACAGGGCGGAGACCGCGAGGACGGCCGGGACCGCGGAACGTATGCGCAAGGTGTGCTCCGAGTGTGCTCTGAATGTGGAGTTCTCGTGGAGGGTACGTTGAGCATACGGGGCTTGATGCGCGTAATTGACGCGGCATTTCCTATTCCGCTTGTGAAGATGTGGGCCGACCGTGAGGGCGGGGTCACGGTCGGCCACGAGAGGCGCTGGTGACTAACCCCGCCCGACGAACGGCATGTTGGTCGCGAGCACCGTCGCGAACTGCACGTTCGCATCGAGGGGGAGCTCCGCCATGTGGCGTACGGTCCGCGCCACGTCCGACACGTCCATCACCGGCTCGGGTGCCAGTTCGCCGTTGGCCTGGAGGATTCCGGTCCGCATCCGCTCCGTCATGTCGGTGGCCGCGTTGCCGATGTCGATCTGGCCGCAGGCGATCCGGTAGGGGCGGCCGTCCAGGGAGAGGGACTTCGTCAGGCCGGTCAGCGCGTGCTTGGTCGCCGTGTACGCGACGGAGTGCGGGCGCGGGACGTGCGCGGAGATGGAGCCGTTGTTGATGATCCTGCCGCCCTGCGGATCCTGCTCCTTCATCTGCCGGAAGGCCGCCTGCGCGCACAGGAAGGCGCCGTTGAGGTTCGTGTCGACGACGTGCCGCCACGCGTCGTACTCCAGCTCCTCGACGGGCACACCGCCGGGGCCGAACGTGCCGGCGTTGTTGAAGAGGAGGTCCAGACGGCCGAAGCGCTCGCGCACGGCCGAGAAGAGCCCGGCCACGTCATCGGGTTGCGAGACGTCGGTGCGCACGCACAGGGCGTCGGTCCGGGCGGGGGCCTTCACCTCGGTGGATTCCTCGGCGTGCGGCACGGGCCGCACCGCGGCGCCCTCCGAGACTCCCGCGGCGATCGCCGCCGTCTCCTCCAGGGTCTCCTTCCGGCGCCCCGCGAGCGCCACGGACCAGCCGGCCCGTAGCAGCTCCACCGCCACGGCCCTGCCGATCCCGGAGCCCGCGCCGGTCACGACGGCGGTCCTCGTCTGCTCGTTCGGTTGCCCAGTTGGCTCAGCGTTCATGGCCCCGCAGCGTACGGGAGGCCCGTCCACGCGGACATCATCGTCCCGCCATGCGGGTGTTGTGTACGCGACAGTCGCGCGTCGTCCCCCACCACTTGCATGCCCAGGACACCAATCGTCAGGGGAGGGCCACATGACATCAGCAGGCCGACAGGGCACAGCCGAACTTCACGCCGCGGCGAGCCACTTGGGTCGCCGTCGTTTCCTCACCGTCACGGGCGCCGCAGCCGCGCTCGCCTTCGCCACCAACCTGCCGACGGCGGGCGTGGCGAGCGCCGCCGAGCTGGACGCCGCGCGGATCGCCGACGACCCGTTCACGCTGGGCGTCGCATCCGGCGACCCGCTGCCCGGCTCGGTCCTGCTCTGGACCCGCCTCGCCCCCGCGCCGTACGAACCGGGCAACGGACTACCGAACAAACGTGTCACCGTCCTGTGGGAGATCGCCCACGACGCCCGATTCCGGCGCGTCGCCAGACGCGGCTACGCCATCGCCCACCCCGAGTTCAACCACACCGTGCACGTCGAGGCGGACCACCTGGGCGCCGGGCGGACCTACTACTTCCGCTTCAGGACGGGGAAGTGGATCAGCGAGACGGGCCGCACCCGCACCGCCCCCGCGGCCGGCAGCAGGGTGAGCTCCCTGACGTTCGCCGCGGTCTCCTGCCAGGCGTACCACGACGGCTACTTCACCGCGTACAAGCACCTGGCCCAGGACGACGTGGACGTCGTCTTCCACCTCGGCGACTACCTCTACGAGTACGCGGTGAACGCGGTCGGCGGAAACCGCAAATACACCGACCGCACCCTGCCCGCCCTCTACAACCGCGAGACACAGACCCTGGAGGACTACCGCCTGCGGTACGCCCTCTACAAGTCCGACCCCGATCTGCGCGCCGCGCACGCCGCGCACCCCTTCGTCGTCACCTGGGACGACCACGAGGCCGAGAACAACTACGCGGGCGACCTCGACGAGAACGGCAACCCGCCCGCCGAGTTCCTGGTGCGCCGCGCCGCCGCCTACCGCGCGTACTGGGAGAACCAGCCGCTGCGCAGCCCCCAGCGCCCCAGCGGCCCCGACCTCCAGCTCTACCGCCGCGTGCAGTGGGGCAAGCTCGCGCAGTTCGACGTCCTGGACACCCGGCAGTACCGCTCCGACCAGGCCTACGGCGACGGCTCGCACGTCCCCGGTCCGGAGTCCACGGACCCGAACCGCACCCTCACCGGCGCCACCCAGGAGCGCTGGCTCGTGGACGGCTGGCGCAGCTCGCGGGCGCTGTGGAACGTCGTGCCCCAGCAGGTCAACTTCTCCGAGCGCAAGCTCGACCTCAACGCGGTGGCGAAGGTCAGCATGGACGCCTGGGACGGCTACACCGCTTCCCGCGACCGCGTCCTGGCGGGAGCGAAGTCGGCCGGGATCGAGAACCTGATGGTGCTCACGGGCGACGTGCACGTCGCGTACGCCTACGACATCAAGGCCGACTTCGCCGACCAGGCGTCCAAGACGGTCGGCACGGAGATCGTCGCCACGTCGATCGCGAGCGGCAAGGACGGCGCCGACAAGCCCGCGAACTGGGAGACCTACACCAAGGCCAACCCGCACATGAAGTTCTACAACGGGCGCCGCGGGTACGTGACCGTCGGTCTGGGGCAGGAATCCGCGCGCGCCGATTTCAAGACTGTCTCCGCGGTGTCGACGCCCGGGGCGCCGATCACCACAGCCGCGTCCTTCGTGACGGAGGCAGGGAACCCGGGCCTCGAGCCCGCGTAACCCAGCGGGCCCGGCGGCTTCGACGGGGTGCGCTCACTCGCCCGGGTAGCGCACCCCGATCCGCTCCCGCACCGCGTCCAGGGTCCGCATCACCGCGAGGGTGCCGTCGAGGGGTACGAGGGGGGACTCGGTGTCGCCCGCGCGCAGGCGGTGCATGACCTCGGCGGCCTCGTGCTTGAGGCTGTCGCGGGGGCCGTCCTCGGGGGCGGCGGTGAACTCCTCGGGGTCGCGGCCGTCGCGGTGCAGCACGAAGCGCTCCGGGAAGAAGAAGCCGTCCGGGACGTCGATGCGGCCCCGCGAGCCGGTGACCGACGCGGTGACGGGGGTGCCCGCGTTGATGGAGCAGTGCAACAAAGCGTGAGCACCGCTCTCCCACGAGAGCAGCATTCCCGTCTGGAGATCAACGCCCTCGTCCGAGAGCATTGCTCTCGCCGTCACCCCCGAGGGCTCCCCGAGCAGCAGTTGGGCGAACGACACCGGGTACACCCCGAGATCCAGCAGCGAGCCACCGCCCTGCGCCGGGTCCCGCAGACGGTGCGAAGGAGGGAAGGGACCCGCGAGCCCGAAGTCGGCCTGCACGGTCCGCACCTCACCGATCGCCCCGTCGTCGACCAGCGCCTTCATCCGCCGGATCAGCGGATGGCAGTACATCCACATGGCCTCCATCAGGAAGAGGCCGCGCCGCCGGGCGAGCGTCACAAGCTCCCGCGCCTCGCGCGCGTTCAGCGCGAACGCCTTCTCGCAGAGCACCGCGCGGCCCGCGTCCAGACACAGCCCCGCCGCCGCCCGATGCGAGGCGTGCGGCGTCGCCACGTACACGACGTCCACGTCCTTGTCCTCGGCGAGCGCGGCCCACTCGCCGTACGCGCGAGGTATCCCGAACCGCTCGGCGAACGCCTTCGCCGACGCGTCGGTCCGCGACGCCACCGCGACGACCTCCGCGTCCGGCATGTCGAGGAGGTTCGCCGTGAACGATGCGGCGATCCCGCCCGTCGCGAGGATGCCCCAGCGCACGGGCTCACGGTCGTCTTCCACCACGGGGGCCCCTGTTCCGTACCGCGGAGTACCGCGGAAATGGTCTCAACCAGCACAGCTGAGCTGAGAGCATAGGTAATCGCACGCCTAATCGGGAGGGAATCCGCATGCCGGAACACGGCAGCCGCACCACGAGTGGGTCCCAAGCCCCGCTCATACGGCAGTCCCGGACGCCGGAACCGGGCCCCGCCGCCGCGGCGCTCACCGCCCGGCGCCGCACCGGCCTCCTCGTCACCCTCGTACTCGGCGGCCTCACCGCGGTCCCGCCGCTCTCCATGGACATGTACCTCCCGGCGCTCCCGGAGGTCACCCGCTCGCTGCACACGTCCGCCGCGACCGCGCAGCTGACCCTCACCGCCTGCCTCACCGGCATGGCGCTCGGGCAGCTCGTCGTGGGGCCGATGAGCGACAAGTGGGGGCGGCGCAGGCCGCTGCTCATCGGGCTCCTCGTCTACATCCTCGCCACCGCGATCTGCGCGTTCGCGCCCACCGCCGAACTCCTCATCGCCTTCCGCCTGTTGCAGGGCCTCGCGGGAGCGGCGGGCATAGTCATCGCCCGCGCCGTCGTCCGCGATCTCTACGACGGCGTGGAGATGGCCCGCTTCTTCTCCACCCTCATGCTGATCTCCGGGGTCGCCCCGATCGTCGCGCCCCTCATCGGCGGCCAGGTCCTGCGCTTCACCGACTGGCACGGCATCTTCGCCGTGCTCACGCTCGTCGGCATCGCCCTGACGGTGGTGGTCTGGCGGGGCCTGCCCGAGACGCTCGCCCCCGAGAACCGGCACAGCGGCGGCACCGTCGAGGCGCTGCGGACCATGAAGTCGCTCCTCGCCGACCGCGTCTTCACCGGGTACATGATCGCGGGCGGCTTCGCCTTCGCCGCCCTGTTCGCGTACGTCTCCGCGTCGCCGTTCGTCATCCAGGAGATCTACGGGGCGTCCCCGCAGACCTTCAGCCTGCTCTTCGGCGTGAACTCCATCGGCCTGATCGCCGTCGGCCAGATCAACGGCAAGATCCTCGTCGGCCGGGTCAGCCTCGACAAGGCGCTCACCTTCGGCCTCAGCGCCATCGTCGTCGCGGCCGCCGCGCTGCTCCTCATGACGTCGGGCGTCTTCGGGGACGTCGGCCTCTTCCCCGTGGCGGCCGGGCTCTTCGTCCTGATGTCGGCCATGGGCCTCGCGATGCCCAACACGAACGCCCTCGCCCTGATGCGCACCCCGCACGCCGCGGGCTCCGCGTCCGCGCTGCTCGGCACGTCCTCCTTCCTCATCGGCGCGATCGCCTCCCCGCTGGTGGGCATCGCGGGCGAGGCCACCGCCGTGCCGATGGCCGTCGTCCAGCTCGTCTGCGGACTGGCGGCCATCGGCTGCTTCGTGGGACTGTGCCGCCCCTGGCAGCGCTCGGCCAGGCCGAACCGGGAGGGGACGGACCACTGACCGCGCCACGCCTGCTGCGCGCCGGGACGCCGGATCGCGCGGGGCTCGACACGGACGAGATGACCCACCTCGTACGCGAGGTGCGCGCACTGACGCGCGGCGAGCGGCCCTGGTGCGCGGGCGCCGTCGTGCTGGCGGGGCGCGGCCCCGTGATCGCCGTCCACGAGGCGGTGGGCCGTGCGGTGCGCTACGCGGCGTACGACGCGGAGAAGGACGCGGGCGTGGAACTGCCGCCCGCGCAGCAGGTGTTGACCCGCACCGGCACGCCCTTCGACCTGGCCTCGCTGACCAAGCTGTTCACCACGGTCGCCGCGATGCAGCAGCTGGAGCGGGGGACGCTGGGCATCGACGCCCGGGTCTCGGCGTACGTCCCCGAGTTCAGGGCGGCGGCCGAGCACGGCATCACGGTGCGCCAGCTGCTCACGCACACCTCGGGCCTGCGGCCCGAACTCCCGCTGTACGACTGCCCGGACGGGGCGGCGCGGCTCGCCGCCCTGCGCGCGGAGGCCCCGTCGAGCGAGCCCGGGGAGTATCTCTACTCCGACCTGAACATGCTGCTCCTCCAGCACGTCCTGGAGCGCCTCACGCGCCGTCCGCTCGACGTGCTCGTCCGGGAGGGCATCACCCGGCCGCTCGGCATGGCCGCGACCGGCTTCGGGCCGCGTCCCGACGCCGCCGCCACCGAGGACCAGCGCGGGCCCTGGGCGAAGGCCGAGCGGGGGATGCTGCGGGGCGAGGTGCACGACGAGAACGCCTGGGCGCTGGGTGGCGTCGCCGGCCACGCCGGACTCTTCTCCACCGCGCGCGACCTCGCGATCTTCTGCCGTGCGCTGCTCTGCGGGGGCTCCTACGGGACGGCGCGCATCCTGGGCCCCGACTTCGTCGAGCTGATGCTGACGCCTCCGGGGCTCGGGTTCGGCCTTGACCAGGCGTGGTTCATGGGGGAGCTGGCGGGGCGGGGTGCGGCGGGGCACACGGGGTTCACGGGGACGTCGCTGGTCATGGACCCCGCCACGGACACGTTCCTGATCCTGCTGGCCAACACGGTCCATCCGCGTCGACAGCGGGCCGACAGCGGGCCGCGCGCCCGAGCGGCTACGCGGCTGGCCCGCGGGGCGCGCTGAGGTCCCTGGGGCGGTGTTCTGCCTGCGGGCCCGGTGGGGGCTGGCCGCGCAGTTCCCCGCGCCCCTGACGGGCGTAACACCGCGCCGGGCTTCGGAGCCTTCGCCCCCTGGGGGTGAGGTGATTCACCTGCGGGCCCGGTGGGGGCTGGGCGCGCAGTTCCCCGTGCCCCTTACGGGGCCCGGTTGTGTCGCAGTCCGCGCCCCCGTGCCCCGTAGAATCACGGGGTGAACGCCCCGATTTCCTCGGCGCCCCCGGCCGAGTCCCTGCGTGCCGCCCTTGCCGGGCTTCTTGGTGGGCTGCCGGCCAAGCAGGCCGCGCAAGCCGTTGAGCGGCTGATCGCCAGCTACCGGGGGACCACCCCGACCGACGCCCCGATCCTGCGTGACCGCGCGGACGTCGCCGCGTACGCCGCGTACCGCATGCCCGCCACCTTCGAGGCCGTGCGGTCCGCGCTCGGAGCCCTCGCGGACGCCGCGCCCGCGGACTGGGCGCCCGGCAGCCACGTGGACGTCGGTGGCGGGACCGGAGCGGCGACCTGGGCGGTGAGCGACGTCTGGGGCGGTGAGCGGCCCGTCACGGTGCTCGACTGGGCCGAGCCCGCCCTTGCCCTGGGGCGTGAACTGGCCGCCGCCAACCCGTGGTTGAAGGCGGCGAAGTGGCAGCGCTCTCGTATCGGAGCGGCGCTCAGCATCGAGAGCACTGATCTCGTCACGGTGTCCTACGTCCTCAAGGAGCTGACCGAGGACGACCGGCGCTCGGTCGTGGACGCGGCCGCCGAGGCCGCGCAGGCCGTCGTCATCGTCGAGCCCGGCACCCCCGACGGATACGCCCGCGTCATCGAGGCCCGCGACCGGCTGATCGCCGCCGGCTTCCGGATCGCCGCGCCCTGCCCGCACAGCTCCGCCTGCCCCATCGTGCCCGGCGACGACTGGTGCCACTTCTCCGCCCGCGTCAGCCGCTCGTCCCTGCACCGGCAGGTCAAGGGCGGCTCATTGGCGTACGAGGACGAGAAGTTCAGCTACGTGGCCGCGGTCCGCTTCGACGCCGACCCGGCGGACCAGCGCGTCGTACGCAAGCCGCAGATCCGCAAGGGCCAGGTCCTGCTCGACCTGTGCGACGCGGACGAGACGCTGCACCGCGAGACGGTGACCAAGCGCCACGGCCCGCTGTACCGCGCGGCCCGCGACGCGGAGTGGGGCGACGCCTGGCCGCCCCACCAGGAGAGCTAGCCGGCGCTAGCCGCGCAGCTCCTGCGTGCAGCACTTCACGCTGCCGCCGCCCTTGAGCAGCTCGCCCAGATCCATGCCGACGGGTTCGTAGCCACGCTCCCGCAGCGGTGCGAAGAGGCCGACCGCGGCCTGCGGGAGCAGCACGTGCAGGCCGTCCGAGACCGCGTTGAGCCCGAGCGCCACCGCGTCCGGCTCGTCGGCGATCAGCGCGTCCGGGAAGAGGCGCCGCAGGACCGCCTGGCTGCCCGGCGAGAACGCGGGCGGGTAGTACATGATGTCGTCCGGCGCGTCGCCCGCGTCCCCCGTGTCGCTGAGCACGGCGAGCGCCGTGTCCAGGTGGTAGTAGCGGGGATCGACGAGATCGAGCCCGAGCACCGGGCGGCCGAAGAACTCCTGCGCCTCCCCGTGCGACAGCGGGCTGGCCCGGAAACCGCGTCCGGCCAGGACGTAGGAGGACGTGACGGCGAAGTCGCCCTCGCCCTCGTTGACGTGCGTGGGTTCGTGGAGGTCCGCGTAGCCGTGCTCCCGGAACCAGTCCAGGTGGGCCAGGGCCTCGGGGCCGCGCTCGGGATAGGCGAACCGCGCGCCGAGCACACGGCCCCCGATGACGGTCGCGCCGTTCGCGGCGAAGACCATGTCCGGCAGGCCCGGACGCGGGGTGAGCTCCTCGACGGTGTGGCCGAGCGAGCGGTAGCGGTCGCGCAGGTCCTCCCACTGGGCGATGGCCAGCGGGACGTCGACCGGTTTCGAAGGGTCCATCCAGGGGTTGATGGAGTACGTGACCTTGAAGTGTGCCGGTGAGCACATCAGATAGCGCCGGGGTGTGGCGCGACGAGGAAAACGACTCAACGAGGGCTCCTCACGTACCGCGGTGGTCAGTTACTGCCCATAGTGGGGCAGTTGCTGCCCATGGTGCGGTCTGAGGAGCCCTCGCGCTGTGATCCGAACGGGTGGTTCAGCGAGTGGTCCACCCGGGTCGGCGGATGGTCAGGACGCCATCCACGTCCCCGTCTCATGACCCACCGTGTGCCGAGCGCCCTTCCTGGAGCTTGCGCAGCAGCTCACGCTTCTGCGCCTGCGGGCTGAGCCCGCCGCCGACCTGGCCCCCGCGGCCCCCGCCGCGCAGCGCCTTGCGGGAGAGGTTGGTGCGGGTACCGCCCACGCCCAGCATGTTTCCTGCTCCGCCTCGTGACATCCGCGTACCTCCGTATCGAGAACTTCCCACTCACTCCACGAGACGTCTCGTCTCGCTTCGATGTGCCTACTTTGAACGAGACGATTCGTCTTGTCAAGGGTGAGTGAGACGGTACGTCTCGGCTCGTTCGCTGCTACATTCGACGGCATGGCCACGAAATCCGCCCCTGACTCCACGCGCCGCAGCGAGCGTTCGCGCCACGCGATCTATGACGCCGCCCTCGAACTCGTCTCCGAGGTCGGCTACGCCAAGCTCACGATCGAGGCGATCGCCTCCCGGGCGGGCGTGGGCAAGCAGACGATCTACCGCTGGTGGCCCTCCAAGGGCGCCGTCCTGCTCGACGCCTTCCTCGACCTCGGCAAGCAGGCGAGCGTGGAGGCGAGCACCGGGGCGGGCCACGCGCTGGAGTACGAGATCCCGGACTCCGGGGACCTGGAGGCCGACCTCAAGTACGTCGTGCGGGCCACCATCGACGAGCTCAAGAACCCCAAGTACGACGCTCCCTACCGGGCGCTGGCCGCCGAGGGCATGCTCAACGACGAGATCGGCGCCGAGTACGTCGAGAAGCTCCTCGAACCCTCGCTCCAGCTGTACGTGAAGCGCCTGCGCATCGCCCAGGAGGCCGGCCAGGTCGCCGCCGACGTGGAACCCCGCATCGCCCTGGAGCTGTGGACGGGCCCGCTCGCCCAGCGCTGGCTCCAGCGGACCGGCCCGCTCACGCACGAGTACGGCGACAAGCTCGTCGAGTACGCCCTCTACGGCATCGCGCCGCGCTGAGCCCACCCCGACAGCGCCCCGCCGCTCACGCCGTTCACACCGTTCACGCCCTTCACCGGTGTCCGCGCGAGCAGCCCCGGCGCGTCGGTGATCACACCGTTGACGCCGAGCGTCAGGGCCCGGTCGCGCTGACCGGGGGTGGTCACCGTGTGCGCCCACACCCGGGGGATCCCGGAGTGGACCGCCCGCAGGAGGTCCACGTCCCGCGCCTTGTGGTCCACGTCAAGGACGTCCACGAACCCGGCCCAGCGCGCGGGCCGGTCGGTGCGCATCTGGGCCTTGGAACGCCACAGCTGCGCGAGCAGGCCCAGGCGGTGGGCGCGCGAGGCGACGCCGGGGTCGTTGGAGTTCACGAACACCGAGCGGGTCAGGCCCCGGGCGCGGATCAGCGAGCCGAGCGCGCGCAGGCTGCGCGGGTCCTTCGCCTCCAGCATCAGCACGATCCGCCCGCCGAAGCGGTCGAGGACCTCGGAGACCGTCGGGGGCCGCTCGGAGCGCCAGCTGCCGGGCAGGCCCGCGCTCGGCCGCAGCCTGACCCGGCGCCACTGGCGCAGGGTGAGCGAGCGGACCGGGCCCGTGGACGTCGTCGTGCGGTCCAGGGTCGCGTCGTGCATGGCCACCAGCGTGCCGTCGCGCAGCATCCGGGTGTCGACGTCGATGACCTGGGCCGTGCCGCGCTCATAGGCCGCCACCAGGCCGGACATGCTGTTCTCCGGCACTTCCAGGGCGCCGCCGCGGTGTGCGGTGTACGTGATGCGGGGGAGGGCCTCCACCGTCAGGGGGCCGCCGCGGCCCCATTCGAGCGGGGTGAGAGGTCCGGTGGGCGGGGTGAGGGTCAGTGTGGCGAGGCTCATGAGCGCCGAGAGTCCCGTGAGCGCAGTCCTGGTGACCATGGCGAACACCGTAGGGGGGTATATCCCTTGTTAGTACGCAATGACGCGCGTTGTGACCCTGCGCCTTGCATCACCCCAGCTACCCCGGATGTGGGCTCTGGCCCCCCGAGGAGCAGGATGGTGCGACCATGGGAGATGCTTCTCGGCACAAATGCGAGGTGAGGGGATAGATGGGCGCGGAGTTCGGCCGCCGGTCCGGCGGACAGAGCAGGATTTCCCAGTGGCTTCGCCGACGTCCCCGACCGGAGGACACGGCAGGTGAAGAGGCGAGCCGCGAGGCCCTCCTCGTCGCCGCGGCGGCGGCGGGTCTGCCGCTCTCACCGGCCGCGCACCCCTCCGCGTACCGATGTTCCTGCGACCGCATCGGCTGTCCCACCCCCGCCAGGCACCCCATCTCCTTCGCCTGGCAGACGCAGTCCACGACCGACCGCGGGCAGATCGAGCGCTGGGCCAGGCATCAGCCGCAGGCCAACTTCATCACCGCGACGGGCATGGTGCACGACGTCCTGGACGTGCCGCTGGCCGCGGGGCGCGAGGCGCTCGCCAGGCTCCTCGCCGACGGCATCGACGTGGGGCCCGTCGCCGAGTCCGAGGGCGTCATGGACGAGGGGCGGATGCTCTTCTTCACGCTCACGCGCGGCACCCCCGAGGACGAGGACGAGTGGTGGCCCTGCGAGCTGGACTGCCACCCCGAGACGACGAACGAACACCCGGGCTTCCGCTGGCACTGCCGCGGTTCGTACGTCCTGGTGCCGCCCGCCCGGCTGCCCGGTGATCTGGCGGTCAGCTGGATCCGCGGCCCCGAGCACGCGCTCCCGGACCCGCTGACCCTCCTGGAGATCCTCACCGACGAATGCGCCCGCGTCGCGGGCGAGCCCCAGCACGACGTCGCCGCCTGGCCGTTGAGGGGCTGACGCCCGCGCGCGAAGACCGCGGCTGCTCGGCCCTCCCGGCTACTCGCCCTTCGCGCCCGTCAGGCCCTGGATGCGGCTCAGGAACGTCACCTTGCCCGACCCCGTCGGGTCCAGGACGAGCTGGTTGGAGACGCGCTCAAGGAGCACCGACTGCTTGACCTCGCCCGTCAGGAGAGGCTTCACCTCGGGGTCGACGGTGAGGTTCACGCCCTTCGCGGCGGTCTGCTTCTCGTAGTGGTGCGTCGAGAAGAAGACCATCGCCCCGCCGTCCTGGGTACGCAGCCCCACCGGCGCGAACGTTCCGTCGTTCTTCGGCTCGTCGATGTACTGCACGGCGATGCCGCGCCGCTTGGTGTTCTTGTCGCGGAAGGCCTTCCACGTCGACGTGTGGTCACCGGGCGCGAACGTGTCGCCGCCCGACTTCAGATACGACGTGTACTGCTTGCCGAGGTTCTTCGGCGCCACCGCGAGAGACGAGGACCCGGCCGCGACGGGCTCGGCCCAACCGTCCTTGTCCTTCTTCAACTCGGGCATCTTGTCGGGCGCCACCAGATTCAGGTAGGACGCCTCCCACAGCTGGTCGGCGCTGCCCTTGGTGAAGACGAACAGCCAGCGCATGTCCTCGCGCCGATTGGCGTGCGTGTCGGCGACGAACCACCGCGGCCAGCCGGCCTTCTTGGGGATCGAGAACTTCGCGTCCGTCAGTTCCAGCGGCACCTGGTCGGGATTGCCCCCCGGGTGCTGCCCCTTGTTCGACTTCAGCCCCGCCTGATTGATGGCACCCAGCGGACCGGTGACCCGGGCCGCGTCCAGGGCAGGGTCGTACGCCTTGTCCGCCTTGTTGTACGCGGTGAGGAAATCCTTCAGCGCCCGCCCGGCCTCAGCCTTCGTCGCCGCCGGAACGACCTCCCGCTCCCCGTGCACCGTCACGCACCCGCTCGCCGTCATCGACAAGGCGGTCACCGCTGCCGCCGCCGTGGCCGGTCGGCTGAGACTGCGAAGCCTGCTCATTGGTTTCCTTCACCTACCCCTTCCCGGGCTCGAACCCTATCGGGGCCGGGAAGGGGGCCGGAGGCGGGTCAGAGCTCCTGGAGATTGAAGTCGTAGACCCAGCCGCGGGCGCTCGTGCGGGGCAGGTCGCCGTAGTACCAGCGGTTGCCGTGGCTGTTCACGGCATAGCAGCGGACATAGACGGTGTCGTAGGGCTGGAGGGTCATCCTCTTCGCATAGTTGTTGCTCGGGCCCTTGCGGGCGGTGGCGCCTAGATTGCCCACGAGCATGTCGTGGTTCCTGACGTTCTTCTCGCAGGCCGACCCGCCGACCGCGGAGGCGGTGGGGGCGGTCACCAGCGAGCCGCCGAGTATGACGGCGGTCGCGGCGGTCAGCGTGGCAAGGCTCTTCCCGAGACGGGAGATGCGCATGGGGGGTCGCATGGGGGATCCTCAACATAGATCGACTGGTGAACGTCGATCATAGGCACGGCAGTTCGAGCGGGGCCGCCGCTTCCCGCCCCCGAGTCAGCTCTTCTCCCCGACGGGGGCGTCGGCCGGCTGCGACCGCTCGGCCGCGGCCTTCGTCTTCCTGGAGCCGAGCAGGCCCGAGGGGGCGAAGAAGAGCGCGAGAGTCGGGATCAGGTACAGCAGCCACACCGTGACCTGGACAACCGTCGGATCCGGCTGGAAGTTGAAGACTCCCTTGAGGAGCGTGCCGTACCAGCTGTCCGGGGGGATCGTCGCGCTGATGTCGAACGCCTTGTTCTGGAGGCCGCCGAGGAACTCCGCCTCCTGCAAGTCGTGGACGCCGTACGCGAGGACGCCCGCCGCCACGACCACCAGCATGGCGCCGGTCCAGGTGAAGAACTTCGCCAGGTTGATGCGGACCGTGCCCTTGTAGAACAGCCAGCCGAGCGCGATCGCGGTGAGCAGGCCCAGGAGCACGCCGATCAGCGGTCCCGGCGTGCCGTCGCCCGATGCCCGCACCGACGCCCAGACGAACAGCGCGGTCTCCAGGCCCTCCCGGCCCACGGCGAGGAACGCCGTGGCGACCAGCGCGGCCGTGCCCATCTGCAGCGCCGCGTCCAGCTTGCCGTGCAGCTCCGCCTTGAGATGACGGGCCGTACGCCGCATCCAGAAGACCATCCACGTCACCAGCGCGACGGCCACGATGGACAGCGAACCGCCCAGCGCCTCCTGCGCCTTGAACGTCAGCTCCTGCGAACCGAAGGTGAGCGCGCAGCCGAAGCCCAGCGCGAGCGCACACGCGACGGCGATGCCGAGCCAGATGGGCTTGAGGGCATCGCGTCGCTCCGTCTTCACCAGATAGGCGATGAGGATGCAGACGACCAGGCTGGCCTCGAGACCCTCGCGCAGGCCGATCAGGTAGTTGCCGAACATGTCTGTCTCAGATCCCCTCAGCCGAACAGTGCCCGGCCCCACCAGTCGTCCGCGCCGCGGACGCCCGGCGGGATCGCGAAGACCGCTGAACCCACGTGCTGGATGTACTCGTTGAGCGCGTCGGAGCGCGCCAGCGTGCGCTGCACCGGAATGAACCCCGTGCGCACGTCCCGCTGGTACGCGAGGAAGAAGAGCCCCGCGTCCAGCCGCCCCAGGCCGTCGGTGCCGTCCGTGAAGGAGTAGCCGCGGCGCAGGATCTTCGCACCGTCGTTGGTGTCCGGGTGCGCGAGCCGGACGTGCGAGTCCGGCTTCATCGCCTTCAGAAACGGCTCGTCGTGCTCGTCGGCCTTGCCGACCGGCGCGCCCTTGCCCTTGTCGCGCCCGAAGATGTCCTCCTGCTCCCCGAGCGACGTACGGTCCCAGGTCTCGACGTTCATACGGATGCGGCGCGCGACGAGGTAGGAGCCCCCGGCCATCCAGCCGGGCCCGTCCTTCTCGCCGACCCACACATGCCGGGCGAGCGCCGAGTCGTCGTCGCCCGACACGTTGCGCGTGCCGTCCTTGAAGCCGAACAGGTTACGAGGCGTCTGCGCCCCCGGCGTCGTGGAGGACGTCTTGCCGAAGCCGAGCTGCGACCAGCGCACCGCGACCTTGCCGAAGCCGATGCGGGCGAGATTGCGGATGGCGTGCACGGCGACCTGCGGGTCGTCCGCGCAGGCTTGCACGCAGAGATCGCCGCCGCCACGGGACCTGTCCAGATTGTCGCCGGGGAACTTCGGCAGGTCGACCAGGGCCTCGGGCCGCTGGTCCGCGAGCCCGAACTTCTCGAAGAGGCCCGGACCGAAGCCGATGGTCAGGGTCAGCCGCGAAGGCTTGAGGCCGAGCGCCTCGCCGGTGTCGTCCGGCGGCGCCTCCGCGAGCCCGCCGAAGGCACCCTCACCGACCTCGTGCCCCGAGGTCATCCGCGCGGCGGCCTTCGTCCAGTCCTTCAGGAGCTGCACGAACTGCTCGCGGTCGTCCGTCTTCACGTCGAACGCGGCGAAGTGCAGCCGGTCCTGGACGGCGGTCGCGATGCCCGCCTGGTGCGTGCCGTGGAAGGCGACCGCGCCGCCCGCCGAAGCGGCGGGCACGGCCTCGTCCCCGGACCGGGCCACCGCCACCGCGCCCCCGGTCACGGCGGCGCCGAGCGCGAGCCCCGCACCGCCCCAGCCGAGGAGCGAACGCCGTGAGGGGGTGCCGGATTCGGCCTGCTGGTCGGACACGGGCACGGGCACGGACGCGGACATGGACGCGCTGTCGCTGTCGCCGCCGCCGGTATCGCTCGTGGTCTCGCTCATCGTTCCGGTACCCCCTGCCGCTACTTGCTCTTGGCGACGGCGGCGGCCAGCTTCGACAGCGGCTCCGCGAGCGCGTCGACGCCCACCTGGAGCTCCTTCTGGTCCGCCTTGCCGACCTTGTCGTACGACGTGAACGTGTACGAGTCCTTGCCGCCGCCCTGGCGGTACTTGCCGAGCAGCTTGTCCAGGGCCGCGAACTGCTTGTCGAGTTCCTTGGTCAGCGCCGGGTCGTTCTCCGAAGCGACGTCCTTGAGCAGGTCGTACGCCTTCTCCGCGCCCTCGACGTTCGCCTTGAAGTCGACGAGGTCGGTGTGCGAGTAGCGCTCCTCCTCGCCGGTGACCTTGCCGGTGGCGACCTCGTCGAGCAGCTCCTTGGCGCCGTTGGCCATGGAGGTCGGGGTGATCTCCGCCTTGCCGACGCGGTTCTGCCAGTCCTTCAAGTCCTTGTCCAGCAGGGTGGCGAGCTCCTTCTCGCGCTCACCGATCTTCTTGTCCTTCCACAGGGCCCGCTCCAGACGGTGCCAGCCCGTCCAGTCCTTCTCCAGGTCCTGGCCCTCCTCCAGACCGTCCTCGCGGACGTCGACCTTCGGGTCGATGTCACCGAAGGACTCGGCGACCGGCTCGGTGCGCTCCCAGCCGATGCGGGAGTTGGAGTACGCCTTCTTCGCGGCCTCGATGTCGCCCTCGCGGACGGCGTCGGTGAAGAGCTTCACCTTGGGCAGCGTCGCGTCGGCCTGCTCCTGGGCGTAGGCGCGGTAGTCGGCGACGGCCTTGTCCAGACGCGGGTCGCGCTTGACGGTCTTGCCGCCGCTGACGGTGACCTTCTGGCGGATGCCGTCGCCCTTCATGCCGGGCTTGCAGGCGATCTCGTACGAGCCGGACTTCACCTCGGCGGTGAGCTTCTGCTTCGTGCCGGGGCCGATGTTCTCGCGCTCGCTGACGATGCGGTCGTCGGGGAAGAGGAGGTAGACCTCGGTGACCTTGGAGCCCTTGTTCTCGATGGCGAGCTCGACGTGCCCGGCGGAGAGCTTCGTCTTGGAGACCTCGCACTTGTCGTCGGTGGCGGTCACCTGGACGGTGTTGCCACCGCCTTTTGCGTCGCTCTTCTCGGTGCAGCCCGTGACGGCGGTGAGCGCTGCCACTGCGGCGACGGCAGTGGCGACGGGGAGACGGGCGGGGCGCATAAGGGCTCCAAGACGGTTCACGGAACGTTCCGACATGCCAGTGAGGCGGACCTAACTTAACTGAGCCTTACCTGGTCGATACCCAGCCGTTCCGTGATTCACCTCTCACCGTTCGAAGCCGCTCACGGGGGTGTCACGGTGGGGTGATGGGGGCTTCATGGAGTGGTAAAGGGCGGGTCAAACGGGGTTGGTCGCCCGGGCCGAGAGCGGCCTCACCCCCGCACCGGCGCCACCACCGGAGCACCCGTACGCGGATGCGGGAAGACCTCGACGGGCTGCCGGTAGACCTCGGTGAGGAGCTCGCCGGTGAAGACCCCGGCCGGCGCCCCCTCCGCGGCGACGACCCCGCCCCGCAACACCGCCACCCGGTCCGCGTACGCCCCCGCGAGCCCGAGATCGTGCAGCACCACCACCACCGCGTCCCCCGCGGCGGCCCGCTCCCGGCACACCCGCAGCACCAGCTCCTGGTGGCGCAGATCGAGCGCGGCGGTCGGCTCGTCGAGGAGAAGCAGCGGCGCCCGCTGGGCAAGGACCCGCGCCAGCGCCACCCGCGCCCGCTCACCCCCGCTGAGCGCGGAGAAGGGACGGGCGGCGAACTCGCCGACCTCCGTCGAGGCCATCGCCTCCCGCACGATCCGGTCGTCGTCGTCCTCCAGTGCCGTACCCGCCCAGGGCGCACGCCCCATCCGTACGACGTCCTCGACCGCGAAGGGAAAGGAGAGCGCGGCGGACTGCGGCAGCATGGCCCGCCGCAGGGCCAGTTCGCGCGCGGGCCACGCCGTGGTGGGCCGCCCGCAGACGCGTACGACCCCCTCGTCGGCCGGAAGGTCGGCGGCGAGCGCGGCCAACAGGGTTGATTTACCGGCCCCGTTGGGCCCGACCAGGGCAAGCACCTCGCCCGCCCGCGCGGTGAGCGACACCCCGGCAAGGACCTCGCGCCCCCCGAGCCGCACCACCAGCTCCGACGCCTCGGCGAGCGGATCGCCGGGGGCGACGGCCCCCGGCAGCGCACGCCCGCGCCCGGACGGGAACAGCCGCTCCGCAATCCGCGTGATCATGCCCAACCCCCTTGCTTACGACGGGTCCTGCGCAGCAGCCAGAAGAAGAACGGGCTCCCGAAGAGCGCGGTGAGCACCCCCAGCGGCAGCTCCGCGGGCGCCGCCACCGTCCGCGCCGCGAGATCCGCGCCGACCAGGACGACCGCCCCGCCCAGCGCACTGCCCGGCACGAGGAAGCGGTGGCCGGGCCCCGCCGCCATCCGCAGCAGATGCGGGACGAGGAGCCCGACGAACGTGATGATCCCGGCCACGGCCACGGCGGCTGCGGTCAGCAGCGCCACCACCAGGACCAGGACGAGCCGCAGCCGCTCGACGTCGACGCCGAGATGCCGCGCGGGCCGCTCGCCGAGCGCGAGGAGGTCCAGCTTCCGCGAGTACAGCGGCGCCACGGCGAGACCGGCCACCGCGCACGGCAGCACCGCGAGCACCTTCGGCCAGGTCGCACCGGAGAGCGAGCCGAGCTGCCAGAAGGTGATCTGGGTGATCTGCGCGTTGTCGGCGAAGAAGATGCAGAGCCCGATCAGCGCTCCCGCGAACGCGTTCACCGCGATCCCGGTGAGGATGAGCGTGACGACCTCCGTGCGCCCGCCGTCGCGCGAAAGGGCGTACACGAGAAGCACGGTCGCGAGCCCGGCCACGAACGCGCAGACCGTCACGGTCCAGTTCCCGAAGAAGCTGAGGCCGAGCGCGATCGACGCCACCGCGCCGACGGCCGCGCCCGCCGAGATCCCGATGACACCGGGCTCGGCGAGCGGATTGCCGAACACGCCCTGCATGAGCGCCCCCGCGCAGCCGAGGCACGCCCCGACGAGCAGCGCGAGCGTCACGCGCGGCAGCCGCACGTTCCACAGGACGCTCTCACCGACCCGGTCGAGCGCGCTCCCGCCGAGACCGATCCGGTGCTGTACGGAGCTGAGGACGTCCCCGAGCGGAATGTCGTACGCGCCGATGCCCGCGGACAGGAGACAGAGGACGACGAGGACGGCGACGAGGCCGACGGTCAGCGCGGCGGTCGCGCTCCGGCGGCGGCCACCGCCCGGCTTGCGCGGCTCTTGCGACGCTGCCTGCCCGTCCGCCGGCTTGGTCAGGACGGTCACTTCGCGCTCCCGTACAACTGCTCCACCAGAGACTTCAGGACCTGGTCCGTCCGCGGCCCGTAGTTCAGAAGCACCCCGTCGTCGATCGAGACGACGCGGCGGTCGAGCCCGGCGGGGGTCTCGGCGACACCCGGGATCTTGAGCAGGCCGTCCACGCCGTCCACGGATTCGAGCCCCTTGGACATGACCAGGATCGCGTCGGGCGCCGCCTTGGCCAGCGCCTCGCTGGTGATCGCCGTGAAGTCCCTCCGCAGCCCTGACTCCTTGCCCGCGTCGACCGCTCCCGCCGCCTCCAGGAGCGAACTCGCGCCGGAATCGCGGCCGCCGAGCAGATAGACGGAGGCGGAGCCGCGCAGGTAGAGGAAGGCGACGCGGGGCTTCTCGGTGCGGGCGGCGGCCGGGATGGCCCCCCGCACCTTCGCGATGCGCGCCTGCGTACGGGACCTGAGCTCGTCGCCCGACTTCCGCACCCCGAGCGTCTTGGCCACCGCGTCGATCCGGGGGCCCACGTCGTCGAGGCCCTTCGCCGGGTCGAACACGACCAGCGGGATGCCCGCGTCACGTATCTGGCCGATGGCCTCGGCAGGCCCCGTCGAGGTGTCCGCGAGGACGACCGTCGGCTTCAGGGACAGGACGCTCTCCGCCGAGACGTCGTGCGCACGTGTCACCACCGGCAGCTTCTTCGCCTGCTCGAAGGTCGCGGTGATGTCGCGGGCCACGACGTGCTCGCCGAGCCCGAGCGTGAAGACGATCTCGCTGAGGCTGCCGGTCAGCGGCACGATGCGGCTCGTGTCCTCGACGGTGACCTTCTTGCCGTCGGCCGATGTGACGGTGGCGGGGAGCGCCGGGTCGGGGCGGGTCTTCAGCGGCTCGATCCGGTCGGGCGCGGAAGCCGCCGCCTTCGCCTTCGGGGAGGTCGCGTCACCCCCGTCCGCCGATGATCCACAGCCCGTGAGGGCCAGGGCGAGAACGGCGGTCCACGCGCCGGCGATACGGAGTGAGCGCGGCATACGCACCGAAGTCCACCGTCCTGTCGTGCTGTTGAGGGTCTGCTGGGGCCCGGGTGGCCGGGATGGGGGTTCCGGCCGGAGTGATCGTAGTTTAGGTTAGCCTTACCTCATTAGCCACACCTGGAGGGGTCCCATGTCGTCGTCAAGACAGGCGCGAGCCATCGCCCGCGCCGGAGCCGTGGCCGTGCTCACCGCACTCGTCGGAGCACTGCTGCCGGCGGCCACCGCACACGCGCAGGACCGTACGGTCCAGGGCGGACGGCTCGACTGGGGCATCAAATCCTCCTTCCAGAGCTACGTCACCGGTCCGATAGCCCAGGGGAGTTCGACGCTGCGGGGCGGGGCCGCCACGGTCGGCGGCAGCCAGTTCCGCTTCCACTCGGCGAAGGGCTCGTACGACCCGGACAGCGGGGCGTTCAGCGCCGGGTTCTCGGGCGGGGTGCGTTTCCTCGGGCACAAGAAGGGCGGCTCGTACGAGCTGGACCTCACCATCAGCCGCCCCACCGTCAAGATCTCCGGCGGCTCCGGCACGCTCTACGCCGACATGGTCAGCAAGGAGAAGGGCACGGGCAAGGTCACGACCAGCGCCCAGGTGCCGCTCGCGAGCCTCGGCATGTCCGGCATCGACATGACGGGCGGCGCGGGCCCGATCGCCCTCAACAACCTCCCCGCGACGCTCACTTCCCAGGGCGCCAAGGCGTTCGCCGGGTACTACACGGCGGGCACCGAGCTGGACCGGGTGAGCCTGTCGACGGACCTCGCGGCGAAGCCCGGCTCCGACAAGGCGTCGAAGAAGCCCGCGCCGAAGCCGTCCAAGTCCCCGGAGTCCGAGAAGGGGAAAGCGAAAGCGGGGCGGATCGAGGACGCCGCCGTCGACTGGGGCGTGCGCCGCACCTTCCGGGAGTACGTCACCGGCTCCATCGCCAAGGGTGAGTGGAAGCTGTCCGCCGGGGCCCAGGACGGGGGCGCGCTCTTCCGCTTCCCCCAGGGCGAGGGGACGTACGACAAGAAGAAGCAGACCCTGGACGCGGACTTCGCGGGCGCGGTGCGCTTCACCGGTGAGCACGGCCTGGACCTCGCGCTGAGCAAGGTCGCCGTCGAGGTGAAGGACGGCAAGGGCACGCTGTCGGCGGACGTCCGCAGCAAGGGCTCGGAGAGTAAGGGCAGCAAGGACGGCAAGGGCGTCACGCTCAAGAACGCCCCGCTGATCACCTTCGCGGCCGAGGAGCTGAAGCCTAAGGACGGGCTCGTCTCCCTCACCGAAGTGCCCTCCAAGCTCACCGCCGACGGCGCCAAGGCGTTCGGCGGCATGTACAAGGCGGGCTCCGCCATGGACCCGCTCTCGCTCGCCGTCGGCCTCGACGCCGACGCGGAACTGCCCGCGCTGCCGGACCTCGGCTCCTCCGCGAGTCCGACACCGCAGGCGAAGAAGGCCACCGGGCTGCAGACCGAGAACACCGCTTCGGACGCCTCCGACTCCTCCTCGCCCGCTCTGCCGATCGGCATCGGCGCGGGCGTGGCGGTGCTGCTCGCCGCGGCGGTCACGTTCGGGGTCGTACGCAAGAAGCGTGCGGCGACGGGCGACGCGCCCGGCTCGGACTCCTGACCCTCACGGCTCGCACACCCCTGTGCTCACCACTTGCTTTCCTACCCATCTCTCAAGGAGAAGCCTGACCATGGCCGCCAACCGTCGTCCCATAACCCTCGCGGCAGCCGTCGCGACCGCGGTCACGCTCGGCGCGACCGCCCTGACCCTTCCGGCGCTCGCCGCGGACAGCGAAGGCGCCGCGGCGCCGAAGATGGAACTGAAGGACGGCACGCTGGACTGGGGCTTCAAGGAGTCGTTCCGCAAGTACGTCACGGGCATGGCCGCGGGCAAGATCGAGGCCACGGACGGCGCCAAGCAGGCCGCCGGCAACGGTGTGTTCACCTTCACCGACGGCAAGGGGACGTACGACACCGGGACGCACGCCACGGATGTCGCCTTCAAGGGCAGCGTCCGTTTCTCCTCGACGGCCCACGCCTTCGACATCAAGGTCGCCGACGTGAAGGTCAGCACCAAGGGCACGACCGGCGCCATCAAGGCCGACGTCAGCCTCAACGGCACCGCCCAGAACGACATCGACCTCGCCAAGCTCGACCTGACCGGCATCAGGCCCGGCACGGGGGAGGGCGGCGCGATGACCTACAAGGACATCCCGGCCACGCTGACGGCGGACGGCGCCAAGGCGTTCAACGGCATGTACAAGGAGGGCGACAAGCTCGACCCGGCCACCCTCTCGGTGAAGCCGGGCGGCGCCCCGACGGACAAGCCGACCGACAAGCCGACCGAGACGCCCAAGCCGACGGACAAGCCCACCCAGACGCCCAAGCCGACCGAGAAGCCCACCCGGACCCCGAAGCCGACGGGCACGGCCACCGGGACCCCGAAGCCGACGTCCGGCACCGGGCAGCCCGCGGGCGAGGTCCACGACGGCTCGCTCGGCTGGGGCGTGAAGGAGACCTTCCGCCGGTACATCGAGTCCGGCGGCGGCGCCACGCTCTCCGGCGGCGCCAAGAAGAGCGGCAGCGGCTACGACTTCCCGTACGCCAAGGGCGACGTGGACAGCGACGCGAAGAAGCTGAACGCGTCCTTCGGCGGCGCCGTCCGCTTCCAGTACAAGGCGCACGGCATCGACATGAAGTTCAGCGACATCAAGGTGGCCGCGAACGGCACCAAGGGCACGCTGACCGTGGACGTGACCACCCCCAAGGGCACCAACAACGACGTGAAGTTCGCGACGCTCGACCTCTCCAAGGCGTCGTACACGGCGAAGAACGACGTCGTCGTGCTCGACAAGGTCCCGGCGGCGTTCACCGCGGCGGGCGCGAAGCAGTTCGAGAGCGAGGACGCGCCGTCCGGCTACAAGGCGGGCGACGCGATCGACCCGGTGACGGTGGCTCTGGCGGTCGCCGACGGGGCTGCTCTGCCGGGCGGCAGCGGCGGCTCCGCCGGTGGCTCCACCGGCGGTTCCACCGGCGGCGGTTCGTCCGACCTCGGCGGCACGGTCGGCGGCGGTACGGGCGGCTCCATGGCGTCCACCGGTGCGTCGGTGCCGACGGGCGCGCTGCTCGGAACGGCGGGCGCGATCGTCGTGGCGGGCGCGGGAGCGGTCTTCGTGGCCCGGCGCCGTACTTCCTGAGGATGTTTGAATGCCCGGGTGACAGAACTACTTGACGGACTCGACGTCCTGCGAGTCTTCTGCGGGCCCGACGGTCGGCACGGCAATGAGCTGGGTGTCGTGCGCGACGGGGCCCGCGTTCCCGGGCGGGACGAGCGGCAGGAACTCGCGGGGAAGCTCGGCTTCAGCGAGACGGTGTTCGTCGACGACCCCGAGCGCGGGGTCATCGACATCTACACCCCCACGCTGCGACTCCCCTTCGCCGGGCACCCCTGCGTCGGTACGTCCTGGCTGCTCGACGTCCCTGAACTCGTCACGCCCGCGGGCGTGGTGGAGGCCCGCCAGGACGGGGAGTTCAGCTGGATCGCGGCGCGCGCGGAGTGGGCGCCGGGCCGGACCCTGCGCGCGTACGCCAGCCCGGCCGAGGTGGACGCGTTGGCGGTGCCTCCGCCGGGGGAGTGGGTCTACGCGTGGGCCTGGGAGGACGAGGCGGGCGGGCGGGTGCGGGCCCGGGGCTTTCCCGGGCGTGATGACGGCATCCGGGAGGATGAGGCCACGGGGGCGGCGGCGCTGCTGTTGTGCGCGGAGCTGGGCCGGGCGTTGAACATCACGCAGGGGCGCGGGTCGCAGATCCTCGCGGCGCCGGCGCCGGGTGGGTTGATCGAGGTGGGGGGACGGGTGCGGTGGGGTGGGGGCTGAGGTTCTGCCTCCGGCGGTTCATTTCCCCAACCCCGCCCCTTCCCGAAGACTCGCTCGGCGCGAGGGCCTCGTGCGTACCGTCATCACCGGCTCCGCCGAGCTCGTCCTCAACCGCCGGACGGGCGGATTTCAAGCCGACAGCGGGAACTCCTCGCCCAGCTCACGGAACACCCCGGTATTCAAAGCGAAAGCGCGCTTGCACTCGTCCACGATCCGCTGCCGCTCCAACTCGTCGGACACGACCTCGCCGAGCCCGTCCAGCAGCTCCCGATAGCCCCGCTTGAACGCGGCCGGGTTGGAGATCGACTCGAAGACGTAGAAGCGGACCCCGTCGCCCTTGCGGGCGAACCCCCACGTCTGCTCCGCCTTGCCGCGGATGATCTGGCCGCCGGAGAGATCGCCGAGGTAGCGGGTGTAGTGGTGGGCCACGTAACCCCCCGGCCACTCCTGGGCGCACTCCGCGACCCGCGCCGCGTACGCCGCCGTGGCGGGCAGCGGTGCGGCCGAGGCCTGCCAGCCCGCGCCCCGCAGGTGCGCGAGGTCCCGCTCCAGCTCCGCGACGCGCAACAGCTCGGGCTGTATGAACGGTCCGGCGACCGGATCGTCCTTCAGCGCCGCCGCGCCCTCCTCGAGGGCGCGGTACACGAACCACAGCTGTTCCGTGTAGCGCGCGTACGCGTCGACACCCAGCCTGCCGCCGAGGAGGTCGCTCATGAACGTCGAGGTCTCGGCCTCCGTGTGCTGCTCGTGCGACGCGGTGCGGATGACCGTGGAGAACGGATCCATGAGGGACCTCCGAAGCCGAAGAAAGCCGAAGAAAGACGGGAACCGGCCGGAACCGGCGTCGCCTGCACCGATCATCCAAGTTAGGCTTACCTAAGTCAACTGGTTCCCGACGTCCTGTCGGTAAAAAAGCTACCCGCTTCGGCACCCACTGATGCGTGAAGATCAAGCGCGAAGGCGAAGCCCCGGGCTCAGGGGAGCGTGAGGACCTCTGCCCCGGTGTCCGTCACCACGAGCGTGTGCTCGAACTGCGCGGTCCGCTTGCGGTCCTTCGTCACCACCGTCCAGCCGTCTTCCCACATGTCGTACTCGTACGTGCCGAGCGTCAGCATCGGCTCGATGGTGAACGTCATGCCGGGCTTGATCACGGTCGTCGCGTGCGGGCTGTCGTAGTGCGGGACGATCAGGCCGGAGTGGAAGGACGTGTTGATGCCGTGGCCGGTGAAGTCGCGGACGACGCCGTAGCCGAACCGCTTGGCGTACGACTCGATGACGCGGCCGATGATGTTGATCTGGCGGCCGGGCTTGACCGCCTTGATGGCGCGGTCGAGGGACTCGCGGGTCCGCTCCACGAGGAGCGTGGACTCCTCGTCGACGTCCCCGACCAGGTACGTCGCGTTGTTGTCGCCGTGCACCCCGCCGATGTACGCGGTCACGTCGAGGTTGATGATGTCGCCGTCGTTCAGGACGGTGGAGTCCGGGATGCCGTGGCAGATGACCTCGTTGACCGAGGTGCACAGCGACTTCTGGAAGCCGCGGTAGCCGAGCGTGGAGGGGTAGGCGCCGTGGTCGCACATGTACGCGTGGGCGACGCGGTCCAGCTCATCGGTGGTCACCCCCGGCGCGATGTGCTTGGCGGCCTCGGCCATCGCGCGCGCGGCGATACGGCTCGCGGTGCGCATCAGCTCGATGGTCTCGGGGGTCTGCACCTCTGGCCCCGTGTACGGGGTGGGCGCGGGTTTCCCCACGTACTCCGGGCGCCTGATGTTTCCCGGAACGGGGCGGATGGGGGAGAGCTCCCCTGGGACGAGCAGTGACTGGCCAGACATGCCAGCGAGTCTAACCAGCGGTCGTGGGGCAGCATGGCGAAGAGAGAGCGGGATCCAGCGGTACTGAGAAGAGGAGCGGGCCATGGCGCTGTTCAAGAAGCGGACGGTCGGAAAGCCGGGCGAGTGGTACTACTGCCTGGAGCACCAGACGGTGGAGGAAGGCCCCGACTGCCCCGGCAAGGACCGCTTCGGGCCCTACGCGTCGCGCGAGGAGGCCCAGCGCGCGATGGAGACCGCCGCCGAGCGGAACCTGGAGTGGGAGACCGACCCGAAGTGGCACGACAAGGACGCCCGGGGCGAGGGGGGCGGCGCCTGATCCGCCGCCGGGCACGCCGCCACCGGCGTCAGCCGGTCGGCGTGGACATCTCCCGGCGCCGGAGCGCGTCCTCGTCGGTGCTCGCGTCGTACGAGAGCAGCTTCGGCAGCACCGCCGTCAGCGCGGCGACCGAGGCGACACAGGCGAGGCCGCCCGACCAGATCGCGCTGCGGGTGCCGGTCCAGCCGGCGGCCGCCCCCGCGCGGACCTGGCCGAGCTGCGGGCCGACGCTGTAGGAGAGCACCTCGATGCCGGCGAGCCTGCCCCGCAGCTCGTCCGGGATCGTCTGGTTCCAGATCGTGGAGCGGCCGAGCCCGCTGAGCATGTCGCCCGCGCCGGCCAGGGCCAGGCACACGAGCACCAGCCATACGTTGCCGAACCACCCGGCGGCGGTGATCGCCAGGCCCCACCCCGCCGCCCCGAACACGACGAGCAGCCCGTGCCGTCGCACCCGCGAGGTCCACCCGCTGGTCAGGCTGAGCAGCAGCGAGCCGACCGCCCCGGCCGCGTACATCAGGCCGAGCGACCACTGGGCGTCGAGGTCCTCCGCGAGGAACGGGAAGATCGTGTTCGGGAACGCGAAGAACATCGCCGCCATGTCGATCGCGTACGTGCCCAGCAGCACCGGCCGCGACCACGCGTACCGCGCGCCTTCCGCGAGGCCCCGCAGGGACGGCTTCTCCGCGTCGTGCGCGGCGGGCGCCGGTGCGATGCGGGCGCACAGGGCCACGGAGACGGCGAAGGAGACCACCGTCACCGCGTACGCGGGTGCGTGCCCGGCGTAGGCGACGACGACGCCCGCCAGCGAGGGGGCGGCGATCGCGCCGACGTTCCAGCGCAGTGAGTTGAGCGCGGTGGCGGCGATGAGCTGGTCGTGCGGCACGATGCGGGCCATCAGGGAGTCGAGCGCGGGGCGCTGGAGCCCCGCGAGCGCGGAGACTCCGGCGGCCACGACGTAGAGCGGCCACAGCAGCGGCTCGGGGAGCAGCGCGTTCACGAGCAGCACGGCCGCCAGCAGGCCGAGCCCCGCCTCGGTCAGGAGGATCACCTTGCGCCGGTCGACCGCGTCGGCCAGCGCGCCTCCGTAGAGGCCGAAGACGATCAGCGGCACCAGCTCGACCGCGCCCATCGCCCCGACCGCCAGCGGCGAGTCGGTGAGGTCCTTGATCTGCAACGGCAGCGCGACCAGGGCCATGAAGCTGCCGAAGGTGGTGACGAGCCCCTGGACCCAGAGCAGTCGGAAGTCACGCGTGGAGCGCCAGGGGGAGAGGTCGGGCAGAACGGAGGAGAGGGCCACGAGCAGCCATGGTCGGCGGAGCGGGGCCCGCGGAGCAACCGGATTTCCCCTGGCGAGGCGCCTCATGCCCCCCTCGCACCGGCCTGGCCCAGCGGACCCGAGCCGCCGCTTCGCGGCGGGGGTGGGCCCCCCCCCCCCCCCCTTGGCCCGCGGGGGCGGGGGGGGGGAGGGGCCCACCCAAAGGGGGAAAACGGTGGGTGG